>NZ_JBEOVW010000032.1:0-70840 GCF_040295705.1 Micromonospora sp. NPDC002717 | reverse complement strand
GTTGGGTGGCGTATGCGCGGGTCCGCATCTCGAGGGCTTTGTTGTAGACCAAGCGTACGCACCCGAAGGTGCGGTTGAGTTGTTCGGCCTGCTCACCGGTGGGATAGAAGCGGTACTTGTATGCCCGCTTCACCACTCCGCTCACATTTCACATTCTAGCGGTCCATTGTGTTGCACGATCATTGAGGGGAGGGAGCGGCGTTTCCTCCCGGCCCTGAAGGGCTGGTTTCCACGCCGCAACTCTGATGAACGAGGCCCGGATCGGGGTGGGCGCGGGTGCCACCGCCCTCGGCTACACGGCTACCTGAAGTCGCTCGCGTACGCCCGCCAGCGACCGCAGGGCCGCCCGGCCGCCGACAAGGACCCCACCGCGCCGCAGGTGCCGATCGTCGCCCACCCCGACGTGCGGCGGATGCTGCTGGCGCAGAAGAGCTACGTGGAGGGCGCGCTGGCGCTCGTCCTCTACTGCGGACGGCTGCTCGACGAGGAGAAGACCGCGCCGGAGGCGGCGGACCGGGAACGCGCGCGACTGTTGCTGGACGTGCTCACCCCGATCGCGAAGAGCTGGCCGTCGCAGTGGTGCCTGGCCGCCAACGACCTGGCCATCCAGGTGCACGGGGGCTACGGCTACACCCGCGACTACGACGTCGAGCAGCACTGGCGCGACAACCGGCTCAACCCGATCCACGAGGGCACCCACGGCATCCAGGCGCTGGACCTGCTGGGCCGCAAGGTGACCATGCGCGGCGGGGACGGGCTCGCGCTGCTGGTCGAGACGGTCCGCGCCACGGTCGCCCGGGCGTGGAAGACCGAGGGCGAGGCCGCCGGGCTGGCCGGCCCGCTCGGCGCGGCCCTGGACCGGGTCACCCTGGTCACCCGGCGGCTGTGGAGCACCGGCGACCCGGCGGTGGCGTTGGCCAACGCGAGCGTCTACCTGGAGGCGGTCGGCCACGTGGTGATCGCCTGGATGTGGCTGGAGCAACTGCTCGTCGTCGAGGCGGCCGGCGGCCCGGGCGACGGGCCGGACGCCGAGCTGCACGCCGGCAAGCGGCAGGCCGCCCGGTACTTCTTCCGCTACGAGCTGCCCCGCACCGGGCCTCAGTTCGACCTGCTGGAGAGCCTCGACCGGACCACGCTGGAGATGCGCGACGACTGGTTCTGACCGCCCCGCACCACCGTCCCGCCGCCGCACCCGACCTGCGCGTGACGGTGCGGGCGGACCGACCGGCCCCGCCGCCTCAACCGTCGGCGAGCAGCCGGTCGCGCACCTCGCGGCGCAGGACCTTGCCGATCTGCGAGCGGGGCAGGTCCTCGACCAGGACGACCCGGCGGGGCACCTTGTACGCGGTGAGGTGCTGCCGGCACGCGGCCCGGACGGCGGCCTCGTCCAGGTCGGCCTCCTCGTGCGGCACGACCGCCGCCACCACCTCCTCGCCGCCGTGCGCGCCGGGCAGGCCGACCGCCGCGGCGTCGCGCACGCCCGGGATGCTGCGCAGCGCGTCCTCCACCTCGGACGGGTAGACGTTGAACCCGCCGGTGATGATCAGCTCCTTGATCCGGTCGACCACCGTGACGAAGCCGTCGGCGTCCGTCACCACGATGTCCCCGGTGCGCAGCCAGCCGCCGGGCAGCAGCACCGCCGCCGTCTCCTCCGGGCGGCGCCAGTAGCCGGCGAACACCTGCGGCCCCCGGATCAGCAGCTCGCCCGCCTGGCCCGGCTCGCGGTCGCGCGCGGGGTCCTCCGGGTCCACGATGCGGATCTCGGTGGACGGGAACGGCACCCCGACGGTGCCGGGACGCCGGGCGGGGGAGACCGGGTTGCCCAGCGCCACGGGGGAGGTCTCGGTCATGCCGTAGCCCTCGACGAGCAGCCCGCCGGTGACCGACTCCCACACCTCGACCGTCGCCGGGGGCAGCGCCATGGCGCCGGAGATGGCGTACCGGGCCGAGGTGAGGTCGACGCCGCGTTCCCGGGCTGCGGTGGCGAGCTTCTCGTAGATCGGCGGGACGGCGGGCAGGAACGTCGGCGGGCGGCGGTGTGCCGCCTCCAGGGTCTGGTCGAGGTCGAAAGCGGGGAAACAGCACCAGCGTGGCGCCGATGCCCACCGCGAAGGTGAGGCACAGCGTCAGCCCGTACGCGTGGAACAGCGGCAGTACCGCGTACACCGTCTCCGCGCCGTCGCGTAGGCCCGGCACCCAGGCGCGGCCCTGCGCCGCGTTGGTCCGCAGGTTGCGGTGGGTCAGGACGGCGCCCTTCGGCGTGCCGGTGGTGCCGCCGGTGTACTGCAGCAGCGCCGTGTCGTCCGGGCCGGGGGCGGGGTGCCCGGCGGCGAGCGGCGGGCCGGCGGCGACGAGGCGTTCCCAGGGCAGCGCCCCCGGCGCGGGCGCGGTCATCGCCGCGCGAGCGGCGCGCGCCCGAGGCAGCGGGAGCCGCAGTGCCCAGCGCTTGCGCCGGGGCAGCGCCCGGGTCAGGTCCACCGCGACCACGGTCTCGACCGCCGTGGCGCCGGCGGTACGGCGGACGAGGGGTGCCACCTTGTCCCAGACGACCGCGACGCGGGCGCCGTGGTCGGCGAGCTGGTGCGTGAGCTCCTGCTCGGTGTAGAGCGGGTTGTGCTCGACCACCACCGCGCCGAGGCGCAGCACGGCGTAGAAGGCCACCACGTGCTGCGGACAGTTCGGCAGCACCAGCGCGACCCGGTCGCCCCGGTCGACGCCGAGCCGCCGCAGCGCCTCAGCCGCCCGGCCGACCTGGTCGAACAGGTCGGCGTACGTGGTGGTGGCGCCGAAGAAGTCGAGGGCGACCCGGGGACCGAAGCGACGGGTGGCGTCGCGTAGCAGATCGACCAGCGACTCGTCGCACGGCGGGACTGTCGCCGGCACGCCCGGGGCGTAGCTGCGCAGCCAGGGCCGCTCCGCACTCAGGTCCATGTCTCTCCTCCGCACGTCACGCGTCGCCGGGCCTACTTCACGGTAACCTACGGTCGCGTAGGTATTGGTCGGGGTCCCCGGCGGCCGGGCGCCGGCCGTAGACTCCGACGATGCGGGATCGGCGGGTGGCGGTGCTCTGGTCGGTGTTCGTCATCGTCGCCGCGGGGTCGTCCGCGCTCGTGACGCTCCGCCCGGACCGCCTCTCCGACCTGCACATCTACCGGGGCGCGCTGCTGCACCTGCACGCCGGCCGACCGCTTTACGACTTCGTCGCCGAGAACGGCGGGCCGTTCACCTACCCGCCGTTCGCGGCGCTGGTGCTCTGGCCGGTCGCCGCCGTCCCCGAGGGAGTCGCGCAGGGCGTCTGGCTGGCGTTGACCTGCCTCGCGGTGGTCGCCATCGCGGTGCCGGTGGGCCGCCTGCTCGCCGGCCCCGGGCCTCGGCGGGCCCTCGTCGTGCCGGCCGTCGCCTGCGCCCTGATGCTCTCCGCGCCGGTGCAGAGCAACCTCCGATTCGGCCAGGTCAGCATCTTCATCGTGCTGCTCGCGCTGCTGGACGGCATGGGTGTCGTCCCGGCCCGACTCCGGGGCGTGCTCGTCGGGGTGGCCGCCGCGATCAAACTGACCCCGCTGCTGTTCGTCGTCTACTTCCTCGCCACCGGACGCTACCGGGACGCCGGGCGGGCCGTGGTCACCTTCCTGGGCTGCGCCGCGCTGGGGGCGGCGGTCCTGCCGGCGGCGAGCTGGACGTACTGGACCGAGGCGATGCGCGACACGGCGCGGATCGGCAACCTCGCCTCACTCGGCAACCAGTCGGTGCACGGCATGCTGCTGCGGATCGGGCTCGACGAGGCGTCCCTGCCGCTGCTCTGGGCGGCCCTGGTTGCCGTTCTCTGCGGGGTGGCCCTGCTGCGGGCGCGGCACCTCGCCGCGCACGGGCGGCCCGGGCACGCCGCCGTGCTCGTCGGGTGCGCCACCGTCGCCGCCTCCCCGGTGTCCTGGACCCACCACCAGATCTGGCCGGTGCTGGCGGCGATGCTGCTGATCGGCGCCGAGGGGATCGCCCGGCGGGTGGCCGGCGGCGCGCTGCTGGTGGCGATGGTGGTCTCGCTGGGGGTGGTGCTGGCCCCGGTCTCGACGACCCCCGGGATCCAGTTCCTCTTCGAGAACGCCCGGGCGCTGGGCGTCGGGGTGCTCTGCCTGGCCGGGTTCGGCGGGGCGGCACTGGCGGTGGCGGGCGCGGGCCGGTGGCCCCGGGCGGCCCGCGGCTGGCTGCGGGTGGGCACCACCGCCGCGCTGGCCGTGGCGTTCTTCGCCGTGCAGCCGCTGCCGGCCGGCGCCGACCCGACGTTCAAGGCGTACACGCTGTCCGACGTGGACAATCCACGCTACTTCTTCGTCTGCCGGGGCCCGGTGCAGTGCGCCGCGTACGGCACCGACGCCCCGGTGACCTTCGGCACCCGGCGCGAGAAGACCAAGGTCCGGGTCAACGGGGTGGTGTCGCCGGCGGTGGCCCGGCTGGAATACCACTCCGCTCCCGGCGGCGCGCCCCGGGTCATCCCGCTGCTGGCGGCCCATCCGGGGCCCCGGACGTTCTCGTTCCGGTCGGCGACCATGGCCCACGGCCGGCTCGTCGCCTACGCCGCCGACGGGCGACCGATCGCGACCTACGACGAGGAGCTGGCCGCCGCGCTCGACGTCACCGGCGCCCGGCGGAGTGGTGCATCGCCTGCCGCCCCTTGACCGCCGCCAGCACGACGACCGCGAGCAGCGCCACCGCGCCGCCGCCGGAACGCCTGGTCAGGTGGCCTGTCAGAGCTGGGCGACGTACACGGTGTTGGTCGACTCCCCGCCGGTCAGCGGGTTGGCGAACGGGACGACGTGGGCCCGCGCGGTACGGAACACCGCGGCGAGCGCCTCCTCGAACGCGGCGTCGGGCGGGTCGTCCGACCAGAGGGCGAACACCCCGTCCGGGTGCAGGTGGGCGGCGAGCCGGCGCAGGCCGTCCGGGGTGTAGAAGGCGGCGTGGGTGGGGTGCAGCACGTTGCGCGGCGAGTGGTCGACGTCGAGGAGCACGGCGTGGAACCGCCGTCCCGGCGCCTGCGGGTCGAAGCCGGTGCCGTCGGCGACGGCGGCGAAGAAGTCGGCCCGCACGAAGCGGGTACGCGGGTCGGCGGCCAGCCCGGCGGCGAACGGCAGCAACTCGCGGCGGTGCCAGTCGATGACGTCCTCGATCGCCTCCACCACCAGCAGCGAGCCGACCCGCTCGTCGGTGAGCGCCGTGCGGGCGGTGTAGCCGAGGCCGAGGCCGCCGACGACCACGTCGAGGTCGCGCCCCGCCAGCGGGGCCAGCCCCAGCCGGGCCAGCTCGATCTCCGCGACGGGGAAGAGGCTGGACATCAGGAACTCGTCGTCGAGCTTGACCTCGTACACCTCGACGTCGAGCGACGGGTCGCGGCGCCGACGCAGGCTGATGAGGCCGATCGGGGTGTCCCGCCAGGCCAGTTCCTCGAATCGCACGCCCACGGGCCCGGATGCTACCGGGCGGCGCCCCGAGGGCCGGCCACCGGCGCGCATTCCTTCCGTCCGGCCGGGTATGCGCGCTCGTCGAGGGCCGCCGACCGGGGGCCGGACAGGGAGCGCGCACTGTGGCGGACATGCTGGCCGGACGGCTGCACGTGGCGGACCGGGTGCTGCGGATGGAGTCGGTGCCGGTGCCGGAGCCGGAGCGTGGGCAGGTACGGATCAGGGTCGAGGCGGCGGGTGTCTGCCTGTCGGACGTGCACCTGATCGACGGCACCCTCACGCCGCTCTACCTGCCCGGCGACGTGGTGACGCTGGGCCACGAGGTCGCCGGGGTGGTCGACGCGTTCGGCGACGACGTCGAGGGGTGGGCGCCGGGCCAGCGGGTGCTGCTCCAGGCGGGGGAGCGGGACCGGCGCGGCACGGTGTTCACCCGGGGCGTGGACTACGACGGCGGCTGGGCCGAGTACGCCGTGGCCCGCGAGGACACGGTGGTGCCGATCCCGGACGACCTGCCGTTCGAGCAGGCCTGCATCATCCCGGACGCGGTCTCCACCCCTTGGGCGGCGGTGACGGACACCGGGCGCACCCGGCCCGGAGAGGCGGTCGCGGTGTGGGGCGTGGGCGGCCTGGGCGCGCACGCCGTCCAACTGCTGCGCCTGGTGGGCGCGGCCCCGGTGATCGCGGTGGAGCCGCTGGCGGCGGCGCGGGACCGGGCGACGGCGCTGGGCGCCGACGCGGCGCTCGACCCGGCCGACCCCGGGCTCCGCGACGCCGTGCTGGAGTTGACGGGCGGGCGGGGCCTCGACGTCGCGTTCGACTTCGCCGGGGTGACTCCGGTCCGTGAGCAGGCGCTGACCGTGCTCGCCCGCCGGGGTCGGCTGGTGCTCGCCGGGATCGCCAACAAGCCGGTCACGATCGCGTCGGACAGCCCGTTCAACTACTTCCGGCAGGCGCTGCTCGGCCACTACGGCTCGGAGTCCGAGCACGTCGAGCAACTGGTGTCCCTGGCCCGGCAGAGGCGGCTCGACCTGAGCGCGTCGATCAGTGACGTGCTGCCGCTGGCCGAGGCGGAGGAGGCGGTGCGGCGGGTGCACACCAAGGAGGGCAACCCCATCCGGCTGATCCTGCGTCCCTGAGCGGTACGGCCCGCCGGGTCGCCCCGCGACTCCGCCCGCCGGTGGAACCGGCGTCACGGCCGCACCGCCGCCCGGCCGGGTCGGTCTGCCCGGCCACGCCGGTCTGCCCGGTCGTGTCGGTCGTGCCGGTCGCGTCGCCGGCGACGGCGCGGCACACCGGCACCCGTCGTCCGGTCGGGTCGGGCGCGGCGCCGGCGGTCGCGCAGCAGCGCGCCGACCACGGCGGCGGCCACCGCTCCCGCCACGGCCCAGAGCAGCGGGCTGGTCCGCACCTGCCCGGGGAGCTGCTGGCCGAGGACGAAGAGGCCCATCGCCGCCACGAACCACCCGAACGCCTTGCGCAGCACGTTCTCAGGGACGTGCCCGGCGAGCCGGCCGCCGGCGAGGCTGCCGACCACGGCGGCGGCGGTGACCGCGGCGGCCAGGCCCCAGTCGACGTCGACGGTGGACAGGTAGCCGGCCAGGCCGGCGAGGGACTTCATCGCGATGACCACGAGCGAGGTGCCGACCGCGACCGGCATCGGCAGGCCGCCGAGCAGGGCGAGGGCGGGGACGACCAGGAAGCCGCCGCCGGCGCCGACCAGGCCGGTGACCAGGCCGACCACGACGCCGTCGAGCACCACCCGCAGCACCGGCAGCTCGTGCGGCACGGGCCGGCCGCCGCCGCGGCCGCGCCGGCCGCGGATCATGGCCGTCGCGGTGGCGAGCATCATCAGGGCGAAGCCGGCGAGCAGGACCGCGGCCGGGACGAACGCGGCGAGGCGGCCTCCGGCGTACGCGCCGGCCATGCCCGCGGCCCCGAAGACCAGGCCGGTCCGCCACCGGACGCGGCCCGCGCGGGCGTGGGGCAGCACGCCCACGGCGCTGGTCACCCCGACGACCAGCAGCGAGGTGGCGATCGCCTCCTTCGGCGGCAGGTCGGCGACGTAGACCAGCAGCGGTACGGCGAGGATGGAGCCGCCCCCGCCGAGCAGGCCGAGGCTGATCCCGATGAGGACGGCCAGCCCGACGGTCAGCGCGAGGCCGCCGGTCACGACCGCCGCCCGGTTGTCGACCCCGCACGCAGTTGACCGACGACGGTGTCCAGGTCGCAGCTGGCGCCCCGGTTGTAGGGCAGCTTGCCGAGCAACATGCCCATGGCGCAGGTGTTGGTGACGGCGGCGACGGTGAGCCCGGCGCCGATGAAGCCGGCCACCCACTTCAGGCCGGGTACGAACACCGAGCCCAGGATGCTGAGCAGGACGATCGACCCGGCGACGAGCCGCACCTGTCGCTCCAGGTCCCAGCGCGGGGCGCCCTGGGTGATCGGCGCGTGGGCGGCCTGCCAGGCCGTCATGCCGCCGTGCAGGACCTTGAGCCGGGGCAGCCCGGCCCCGGAGAGGGCCTGCTCGGCCTGGGTGGCGCGGGCGCCGGAGCGGCAGATCAACACCACGTCCTCGTCGAGGTGGTGGCGCAGTTCCTCGCGGTGCTCCTTGAGCAGGTCGAGCGGGACGTTGTAGGCGCCGGGGATGTGTGCGGTCTCGAACTCCGCCGGGGTGCGCACGTCCAGCAGGCGGGGCGCGCGGCCGGAGTCGATCAGCTCACGCAGGGCGGCGGCGTCGAGGGCGGCAGGGCGGGCGTTCTTCGAAGTGCTCATTCTTCCTCATTCGGGATGTATCACGTGAAATTCGGGCAGGGACCGGCCGGCCGCAGCGGTTTCGCGGCGGCCGACTCGGACAGGGGTTGGCCGGCCGAAGCCGCTTCGCGGCGGCCGACCGGCGCAGGGGGCTGGCCGGCCGCCGCCGGTCGCGGCGGCCGGCGGCCAGGTTCAGGTCAGGCGCCGCCGACCATGGCGACTCCGGCGGCCTCGGCCCGGGCGAACGCGTCGTCGAGCACCACGACCTCGCGGCCCGCGTTCGCCAGCAGCGACGCGGCGGCGGTGGCCCGGTACCCGGAGCCGCAGTGCACCCAGACCACGCCCGGGGGCACCTCGGCGAGCCGCGCAGGCAGGTCGGGCAGGGGGATGTGCACGGCGCCCTCGACATGGCCGGCGCGCCACTCGTTGGTCATCCGGACGTCGAGCACGACGTCCGGGGCGGGCAGCCCCGCCGGGGTGTTGCCGGCGCGGGCGGCGGCCAGCGCGGGGAAGTCGGCGGTCCGCAGGTCCCGCAGCTGCCCCGGGTCGGCGGCCCACTGCTCGGCCGTCCCGGTGGCCTGGGCGGCCGGCCGGTCGATGCCGATGCGGACCAGTTCGCGCTGGGCGTCGGCGACCTGCGCCGCGGTCTCCGCGAGCAGGGTGATCGGTGTGCCCCAGTCGACGAGCCAGCCGAGCCAGGTCGACATCGGGCCGTCGAGCCCGAGGCTGACGGTGCCGGCCAGGTGTGAGGCGGCGTACGCCTTGCGGTGCCGCAGGTCGACGACCCACTGGCCGTCGGCGATCCGCTCGCGCAGCGCGGCGGCGTCGGCCCGGGCGACCGGGGTGAGGTCCACGGGCGCCGGACCGGCGAGGTTCGCCACGCCCATGTGGGCGTAGTACGCCGGGTAGGCGTCGAGCCCGGCCAGGGTCTCGGTGACGAACTCGTCGGCGGCCAGCCGCAGCACGGGGTTGGCCCGCTTCTCCCGGCCGATGGTCGACTCCGGCGCGTCGGCCTGGCTGGCCGAGCAGAAGCTGCCGAATCCGTGGGTCGGCCACACCTCGGCCCCGTCGGGCAGCAGGTCGGCCAACCGTTTCGCCGACGCGTGCTGGTGGTGGGCGAGTTCGTGGGCGTGCTGCGCGCCGAGCAGGTCGGTGCGGCCGGTGGTGCCGAAGAGCAGCGAGCCGCCGGTGAACACCCCGACCGGCCGCCAGCCGCCGTCGTCGGCCTCGTCGAGCGCGTACGACAGGTGGTGGAAGGTGTGCCCCGGCGTGGCCACCACCCGGAGCCGCATCGCGCCGGAGACGGGCACGGTGTCGCCGTCGGCGACCGGGGTCCGGTCGAACCCGACCTCGTCGTCGGCGGCGACCAGGTAGTCGGCGCCGGTCAGCCGGGCCAGTTCCAGGCCGCCGGAGACGTAGTCGTTGTGGATGTGGGTCTCCACCACGTGGGTGATGCGCACGCCCTTGGCGCCCGCGAGGTACATGACCCGGTCGATGTCGCGCTGGGGGTCGACGACGATCGCCACCGCGCCGTCGGAGGCCAGGTAACTGCGGTCGCCGAGCGAGGACGTCGCGATGACGGACACCTCAACTGCCATTGCCGTGCTCCTTGTGGGATCTATACCCCGGGGGGTATCCGACGGGCACACGTCCGCGGTTGTCGACGTGTGCGCAGTGCTTACCCACCCACGTCGCTGTCACGCGACGTGGGTGGCCGTGCTCCGTGCTTGTGTGCTCAGGCCAGCGAGAGGAAGAGCTTCTCCAGCTCCTCCTCGGTCATCTCCGGCGCCTCGCCGCGCTCGCGGGCGGCGTTGCAGTGCCGCATCCCGGACGCAATGATCTTGAAACCGGCCCGGTCGATCGCCTTCGACACCGCGGCTAGCTGGGTCAGCACGTCGCGGCAGTCCTGGCCGGTCTCCATCATCTCGATGACCGCGTTGAGCTGCCCCCGGGCCCGCTTCAGGCGGGTCAGCGCGTCGCTCGTCATCTCGGGTCGAAGCTTCACCCCGCACCTCCTCGTCACCGACTATACCCCGGGGGGTACCCGATGACACCATGCTACCCCCGGGGGTATGGCGGGTGCCAGTCCCCGGGAGGTGCCCCCCTGGCCTGATCCGCCGGAGCGCCCACCCGGGGTGACGCCGGCGGAGGCGGGGGCCGCGCAGCCGCGACGCAGGGTCCTCGGGACATCGACGGAACGCTTATCCTGTGCCCCGACCGCACCACCGGAAGGGATCCCATGCCGTCGCGGCAGGACCAGTTGCACTCGTACCAGTTCACCGTCCAGCGGGCGGTCGCCGCCCTGGTGATGCGGGAGACCGACCCGGCGCAGTCGCCGTTCCGGCGGCTGGCCGGCGCGGCCCTGGCCAGCGTCCTGGTCGCGGCCATCGGCCTGGGCGGTTTCGCCCTCTACGGCCTCTTCGCCGGCGGGGGCAGCAGCTGGCGCGACCCGGGCGCGGTGATCGTCGAGAAGGAGTCCGGGGCCCGCTTCGTCTACCGGGAGCAGAAGCTGCACCCGGTGCTCAACTACGCGTCGGCCCTGCTGATCATCGGCGCGGAGCGGCCGAAGACCGTGCTCGTCTCCCGCCGCGCCATCGACGGGGTGCCGCGCGGGTTGCCGCTGGGCATCGCCGACGCCCCCGACTCGCTGCCCCCGCCCGGACGATTGTCGACCGCGCCGTGGACGGTCTGCTCCCTGGCGGCCCCCGAGGACAACCGGTCGACGCCGCGGTCGGCGCTGCTGATCGGCGTGGCCGGCGACGGCGGCCGGGCGCTCGGCGAGGACGCGCTGCTGCTGCGCCACCCCGACGGCGCGCTGCACCTGGTCTGGCACCAGCGTCGCTACCTGCTGCGCGACCCCAACCGGGTGCTGGCCGCCCTGGCGGCCACCCGGGCCCGGGCCGTCCCGGCGGCGCCGGCGCTGCTCAACAGCCTGCCCGCGGGCGCCGACCTGGCCCCGCTGGCCCTGCCCGCCGAGGGGGAACGCTCGGCGCGGGTCTCCGGGGCGCGGATCGGCGACGTCTACCTGGTGCGCAACTCCGGCGGGGGCCGGCAGTACGCCGTCGCGTTGCGGGACGGCCTGGCGGGCATCACCGAGTTGCAGGCCGGCCTGCTGCTCGCCCGCACCGGGCAGGGCGAACCGGAGCCGATCACCCTCGGGCGCTTCGCCGCGCTGCCGAAGCTGCCCGACCTCGCGCCGACCGGCCCGACCGCTCCGCCGACCGCGCCACCCCGCCTGGCCGCGCCCGACGGGTCCGCGCTCTGCGTCCGGGTCGGTGACGACGGCGGCGCGACCGAGGTCAGGCTCGGCGTGGGGCTGCCCGACCTCGCCGCCGCGCCGCGCACCCCGCCTCCGGCGTCCGGCGGCGGGGTGCGCGCGGACCACGTCGTGGTGGAGCCGGGCCGGGGCGCGGTGGTCGAATCGGTCGCGGCGCCGGGCGCGCCCGGCGGCGCGGTCTCCGTGGTGACCGACCTGGGACGGCGGTACGTGCTCGCCGGCGGCGAGGTACGCGGGATGCTCGGCTACCGCGACGTCCGGCCGCTGCGGCTGCCGGCGGGCCTGGTCAGCCTGGTGCCCGCCGGCGCCACGCTCGACCCCGCCGCCGCGCGGGTCGTCGCCACCCCCGCCTGACCCGGCCGGCGACGCCCGGCTCGGGCGACGCCCGGCTCAGGCGGCGGGGCAGGCTCAGGCGGCGGGGCGGCGCAGCACGGTGACGGCGAAATCGGCGTCGTCGCGCCAGGGGCGCAGGTCCCAGGTGGCGAAGCGGTGCTCCAGCCGCAGCCCGGCGGCGACGGCGTCGGCGTCGAAGTCGGTGAGCGGATAGCCGCGGTCGGTGCCGAAGCCCACCGCCACCACGCCGTCGGGCCGCAGGTGGGCGGCGATCCGGCGGAGCACGTCCCGCTCGGTGCCGGGGGCCACGAAGGCCAGCACGTTGCCGGCGACGACCACCGCGTCGAACGGCTCCGGCTCCCCGGCCGCCGCCAGGTCCAGCTCGGCCAGGTCGGCCACCAGCCAGCGCGGGCCCGGGTGGTCGGCGCTGGCGGCCTCCACCAGCGCCGGGTCGGCGTCCACGCCGACCACCGCGTGCCCCCGGGCGGCCAGCTCCGCGCCCACCCGGCCGGTGCCGCAGCCGGCGTCGAGGATCCGGGATCCCGGCGCGACCAGGGCGTCCACCAGCCGGGCCTCGCCGGCCAGGTCCGCCCCCTCGGCGGCCAGCCGGCGGAACCGGTCGATGTACCACTGCGAGTGCTCCGGACCGGTCTCGGTCACCCAACGGGTCGGCTTTCCCATGCCGCCACCGTAGCCGGATCCGGCCGGCCCTCCGGCGGCGGGCACACCTGCGCCGACGGGATCACGCTCGCGGGCGCCGACGCGCGGGTGCACCGCGCAGGCGTCCGGGCCGGCGGGTCCGGCATCCGCCGAGCGGACGGCCGGCGGGTCCGGCATCCGCCGAGCGGACGGCCGGCGACGGCGCCACGGCGCGCCGCCATGCCCGGCCCGTGGCGTCGGTCGTCGCGGGTCAGGTCAGCGCGAGGAATGCCGCGGCGGTGAGCGGGGCGCCGGCGGCCGCTCCGGCGACCACCTGGGCCCCCGTGTGGTCGCGCAGGCGCACCCGCGACCAGGCCACCGCGACGACCAGCGACCAGAGCGCGTGCAGCGCGGGACCGAGGACCAGGACGAGGACGGCCACCGAGCCGGCTGCGGTGGCGGCGTGCACACTGAGCTTCCACCAGTGGTTGACCGCCGTGACGACCGCCCCGTTGACGAGGGTGGCGACCATCAGCGCGACCAGCATCCGGGGCGCGTCGAGGGCCACCAGCAGCGCGATGCCGACCGCGACGGAGGCCAGCCCGAGGGCCAGGGGGCGCAGCCGCTGCGTGTGGTCGCCGATGTGCCGGTCGGTCAGCCAGCCCCGGCGTACGCCGTACAGCACCACGCCGACCGGGACCACCGCGCAGAAGACCAGGGCGGCGCCGCCCCAGCGCAGCACGCCGCCGAGGCTGCCGGTGGCGCGCGCCGCCACCACCAGCGGCATGACGGTGACCAGCACGCTGGGCGCGAGGACCTCCGTGACCAGCCGGGCCACGCGGCGGCCGAGGCTCCGGTCGACCGGGTCGACGTCGACCGGTGCCGCGTCGACCGGTACCGCGGCGGGCGGCTCTGCGCCGACCGGTGCCGCGGCGGGCGGCTCTGCGCCGGTCAGGCCGACGCCGGGCGGGGCCGCCGCGGGCGGGACGCCGGCCTTGGTGTCGGTGTCGGTGTCGGTTTCGGGGGAGGCTTCCACCCGGGACATCCTTGGCCAGCGGCCCGCCGCGCGGCAACCCCGCCCTGCCTCAGCCCTTCTCGGCGCCGCTGGTGAGCCCCTCCGTGAGCAACCGCTCGCTGGCGAAGAAGAGGATCACGATGGGCAGGGTGAGGATCACCGAGCCGGCCATCAGCACCGTCTTCGGCACCTCGACCCCGTCCGCCAGCTGCGCCAGCCCCAGCGACACCGTCCACCGGTTCGGCTTGTCGACCAGGAAGAGCAGGGCGAAGAGGAACTCGTTCCAGGCGATCATGAAGTCGTACAGGGCGACCGCCATGATGGACGGCGCCGCCAGGGGGAGGCTGACCCGACGGATGATGCCGAGCCGCCCCGCGCCGTCGATGGCCGCGGACTCCTCCAGGCTGACGGGGATGGTCTCGAAGTAGTTGCGCAGCATGTAGACCGAGACCGGCAGGGTCTGCGAGATGTAGACCAGCACCAGGCCCAGCAGCGAGCCGCGCAGCCCGGCCCGGGTGAAGACCACGAAGAGCGGGATCGCGATGACGATCGACGGGAAGAGGTAGACCGCCAGGAAGAGGAAGTCGACCTGCCGCCGGCCGAAGAACCGCAGCCGGGCGACGGCGTACGCGCCGGGGATCGCCACGGCCAGCGTCAGCAGGGTCGCCGCGACGGCGACCAGGCCGCTGTTGCGCATGAAGGTGAGGAAGCCCTGGCCGCCGTCGTCGGCCGCCCTGACCACCTCGGCGTACGTGTCGAAGGTCAGCTCGCCGAGGCCCACCACCAGCGAGCCGGGGTCGAGCAGCAGCCGCTCGACGGGGCGTACCGAGAGCACCAGCATGTAGTAGAAGGGGAAGACGGTGACCAGCAGGAACATGGCGATCACCAGCCGGCGCAGCCAGCGCAGCCCCACCGTCTCGATCCGGTCCCGGTCCATCAGTCGACCCTCCGTCCACCGAAGAAGCGCAGGTACACCAGCACGAACACGATCAGCACCACCGCGAGCACGACCGCCTGCGCCGCCGCCGCGCCGATGTCCGTCCGCGCGGTCAGGAACTCGTAGACCCGGACGCTGACCACCTCGGTGCCGGCCGCCCCGCCGGTGAGCAGGTAGACGTCGTCGAACTTGTTGAACGTCATGATGAACCGCAGCACGCCCAGCAGGCCGATCACCGGCAGCAGCTGCGGCAGCAGGATGTGCCGGAACCGCTGGGTGGGGGTGGCCCCGTCCACCCGGGCGGCCTCCTCCAGCTCGCCGGGCACCGCTTGGAGCCGGGCGAGCAGGAACAGGAACGCGAACGGGAAGTAGCGCCACGCCTCGAACGCGATGACCGTGGCCAGGGCCGTCGACTCCTGGGACAGGAACGGCACCGGGGTGTCCCAGCCGAGGAACCGGCGGCCCCAGTCGTTGACGACGCCGAGCTGGGGGTCGAGCATCACCTGCCAGACGAAGGTGACCGCGACCACCGGCGCCACGTACGGCAGCAGCATCGACGCGCGCACGAGGGTGCGGCCCCGGAACGGCCGGCGTACGACGAGCGCCGCCACCAGGCCGAGGACGATCGAGCCGGCGGTGCTGGCCACGCTGTAGACCAGCGTGGTCCAGAGGGTGCCGGCGAAGCCCGGGGTGTTCAGGACCCGCTCGACGTTGTCCATCGTGAACTCGCCGAAGAGCCCGGTGCGGCGCAGCGTGGCGAGGCGTACCCGCTGGAAGGCCAGCACGACGGTCCAGACGATGGGGACGCCGATGACCGCGACGACGACGAGCAGGGTCGGGGCGACCAGCGCCAGCCCGGCGCGGGCCTCCCGGCGGCGCAGGGTCAGCGGTCGCCGGCGGGGGGCCGGGGCCGGCCGATCCCGGGTGGGGGAGCGGCCGGTGCCCGGCGCGGCGGTGGTCAATTGACGCCCGCCTTGATCGCCTCCACGTCCTTCTTCGCCCGGCCGGCGGCCGCGGCGGCGTCGGTCTTGCCGGCGACCACGTCGTTCAGCGCCTTGGGCACGGGCAGCTCGCCGAGGATCGCGCCGACCAGCTTGCCCTGGCCCTGGGTGAGGCCCCAGCGCTGGAAGGTGTCCGGGCTGCGCCGCAGGCCGGCGAGCACCTCCTCGCCGTACACGTCGGCGAGCGGCTTCTTGGCGTCCACCCCGGCCTGGCTGGCGTTCCAGGCGGTGAGGTACTTCTCCGGCTCGGCCGCGGTGCCCTTGCGGACGGGGAAGCGCCCCTCGGGGGACATGCCGAACCAGCGCGGGTAGGCGTCGCCGAGCATGTGCTCCACGAACGACTTCGCCGAGTCGGCGGCGGCGCCGTCGAGCACCGCCCACGAGCTGATCTCGCCGTACTGGGCCGGCGCGGCGCCGTTCGGGCCCTTGATCGCGGTGACGAAGCCGCTGTTCTTCGCCAGGTACGTCGGGTCGGCCTGGCACTGTGGGCAGGTCGGCCTGGCGTCGTCGCGCAGCCCGGCCAGCTCGTCGAGGATGAACGGCGACCAGATCAGCATGGCCGCCTTGCCGGCGAAGTAGGTGGCCCGCGTGGTGTCGACGTCCTGCGCGCCCTTGACGGAGCTGGTGCGCATGAGGTCGCCGTAGAACCGGAACGCCTCGACGCACTCGGGGGAGTCCAGCTTCACGGCCCCGGAGTCGTCGGTGAGCTGGCAGTTGTTGGCCAGCGCCAGGTGCTCGAAGGTCTGCTGGGTGAACACGTCGCCGGGGGCGGTGGCGGCGGTGATGCCGGCGACGCCGCCGGTGTTCAGCTTCGTGGCGGCGGCGGTGATCTTCTCGTACGTGTCGGGGGCGGGCAGCCCGGCGGCGTCGAACAGGTCCTTGCGGTAGACGAGTAGCTGACCCCAGCCGTCGCTGGGCACGGAGAGCTGTCTGCCGTCGTCGGCGGTCAGTTCGAGCGCGCGCGGCGAGAACGTCTGCCGGCCGAGCGCCTCGACGACCTCCGCGTTCGCCGAGGGGTGCAGCAGTTCGTTGCCGGCGAGGGTGCGTACCCCGGCCAGCGACACCGAGCCGACCACGTCGGGCAACTCGCCGGCGGCGGCGCTGGAGGCGATCAGCGAGGGGAACTGGTCCTCGTTCACGGTGACCAGGTCGACCGTGATCCCGGTCCTGGCGGTGAAGTCCGCGATGATCGCCTTGGTGGCGGTGACCCGGTCGGCCACGTCCTCCAGGCTCCACACGGTGATCTTCTTGCTGTCGCTGTCGGTTTCGTCGTCGCCGCAGGCCAGCAGGCTGGACCCGGTGACTGCCATGATCAGGGTGGCGGCGAGTATCCGCATCGGAGGTGCTGACATCGGTGGCACTCCTCTCGAAGGGTATACAAGGGATTCAACGCCTTCGATTGATCAATTACAAGACATATACCGATTTTCTGCCTACGATGGAGCCCAGTGCTACCGGGATGTGACTCATGGTCAACTGGGTTGTCTCTCTGGCCGGGCCCCGACGGATCAGCCTCGAGCCCTGCCCCCCGGATCCGCTCGGGCCCGGTCAGGTCCGCGTCCGCACCTGCTACTCCGGCATCTCGGCCGGCACCGAGCTCACCCTCTACCGGGGCAGCAACCCCCGGCTGAGCAAGGACTGGGACGACGTCAGCCGGATGTTCGTGCCCCGGCAGACCTCCGTGCCGTACCCGCTGGTGGGCTTCGGCTACGAGGAGGTCGGCGAGGTCGTCGAGGTCGCGCCCGACGTGGCCGGCCGGCGGGCGGGGGAGGTGGTCTGGGGCATCTGGGGACATCGCGCCGAGGCGGTCGTGGCCGCCGAGGCGGTGCACCCGCTGCCCGCCGGGCTGGATCCGCTCGCGGCCGTCTTCGCCCGCCCCGGGGCGATCGCCCTCACCGCCGTGCTCGCCGGCGACCTGCACCTCGGCGACTGGGTCGGCATCTTCGGGCAGGGCGTCATCGGGCTGCTCGCCACCCGCCTCGCCGCACTCTCCGGCGCCCGGGTGGTCGCCGTCGACCGGGTGCCCGCCCGGCTGGCGCACGCCACCCGCCTCGGCGCGCGCATCGCGGTCGACGCGGGCACCGAGTCGGCCGCGGCCGTGCTGCGCCGGGCCACCGGCGGCCGGGGCGCGGACGTCTGCCTGGAGCTGTCCGGGGCCTACCCGGCGCTGCACGAGGCGATCCGCTCCACCACCCACGCCGGCCGCGTCGTGGCCGCCGGCTTCTACCAGGGGCAGGCCGACGGGCTCGGCCTGGGTGAGGAGTTCCACCACAACCGGATCCAGCTGGTGGCGGCCCAGGTCTCCGGGCCGACCCCGGCGCCCGGCATGGCCGGCCGGTGGACCGGATCCCGCGTCGCACACACCTTCATGGACCTGGTGGCCGAGGGCAGCGTCGACCCGCTGCCGCTGGTGAGCCACGTCGTGGACGCCAGCGCGGTGGCCGACGCGCTGGCGCTGCTCGACCGCGGTGACGGTGACGCCCTCCAAGTGGTGCTGAGGTTCTAGATGACGATCCCACTGGCCTGTCAGGAGCAGCTCCTGCCGGGCACCGACCTGATCCAGAAGTTCGCGCTCGCCACCGCGCTCGGCTACGACGCGATCGAGCTGCGCGGCCGGGGCGACCTCGGCCTCGCCCGCCGGCTGCCCGAGCTGCGCCGCGCCCGGGCGGCCGGGGTGGTCATGCCCACCGTCTGCGTCGAGATGGACCACTTCATCGGCGACTTCGACCCCGAGCGGTCCCGTGACGCGGTGCGCAACCTGCGCTCGCAGCTCTCGGTGATCGCCGAGCTCGGCGGCGTCGGCGCGATGACCCCGGCGGCGTGGGGGATGTTCTCCCGGCGGCTGCCGCCGTTCGAGCCGCCCCGCTCGCCCGCCGGCGACCGGCAGGTGCTCCTCGACGCCCTCGGCGAGCTGGGCGAGCACGCCCGCGCCGAGGGGGTCACCCTCTTCCTGGAACCGCTGAACCGGTACGAGGACCACATGGTCAACCGGCTCGACGACGCGGTGACCCTCTGCGCGGCCGTCGGGCTGCCCTCGGTGCGGGTGGTGGCGGACACCTTCCACATGAACATCGAGGAGGACGACGTGCACCGGGCGCTGCGCGCCGCCGCGCCCTATCTCGGGCACGTCCAGGTCAGCGACTCCAACCGCTACCAGCCGGGCGCCGGCCACCTCGACTGGCCGGCCCTGGTGCGCACCCTGCTGGAGATCGACTACCGGGGCTGGCTGGCGCTGGAGTGCCGGCTGCGGGGTGATCCGGTCCGCGCCCTGCACCAGGCCGCCGCCGTGCTCCGACACGCGCAGCCCCGGCAGGCGGCGGCATGAGCACCGACACCGCGGACGGCGGCCCGGGCACCGGGACGGCCGCCGACGGCGGGGCCCGGGATGGCGGGGCGCTGCGCCAGATCGCCGTCGCCACCCTCGACGGCAACTGGGAGCACGACCACACCGTGCCCTCGCGCACCCTCTACCCGCACCAGTGGAGCTGGGACTCGGCGTTCATCGCGCTCGGCTGGGCCCACGTCCGCCCCGACCGCGCCTGGCGGGAGCTGGCGAGCCTGTTCCGGGCCCAGTGGGCCGACGGGCGGGTGCCGCACATCGTGTTCAACCCGGCGCTGCGGCCCGGCTCGTACTTCCCGGGGCCGGAGTTCTGGGACTCGGCCCTCGCCGAGGGCGCCCCGGCCGCCGCCACGTCCGGGCTGGTCCAGCCGCCGGTGCACGCGCCCGCCGCGTGGCTGGCGTACCGCCGGTGCCCCTCCGAGGACGGGCGGGCCGCGCTGCGCCGGCTCTATCCCGGGCTGGTGGCGCAGCAACGCTACCTGACCACCCGCCGGGACGTCGGCGGGGGCGGGCTGGCCTGCATCGTCCACCCGTGGGAGTCCGGGCTGGACAACAGCCCCGCCTGGGACGCGCCGATGGCGGCGGTGCCCGCCGACGCCGCCGTCATGCGCGCGTACCGCCGGCACGACACCACGCACGCCGACGCGGCGCACCGCCCCACCGACCTCGACTACGCGCGCTACGTCGCGATCGTGGCGTCCTACCGGCAGCACCGCTACCGCGACGCGGAACTGGCCGCCCACCATCCGTTCCTCGTGGAGTGTCCGCTGTTCAACGCGGCGATGGGCGCCGCCGAGCACGCGCTCGCCCGGATCGCGCCGGTGGTCGGGGCCGACCCCGGCCCGCACCGGGAGCGCGCCGCCCGGATCACCGAAGCCCTGGTGCACCGGCTGTACGACCCCACGACCGGCACCTTCCAGCCCCGGGACCTGCGCGCCGACCGCCTCGTGCCGGCCCGGACGGTGCTCGGCATCGTCCCGCTGATCCTGCCCGACCTGCCCGCCCGGCAGGCCACGGCGCTGGTCGCCGAGGCCTGCTCGCCGCGGTTCGGGTTGGCCGCCCGGATGGACCGGCCGCTGCCCAGCCACGACCGCACGGCGCCGGACTTCGAGCCGCTGCGCTACTGGCGCGGGCCGAGCTGGATGAACGTCAACTGGCTGGTGCGCCGGGGGCTGCTCACCCACGGCCGTCCCGACCTGGCGGCCGGCCTGCGCGACTCGATGATCGAGCTGGTGGCCCTCTCCGGCTGCCACGAGTACTTCCACCCGGACACCGGCGCCGGGCTCGGCTCGCCCGCCTTCGGCTGGACCGCCGCGCTGCTGCTCGACGTCCTCGCCGACGACCCGGGCGGCTGAGTCGCCGCCCGACCGGCGGGCGAGGGCCCGTTTGCCGGCGGCGGGCGCGGGTATGCGCGGGGCCGGTGACGACAGGAGGGCGCCGTGCGGTTTCCCCTATTCGTCGACGCGGTGTCCCGCCGGGCGGGGCTGTCGACCGCACAGTCCGCCACGATCGCCCGCGCCGTGCTGCAGACGATGGTGGAGCGGATGACCGGCGGCCGGTCGGGCGACCTGGCCGGGCACCTCCCCGACGAGCTGGACGGCTACCTGGCCGGTCCCGACCCGTCCGACGGCCGGCCGGCCACCCTCGGGCCGGCGGAGTTCCTGCGCCGCGTGGGGGAGCGGGCCGGGGTGGACGAGGCCACCGCCCGGGTCGGCACCGGCGCCGTCTTCGCCACCCTGCGGGAGGCGGTCACCGTCGACGAGTTCCGCGACATGGTCGCCCGGCTGCCCGGGGACTTCGACGGCACGAGCCAGCCGATCCCTCGCCCGCCATATGACAGCTGACGACCCAGCCTGTCATCCGTCGTTCACAAAGTCGCCTGTGGACATCGACCCCGATCGCAGGAAGACTGAAGGTTCACGTGCCGTTTGACCGGAGAATCACCGGCCGAGTCGCAAGTAGACGGAAACTCCTCTATGCGCTAGAGGGATGATCGGACGAATTTCCCCATCCGTTGTGTGAGGTGTCCGTCGACTGTTCGGCTGGACTCTAAACGATGATCTTTCCCGCCAGGTATCGAGCCTTATGCTGCTTCCATTGTGAAGTCCTGGGGGGGATCGATGGTTGCGTTTGTCAAACGCTGCACGCTGTCCATCAGCGGGTCCGCCACCACGCGTTGACATGGCAGAACCGACGGTAGTCAATCGCTTCAGCGCCGTCGCCGCCCGTCGGCCCGACCAGCCGGCTGTCCTCGGCGAGACCGCTCCGCTCAGCTACGCCGCGCTCGCTGGTGCTGCGGGCGGGCACGCCGTCGCGCTCGCCGCGGCCGGATGCCGGCCGGGCGACCGGGTCGCCCTGCTCACCGGGCACGGGCCCGCGACCATCGCCGCCATCCTCGGCACGCTCGCCGCCGGGTGCGCGTACGTGCCGCTGGATCCGGGCTTCCCGGAACAGCGGCTGCGGCACATGCTCGCCGCCGCGGAGGTCGGCACCGTCCTGTGCGGAGTGGAGCACGCCGGGCTGGCCCGTCGGCTCACCGCCGACCGGCCGGCCGTCCGGGTGCTGACCGTCGACGACCTACCGGCCGCGCCGCTGCGGCCCGTGCCCGTCGACCCGGACGAGCTGGCGTACGTGCTGTTCACCTCCGGTTCCACCGGCGTGCCGAAGGCGGTCGGCCAGACCCACCGCAACCTGCTGCACGTGGTGGACAACCAGATCGCGGCACTCCACATCGGCCCGGAGGACCGGCTCAGCCTGCTCGCCTCGTTCAGCTTCGACGCGGCGATTCCCGACCTCTACCCGGCGCTGCTCGCCGGGGCCGCCGTCGTCCCGGTGGAGCTGCGCCGGCACGGCCTCGCCCACGCCGTCGAGCAGCTCGCCCGGCACGGGGTCACCGTCTACCACTCCACCCCGACCGTCTACCGCTTCCTGCTCGACATCCCCGGCCCCCGCCTCGACCGGGTGCGGGTCGTGCTGCTCGGCGGCGAGCAGGCCACCCACGCCGACGCGGCCCGCGGCCGGGACCGCTTCGCCCCCGACTGCGTGCTGGTCAACGGCTACGGCGCCACGGAGATGACCTTCGCCGCCCGGTACGCGCTGCCGCTCGCCGACGCCGACCCCGCCGCGACCGGGCCGCTGCCGATCGGCACCGCGCTGCCCGGGTACGAGCTGCGCCTCGGCGAGGGCGACGAGATCGTGGTGCGCAGCCGGCACCTCGCCCCCGGCTACCTCGGCCAGGACAGCGACCGGTTCGCCCTCGACCCCGACGGCGTGCCGACGTACCGGACGGGGGACCTCGGCGCGCGGCTGCCGGGCGGCGACCTCGTCTGCCTCGGCCGGCTCGACCGGCAGGTGAAGGTACGCGGGTTCCGTGTCGAGCTGACCGAGATCGAGGCCGTGCTCGCCGACCAGCCGGGCGTCGCCGCGGTCCGCGCCATCGCGCGCGACGGTGAGCTGCTCGCGTACGCCCGGCCGGGCGGTGCCGCGCTGGACCCGGTGGCCCTGCGCGACGCCCTCGCCCGACGGCTGCCGGAGTACGCGCTGCCGCGCGCGGTGGTGGTGGTCGACGAGTTCCCGCTCACCGTCACCGGCAAGATCGACGAGCGGGCGCTGCCCGACCCGGCCCGGGACGTGCCCGCCGGGGAGGCGCCGGCCACACCCACCGAGCGGATCGTGCACGACATCTGGTGCGAGGTGCTCGGCCGCCCGGCGGTCGGCCGCTCCGACAGCTTCTTCGACGTCGGCGGCCAGTCGCTGCTGCTCGGTCGGGTGCAGCAGCGGCTCGCCGAGCGGTTCGGGGTGCGGCTGCCGATGCTTCGGCTCTTCGAGCACCCGACCGTGGCCGCCCAGGCCCGGCTGGTCGACACCCCGCCGGAGCAGGTCCGCGCGCCGGCCGTGCCCGCCCCGGTCGCCCCGGCGACCGCCGCCCGGGAGTACACGGGCGACGAGATCGCCGTGGTCGGCCTCGCCGGCCGGTTCCCGGGCGCGCCCGACGTCGGCACCTTCTGGTGGAACCTCTGCGCCGGCGTGGACTCCATCCACGACCACAGCGACGAGGAGTTGGCCGCCCTCGGCATCGGCCCCGGCCTGCGCGCCGACCCCCGGCACGTCAAGGCGGCCGGCCGGCTGGACGGGGTGGCCGACTTCGACGCCGAGTTCTTCTCCTTCGGCGCCGACGAGGCGGCCCGCACCGACCCGCAGCACCGGCTCTTCCTCGAGACGGCCTGGGAGGCCCTGGAGGACGCCGGGCACGACCCGGCGCGGTTCCCCGGGCTGGTCGGCGTCTACGCCGCCACCTCCGCCAACCGGTACTTCCTGTTCCACCTCATGGACAACCCGGCCGTGGTCGGCGACGTCGACCCCGACGACTGGGAGGCCCGGCTCGTCGGCCGGCAGTTCACCGACCACCTGCCCGGGCAGGTGGCCTACCGGCTGGGCCTGACCGGGCCGGCGGTCGCCGTGCAGAGCGCCTGCTCCAGCTCGCTGGTCGCGGTCTGCCTCGCCGCGCAGAGCCTCGCCGACTACCAGTGCGACATCGCCCTGGCCGGCGGGGTGAACGTCACCTGGCCCCGCTACCGGCACACCCCCGGCGGTCTGGCCTCCCCGGACGGCCGCTGCCGCGCCTTCGACGAGGCCGCCGCCGGCGCCGGCTTCGGCTCCGGCGCCGGTGTGGTCGCCCTGCGCCGGCTCGCCGACGCCCAGGCCGACGGCGACCGGATCTACGCGATCCTGCCCGGTTGGGCCGTCACCAACGACGGCGCCGACCGCGCCGGGTTCGCCGTCCCCGGGCCCGCCGGGCAGGCCGCCGCCGTCGCCGGCGCGCTCGCCGCAGCGGAGGTCGCCCCCGGTGAGGTCCGCTTCATCGAGGCCCACGGCAGCGGCACGCCGCTCGGCGACGCCATCGAGGTCGCCGCGCTGCACGAGGTGTACGCCGGCGCCGGGCCCGCCGAGACGTGCGCGCTCGGCTCGGTGAAGACCAACATCGGCCACCTCGACGCGGGCGCCGGCATCGCCGGGCTGATCAAGGCCGTACTCGCCGTGCAGCACGGCGTCATCCCGCCGAACCTGCACTTCACCCGTCCGCACCCGGAGATCGACCTGGCCGGCGGCCCGTTCTACGTGCCGACCAAGGCACGGGACTGGCCCGAGGCGACCCGCCGCGTCGCCGGGGTCAGCTCGTTCGGGCTGGGCGGCACGAACGCGCACGTGGTGGTCGAGCAGCCGCCCCCGGCCGAGCCGGTCGACGGCGCGGACGCGCCCGCGTACCTGCTGCCGGTGTCGGCGCGGACCCCGGCGGCGCTGCGGGTGGCGCTGACCCGGCTGCGGCAGCACCTCGCCGGGGCCGCCCCGGCGCTCGCGGACGTGGCCGCCACGCTCGCCCTGGGCCGGCGCGCCTTCGGCTGCCGGGCGGCCGTGGTGGCGGCCGACCCCGCCGGCGCCGTCGCCGCGCTGGACGAACTGCTCGCCACCGACGCCCGGCTGGCCGGCGAGCCCGGCGAGCTGCGCGAGCTGGCGACAGCCTGGGTTGCCGGCCGGGACGTGGACTGGGCGGCGCTGCACCCCGAGGGCTCGGTCCGGCGCACCGGGCTGCCCACCTATCCGTTCCAACGCCAGCGGTACTGGATCGACCCCCCTCAGAAAGGTGCGCGGTGAACTGGTTCGTCTCCGCCGGCCGTCGTGAACCGGCGCCGGTGCAACTGTTCTGCCTGCCGTACGCCGGCGGCGGCGCGAGCGTCTTCCGTCGGTGGCAGGAGGAGATCGGGCCGGACGTCGAGGTGCTGCCGGTGCAGCTGCCCGGGCGGGAGAACCGGATCAGCGAGGACCCGGAGTTCCAGGTGGTGGACGTCGCGTCCGCCATCGCCGACCGGGTCCGCGGCCCGTACGCGATCTACGGCCACTCGATGGGCGGCCGGGTCGGCTTCGAGGTGGTCCGCGAGCTGCGCCGCGCCGGCCGTCCGCTGCCGCTGCGGCTCTACGTCGGCGGCGCCCGCGCCCCGCACGTCACCGCGCCCAGCCTCTTCGACGGTCTGTCCAGGGTGGACGACGACGAGCTGCTGCGCCGCCTGGGCGCCGGCGGCGGGTTGCCGGCCGAGCTGCTGGCGCACCCCGAGCTGGTCGAGCTGCTGCTGCCGCTGCTGCGCGCCGACTTCGGCCGGGTCGACAGCTACCGCTACACCCCGGGCGAGCCGCTGCCGGTGCCGATCGTGGCGTTCAGCGGCCGGCACGACCGCGCCGTCCGCCGGGAGCACAGCGACGCGTGGCGGGAGCACACCGCCGCCGGCTTCACCCTGCACGAGATCGAGGGTGGGCACTTCTTCCTCAACGACCGGCTCCCCGACCTGCTCGCCGCGATCCGCGCCGACCTCGACGGGGCCGTGACGGCCGGCCCGGAGCCGGCGGCCGCCGTCCCGCCGGCGGCGACGGTCGGGACCGGCGCGGTGGCGGGCGGGCACCGGGTGCCGCTCGGCGACACCGGCTGGTCGGTGTGGCGGGACGCCATCCTGCGTACCACCGGCTTTCCCGCCGACGGCCTGACCATGCTGTCCGCTCCGCAGGCCGCGGCGGCCGCCGACGAGCTGCTCGCCACCGGCGAAGGCGCGGAGCGGTACGACAAGGAGCTCGCCGAGGCGCTGACGGCGACCGGGCGCCGGATCACCGAGCTGGCCGCCGATCCGCTGCTGCGGGAGGCGGTCACCTGGCAGAACCGGGGCGCCGTGGTCGCGCTGGACGGCCTGGCGCGGGGCGGCCCCGACCCGGCGCGCAACGTGCGGCGGCGGGACCGGGAACGCGCCCTGCTGAAGTACTGGCAGCGGTACTGCGGCAAGAACGAGACGGTCGGCTTCTTCGGCCCGAGCTGCTGGGTCACCCTCGACCCGGCGCGCCCGGAGACCGCCGACGTGCGCCCCGGCCCGGGCCTGACCCGGCGCCGCTGGGTGTGGTTCGAGTCCTGGGCGCTCAGCGCCTACGCCGACCGGATCGGCCGGGACGTGGCGGTGCGCGCCTGGTGGGCGCCGATGCTCTGCCCGCAGCTGAGCCTCGCCGACCGCACCGTCCACCGGCCCGGCCGGCCGCCGGTGTCGCTCACCCCGGTGGAGGCGGCGCTGCTGGCCGCCGCCGACGGCCGGCGCCCGGCCCGCGAGCTGGTCGCCGACCCGGCGATCGGGCTGCGCCGGGCGGAGGACGGCTACGCGCTGCTGGACCGGCTGGTCGAGCGCGAGCTGATCATCTGGGACGCGGGGCTGCCGGTGAGCCCCGACGCGGAGGACGTGCTGCGGCGGCGGATCGAGGAGATCGGCGACGAGCCCGCGCGGCAGGACGCCCGCGCCGGCTTCGACCGGCTGTGCGCCGCCCGGGACGCCGTGGCCGCCGCCGCCGGCGACCCGGAGCGGCTCGGTGCCGCCCTGGACACGCTCGACGCGACCTTCACCGAGCTGACCGGGCAGCCCCCGCGCCGCCGCGCCGGCCAGATGTACGCCGGCCGCACCCTCTGCTACGAGGACACCAGCCGCGACCTCGACGTGGTCTTCGGCAAGCCGCTGCTCGACCGGATCGCCGCCCCGCTCGCGGTGCTGCTCCAGGCGGCCCGCTGGCTGGTCGACGCGCTGGAGCGGGCGTACGACGCGGCGTTCCGTGAGCTGTACGACGAGCTGCGCGCCGAGGCGGGCGGCGGCCCGGTGTCCCTGGCCGACCTCTGGTTCCTGGCGCAGGGCATGTTCTGGGGCGACGGCGCCCGGCCGGTAGACGCGGTCGCCGCCGAGTTCGCCGACCGCTGGGCCGGACTGTTCGGCCTGGCCGCGCTGCCGGCCGGGACGACGGAGGTCAGGCTGCCGGTGGCCGACCTGGCCACCCGGGTCGCCGAGGCCTTCCCGGCCGAGCGGCCGGCCTGGCCCAACGCCCGGCTGCACAGCCCCGACCTGCAGATCTGCGCCGCCGACGCGGAGGCGCTGGCGCGCGGCGACTACACGGTGGTCCTCGGCGAGCTGCACGCCGCCTGGGCGTCCTTCGACTGCCAGGTCTTCACCCCGTCGCACCCCGACGTGGGCCGGCTGCGCGACGCGCTGACCGAGGACCTCGGCGAGCGGCGGATCCGGCTGCTCGTCCCGACCGACTGGCCCCGGCGCACCAGCCGGGTCGCCGAGGCGCTCACCGGGCCGACGGACCGGCAGTTGGCCTTCGCGCCGGCGCCCGGCGCCGACCCCGACCGGGTGCTGCCCACGGTCGACCTGACCGTCACCGAATCCGGCGGCCGGCTGTTCGCCACCGCCCCGGACGGGCAGCGCTGGACGCTGCCCGAGATCTTCTCCCCGCTGCTCAGCGCGCACGCCGTCGACGGGTTCAAGCTGGTCAGCCCCGCGCCGTACACGCCCCGGATCACGGTCGGCGAGCTGGTCGTGGCGCGGCAGACCTGGCGCACGACGGTCGGCGAGAGCGGGCTCGCCGCCGTCACCGGCGAACGGGAACGGTTCCTCGCGGTCCGCGACTGGCGCCGCCGTCTGGGCCTGCCGGAGCAGGTGTACGTCAAGCTCGGCACCGAGACCAAGCCCTGCTTCGTGGACCTCAGCAGCCCGGCGTTCAGCGCCATGCTCTGCGCGATGGTGCGGGCCGCCCGCACCGACGGCGGTGACGACGCCTCGCTGATGGTCAGCGAGATGCTGCCCACGGTCGGTGACGCCTGGGTGCCCGACGCGGCCGGCCGGCGCTACTTCAGCGAGCTGCGGCTGCACATCGTCGACGCCGACGAGCGGGAGGACGCCCGATGAGCCACAAGATCCCCCTCGGCGACACCGGCTGGTCGGTGTGGCGCGACGTCGTCCTGCGTACCGCCGGCTTCCCGGCGGCCGGGCTGGCGGCCTTCGCCGCGCCCGAGGCGGCGGCTGCCGCCGACGCCCTGCTCTGCGGCGAGGGCGAGGCGGAGCCGTTCGACAAGGCGTTCGCGACGGCGCTGCTGGACGGCTCCGCCGTGGCCAACGAGATCGCCGCCGACCCGCTGCTGCGCGAGGCGGTCACCTGGCAGAACGCGGAGATGCTCGTCGCGCTGGACGGCCTGCTGCGCACCGACCCGGCCGTCCGCAACGTCCGCCGCCGCAAGCGCGAGCTGAGCCTGCTGCGCTACTGGCAGCGATACTGCGGCAAGGCGGAGACGATCGGCTTCTTCGGCCCGGTCTGCTGGGGTCGGCTCGACCCGGACGAGCCGACCACGCGGCTGCGGCCGGGGCCGGCGCTGGTGTCCCGGCGCGAGGTCCACTTCGAGGCGTGGGCGCTGATCGCGTACGCCGACCGGCTCGCCGACGACCTGGCCGTGCGGCGCTGGTGGGCGCCGACGCTGCCGCCGCACCTGAGCCTGTCCGACCGGCAGGTCACCCGCCCGCTGCTCCCGCCGACCGAGCTGACCGGGGCGGAGGCCCGGCTGCTCGCCGCCTGCGACGGGCGCACCCCGGCGGTCGCCCTCGTGGAGCGGCTCGTCGCCGGCGGGGAGGCCGGGCTGCGCAGCGCCGACGACGGCTACCTGCTGCTCGACCGGCTGGTCGACCGGAGCCTGCTGACCTGGGACGCCGGCCTGCCGGTCAGCCCGGACGCCGAGCGGGTGCTGGGAGAGCGGATCGAGGCGATCGGCGACGCGTCCGTCCGCGCCGAGGTGGCGGCCGCGTTCGACCGGTTGCGCGCGGCGCGCGACGCGGTGGCCGCGGCGGCCGGCGACCCGGACCGGCTCGGCGCCGCGCTGGCCGCGCTGAACACCGAGTTCACCGCCGTCACCGGCCGGCCCGCCACCCGCCAGGCCGGGCAGATGTACGCCGGTCGCACGGTGCTCTACGAGGAGACCGCCCGCGACCTTGACTTCACGGTCGGCTCCGGGGTGCTCGACGCGCTGGCCGAGCCGCTGGCGATCGTGCTGACGGCCGCGCGTTGGCTGACCGCCGAGGTCGGCGCCGCCTGCGAACGGCTCTTCGCGGAGCTGCACGCCGAGCTGCGCGGCGACGGGCCGGTGCGGCTGGCCGACATCTGGGCCCTGGCCCAGGGGCTGCTGCTCGCCCCGGACGGCCCGATCGCCCGGGCCGGCGCCGGGCTGACCACCCGCTGGGCGGAGCTGATCGGCCTGGACGCGGTGGACCCCGGGCAGACCGAGCTGCGGCTGCGCAGCGCCGACCTGGCCGAGCGGGCCCGTGCCCTCTTCGCCGCCGACCGGCCCGGCTGGCCGTCCGCCCGGATCCACAGTCCGGACGTGCAGATCGCCGCCGCCGGGCTGGACGCCCTCAACCGGGGCGACTTCCTGCTCGTCCTCGGCGAGCTGCACCCGGCCTACGTCCCGTTCGACAGCGCGGTGCTGACCCCGTTCCACCCCGACCAGCCGTCGCTGCGGGCCGCGCTGGACGCCGAACTCGGGCCGGCCCGGGCGCGGGTGCTCTACCCGGAGAACTTCCCGCGGATGACGACCCGCATCACGTACGCGCTCAACGGTCCCCGGGACCGCCAGTTCGGCATCGACACGGCCCGGGGCGCCGACGTCGACCGGCTGGTCCGCGCCACCGAGGCACGGGTGGAGAACGACGGCGACGAGTGGCTCGCGGTGCTGCCGGACGGCACCCGCTGGCCGCTGATGGAGATCTTCGCCAACCTGCTCGGCGCGTTGCTGCTGGACACCTTCAAGCTCCTCGCGCCGGCCCCGCACACGCCCCGGATCACCATCGACCGGCTGGTCGTGGCGCGGCGGACCTGGCGGACGACGGTGGCGCAGACCGGCCTGGCCGGCGTCACCGGCGAGGCCGAGCGGTTCCTCGCCGTACGCCGGTGGCGGGCGGGTCTCGGGCTGCCCGAGCGGGTGTTCGTCAAGGTGGGCACCGAGATCAAGCCCTGCTACGTCGACCTCACCGCCCCGCTGCACGCCCAGTCCCTCTGCGCCATGGTCGACGCCGCCGCGAAGAGCGGCCCCGACGTCACCGTGACGGTCGGCGAGCTGCTGCCGGACCCGGCGGACGCCTGGGTGACCGACGCGCGGGGACGCGGCTACGTCAGCGAGCTGCGGTTGCAGATCACCGATCCAGTGAGCTACCGGGGAGAGAACGGGTGACCGACATCCTGTCCACCAGCGCCGTCCACGGGGAGACCCTGCCGTGGCCGGACGCGACGCTGGCCGAGCTGATCGCCGCCCAGGCCGCTCGGACCCCCGACGCGGTCGCGGTGCGTCAGTGGGACACCCGGCTCACCTACGCCGAGCTGGTCGGTCGGGCGGCCGGGGTGGCCGCCGCGCTGCGCGGGCGCGGCGTCGGCCGGCAGAGCCGGGTCGGCGTCTGCGGGGCCCGCAACCCCGACCTCGTGGCCACCGTGCTCGGGGTGCTGTTCGCCGGTGGCTGCTACGTGCCGCTGGAGCCGGGCGGCCCCCGCCGGCGGCTGCGGGAGATCGTCGCCGACGCGGGGGTGACCGTGGTGGTCGGCGACGCCGCCGTGGCCGAGTTCGGCGACGTCCCGGGCGTCGAGGCGCTCGGGCTGCCCGGGCCGGCGCCGCTGGCCGCCTGCCCGGCCCGCCCCGGCGACCCCGCGTACGTGCTGTTCACCTCGGGCTCCACCGGCCGGCCCAAGGGGGTGGTCGTCACCCACCGGAACGTGGTCGAGTTCGTCACCGGCTGCGCCGCCGTGACCGGCGCCGACCAGGGCGTACGCAGCCTCGGTTACGCCTCGCTCAGCTTCGACGCGGCGATCATCGACCTCTTCGTGCCGCTGCTGCTCGGCGGCGCCGTCCAGCTCGTCGGCGCCGACGACCGGGCCGACCCGGTGCGACTGGCCCGGTTCGTCGCCGCGCACGAGGTGAACTGGGGACTCCTCACCCCGACCGTGCTGTCCATGCTGGACCCGGCGGAGCTGCCCGCCTGGCGGGTCGTGCTCTGCGGCGCCGAGGCGGTGCCGGCCGAGCTGGCCGCCCGCTGGGCCCCCGGCCGGCTCTTCGTCAACGCCTACGGCCCGACCGAGGCCACGGTGATGGCGGTCAGCGGCGAGCTGACCGGTGCCGAGACCGACCCGGTGCCGATCGGCCGCCCGGTCCCCAACCACCGCGTGTACGTGGTGGACGCCGGGCTGCGCCCGGTGCCGCCGGGGGAGGCCGGCGAGCTGCTGGTCGGCGGTCCCGGGCTGGCCGACGGCTATCTCGGCCGGCCCGGCCTGACCGCCGAGCGGTTCGTCCCCGACCCGTTCGGCGAGCACCCGGGGCAGCGGCTCTACCGCACCGGCGACCTGGTCCGGCAGGAGCCCGACGGCCGGCTGGTCTACCTCGGCCGCATGGACCGGCAGGTCAAGATCCGGGGCCAGCGCATCGAGCTGGGCGAGGTGGAGGCCGTGCTGGCCGACCTGCCCGGCGTACGGCAGGTCGCCGTGGAGGCCGTCCCCGGCCCGGCCGGCACCGAACTGGTCGCCTTCCTCACCCCGGCCGACGCCCCCGACGACGAGCGGCTCCGGGCGTACGCCCTGCCCCGGCTGACCGCCGCGATGCTGCCGACCCGGGTGCTGCGCCGCGACGCCCTGCCGGTCAGCCCGACCACCGGCAAGCTCGACCGGCCGGCGCTGCGCGCGCTGGCCGCCGCCGACGTCCCGGCCCCGGCCGGTCCCGTCGACGCGGACGAGCCGCTTCCGGCCGCCGTGGCCCGGATCTGGGGCCGGCTGCTCGGCGGGACGCCCACCCCGGAGACCGACTTCCTCGCCGCCGGCGGCAACTCCATCGCCGCGATGCGCCTGGTCGCCGCGCTCCGGGCCGAGCTGGGCCGGCACGTCGACACCCGGGACGTCTTCACCGGCCGCACCCTGGCCGGCCTGGTGGAGCGGATCACCGCCGCCGCCCCGGCCGACGGCGACGGGCTCACCACCGGCAACCCGCCCACCCTCTCCGCGCCGCAGCGCCGGCTCTGGTTCGTCGACCAGATCGCCCCCTCCAGCGCTCCCTACAACATCGCGGTGGCGCACCGGCTGCGCGGCCCGCTGGACACCGCCGCCCTCGGTGCGGCGCTGCGGGCGGTCGCCGAACGGCACGACGTGCTGCGCTGGCGCATCCCGCAGACCGCCGGCGTGCCGTACGCGGTCCGCGAGGAACCGACCGACATCGCCGTCCCCGTGGTGGACCTGACCGGCAGCGCCGACGCCGAGGCGGAACTGGCCGGCATGCTCGCCGCCGGAGCGGCGCACTCCTTCGACCTGGCCACCGGGCCGCCCTGGCAGGTGACCGTCTACCGGCTCGGGCCGGACGAGCACGTCCTGGCGATCACCCTGCACCACGCGGTCTTCGACGGCTGGTCCGAGAAGCCGCTCTACGACGACCTCGCGGCGGCGTACGACCGGGCGCTGGTGGGCGGCAGCCCGACGCTGCCCGCGCTCCCCGCCACGTACGCGGACTACGCCGTCTGGCGGGCGGAGCGGGACCGGCGGCGCGGCGCCGCCGACCTGGACTGGTGGGTGGCGCACCTGCGCGACGTGCCCACCGTGCTGGACCTGCCCCGCGACCGGCCCCGGCCGGCGGTGGCGACCTACGCCGGCGCCGAGGCGGCGGTGTGGCTGCCCGAGGCGTGCGACCGCGGGGTGCGGGAGCTGGCCGAGCGGCGCGGCACCACCGTGGCGGCGGTGCTGCTGGCCGGCTTCGGCGAGCTGCTGCGCCGGCTCACCGGCCGCGACGACCACGTGGTCGGCGCCGTCGTCGCCGACCGCCGGCTGGCCGCGTTCGACGACGTGGTGGGCTTCTTCATCGACACCGTCCCCGTTCGGGTGCGCGGCGGCGGGGCCAGCTTCGCCGAGCTGGTCGACCGGTGCGCGGGTGAACTGCACGAGGCGACCGCCCACCCGGGCGCCCCGCTGGAGCGGATCGTCGAGGCGCTCGGCGTCGGCCGGGACACGTCCCGCTCGCCGCTGGTGCAGGTGCTGTTCAACGTGCTCAACTTCGCCCCGCCCCGGCTGGCGTTGACCGGTCTGGACGCCGAGCCGGTCGCGGTGCCCAAGCCCGGCTCGCCGTTCGACATCACCGTCTACGTGGTGGAGCGGGCCGGCCGGTACGGCGTCGAGGTGGTCTACAACCCGGACCTGTTCGACGCCGGCCGGATCGACGACCTGCTGGCGGACCTGGCCGCCCTCGTCGGCGCGCTGGTCGCCGCGCCGGACACGCCGGCCGACCGGGTCGCCACCGAGCTGCCCCGGCCCACCGTGGCCACCCCCCAGCTCGGCGCGATGACCGTCGCGGCCGGCGAGGCCCCGCGCGCCGTGCTGCCGGCCGGCCCGGACGGGCTGACCGAGACCGAGGAGCTGATCGCCGGGATCTGGCGCGAGGTCCTCGAACGCGACCAGGTCGGGGTCACCGACAACTTCTTCGACATCGGCGGGCACTCCCTGGCGCTGGCCGCCGTGCACGCCCGGCTCACCGCCGCCACCGGCCGTTCGATCACGATGCTCGACCTCTTCCGCCACCCCACCATCCGGGCGCTCGCCGCCAGCCTCGACGGTGCCGCCGACCGGCCGGAGCTGGCCCGCGCCGCGCTGCGCGCCGCCGCCCGACGCAGTCGTACCCGCCGCAACCCACCCCGCCGCCCCGGCGGCACCGCGTGACGAAGGACAGCCTGATGAGCAACCCGACCGCAACCGACCTTCCCGAGGGCGACGGCATCGAGCCGATCGCCATCGTCGGGCTGGCCGCCCGCCTGCCCGGCGCGGCCGACGTGAACGAGTTCTGGCGCAACCTGGTCGACGGGGTCGAGTCGGCCACCGAGCTGACCCGGGAGGAGCAGATCGCCCGCGGCGCCACCGCCGACGAGGTCGACGACCCGGGCTGGGTCAACCGCGCCCCGCTCGTCGACGGGTACGACGAGTTCGACGCCGGGCTGTTCGGCATGACCGCCCGCGAGGCGGAGATCACCGACCCGCAGCACCGGTTGTTCCTGGAGTCCTGCTACACCGCGTTGCAGGACGCCGGCTACGACCCGACCCGATACGACGGCTCGATCGGCGTGTACGCCGGCACCGGCGGCAACACCTACCTGCACCGCTTCGTGCTGCGCAACAAGCGGGTCGGGGGCAACGTGCACGGCACCGTCTCGCTGGCCACCGGCAACTCCCCGAACTACGTGGCCACCAACGTGTCGTACCGGCTGGACCTGCGCGGGCCGAGCATGACCGTGCACACCGCCTGCTCCACCTCGCTGGTCGCGTTCCACCTGGCCTGCGAGGCGCTGCGCAACGGCGAGTGCGACATGGCCCTCGCGGGCGGCGTCAACATCGAGCTGCCGCACGTGGGCTACCTCGGCATGGACGGCTTCACCTCGCCCGACGGCCGGTGCCGCCCGTTCGACGCGGACGCGAACGGCACGGTCTGGGGCAGCGGCGCGGGGGTGACCCTGCTCAAGCGGCTCTCCGACGCGATCGCCGACGGCGACGCGATCCGCGCCGTGGTGCTCGGCAACGCGATCAACAACGACGGCGCCGGCAAGGTCGGCTTCACCGCCCCGAGCGTCGACGGGCAGATGGAGGCGATCGCCCAGGCGGTCGCGATGGCCGACGTCGACCCGCGCACCATCAGCTACGTCGAGGCGCACGGCACCGGCACCGCGATGGGCGACCCGATCGAGATCGCCGCGCTCTCGGCCGTCTACACCAAGGACACCGACGAGCGGGGCTGGTGCGGCATCGGCTCGGTGAAGTCCAACATCGGCCACCTCAGCCAGCCCTCCGGCATCGTCAGCGTCATCAAGACGGTGCTCGCGATGGAGCACGGGCTGATCCCGCCGACCATCAACTACGAGACGCCGAACCCGGCGATCGAGTTCGCCGACACCCCGTTCTACGTGGCGAACACGCTGACCAAGTGGGACACCGACGGCACGCCCCGCCGGGCCGGGGTCAGCTCGTTCGGCATCGGCGGCACCAACGCGCACGTGGTGCTGGAGCAGGCGCCGGCGGCGTACCGGGAGCGGCGGGTCCGGCCGGCGCAGCTGCTGCACGTCTCGGCGAAGACCGCCGGCGCGCTGGACGCGGCCGTGCAGCGGCTCGCCGCGCACCTGCAGTCCGCCACCGACCGCGGGCCGGAGCACCTCGCGGACGTCGCGCACACCCTGCGCGTCGGCCGCCAGCAGTACCCGCACCGTGCCGCCGTGGTCGCCACCGACCTGGCCGACGCGGTCGCCGCGCTGCGCACCAAGCGCCGCCGGCAGGCCGGCGTGGTCGAGGGCCCGGCGCCCCGGCCGGCCTTCCTCTTCTCCGGCCAGGGCTCCCAGTACGCCGGGATGGGCGCGCAGCTCTACGCCGAGGAGCCGGGCTTCGCGGCCGTCGTGGACGAGTGCGCCGAGCTGCTCCGCCCCGAGCTGGGCCTGGACATCCGCGACCTGATCCTCGGCCGCGACCCCGAGGCGGGGGAGAAGCTCACCGAGACCCGCTACACCCAGCCCGCCCTGTTCGTCGTCGAGTACGCCCTGGCCGTGCTCTGGCAGTCCGCCGGCGTGCGGCCGGCCGCGATGATCGGCCACTCGATCGGCGAGTACGTCGCCGCGACGGTGGCCGGGGTGCTGAGCCTGCCCGACGCGCTGCGGGTGGTGGCCGCCCGGGGCCGGCTGATGCAGTCCGTCGCGCCGGGGTCGATGCTCGCCGTGCCGCTGGACGAGTCGGTGGTCGCCGAGCGGCTGCCCGAGGGGCTGGCCATCGCCACCGTCAACGGCCCGGGCACCTGCGTGGTGGCGGGCCCGAGCGACGCGGTCGCCGCCTTCGCCGACACGATCGACGCCAAGACCAAGGCGCTGCGCACCTCGCACGCCTTCCACTCGCCGATGATGGACCCCATCCTCGCCGAGTTCACCGCCCTGATGGCGACGGTGGCGCTGCGTCCGCCGGCCGTACCGTTCCTGTCCAACGTGACCGGCACCTGGATCACCGAGCAGCAGGCCACCGACCCGGCGTACTGGGCGGCGCACCTGCGCCAGCCGGTCCGCTTCGGCGCCTGCGTGGCCACCCTGCTCGCCGAGGGCACCTGGTCGCTGGTGGAGTGCGGCCCGGGCCGCCAACTGGCGAACCTGGCCCGGATGCAGGTGGCCAAGGCGTCCGAGGCGCAGCGCAAGCTCGTCCCGCTGGGCAGCCTGCCCGGCCCGGGCGAGCCCACCGGCGACCTGGCCACCCTGCTCGGCACCGCCGCGGCGCTCTGGTGCGCCGGCACGCCGGTGCGGCTGGGCTCCGACCCGGACGCACGGCGGGTGCCGCTGCCGACGTACCCGTTCGAGCGGCGTCGTTACTGGGTCGACCCGGACCCGGTGCAGGCGGGCGCCGCCGCGCCGGTCGAGACCGGGCCCCGGCCGCTGCCCGAGTGGTTCGCGGTGCCGGTGTGGCGGCAGGCGGCCCCCGAGCCGCGGACCGCGCCGCTGGGCCGCTGCCTGGTCCTCGTCGACGGCCCGCGCGGCGACGCGCTGGTCGCGGCGCTGCGGGCCGCCGGTGAGCAGCCGGTGACCGTACGCCCCGGCGAGGGCTTCGCCGCCGACGGCGACGGCTGGCGGCTGCGCCCCGGCGTCCGGGACGACTACGACGCGCTGGTCGCCGCCCTCGCCGCGGACGGCGTGCCGACCCGGCTGGTGCACGCGTTCGCCCTCGACGGCGAGCCCGCCGGCGCCGACGTCGCCGCCACCTGGGCCGCCCAGGACCGGGGCTTCTTCAGCGCCCTGCACCTGGTGCAGGCGCTGGCCGGCGCCGGCCTGACCGCCGAGGAGGGCGCGTTCGCCCTGGACCTCGTCACCGCCGGCATCGGCGACGTGACCGGCGCCGACCTGACCCGGCCGGAGCACGCCACCCTGGCCGGCCTGGCCCGGGTGCTGCCCGCCGAGGTCCCCGGCCTGACCGTCCGGCTGCTCGACGCCGGCCCGGCCGACGCGGGGGAGCGGGCCCTCGTGGCCGAGCTGCGCCGCCCGGTCGACCCGGAGCGGCCCGAGGTGACGCTGCGCGGGGGACGCCGCTGGGTGACCGGCTACGAGCAGGTCACCGTCGACGCCGAGAGCGAGCCGAGGGCGCTGCGCGAGGGCGGCCGGTACGTGATCACCGGCGGCCTCGGCGGCATCGGCATCACCCTCGCCGAGGACTTCGCCACCCGGGCCCGGGCGAAGCTGGTGCTGCTGGCCCGCTCCGGGCTGCCCGCCCGCGAGGAGTGGGACGACCACCTGGCCGTGCACGGCGGCGACCGCGCCGGCCGGGCCATCGCCGCGATCCGCCGGATGGAGGCCGCCGGCGCCGAGGTGCTGGTGCTCGCCGCCGACGTCACCGACCCCGACGACCTGGCCCGGGTGCGGGCCGAGGCCGAGCGGGCGTACGGCGGCATCGACGGCATCGTGCACGCGGCCGGCCTGCCCGGCGGCGGCATGGCCGAGATCAAGGAGCGGGCCGAGGCGGAGCGGGTGCTCGCGCCGAAGCTCGCCGGCACCCTCGCGCTGGCGCGGGTCTTCGGCGACCTGCCGCTGGACTTCGTGGTGCTCTGCTCCTCGATCACCGCCGTGATCGGCGGCTTCGGCCAGGTCGACTACTGCGCGGCGAACAACTTCCTCGACGCGTACGCGCGGGCCGGCGCGGGCTTCGCCGCGCCGGTGGTGTCGCAGAACTGGGGCGGCTGGGCCGAGGTGGGCATGGCCGTGGAGACCAACGTCCCCGCCGGCTTCCGGGCCGCCGCGCGGGACACGGTCGCCACCCCGGTGGACCACCCGGTGCTCACCACGAAGGTCACCGGGCCCGACGGCACCGTGCTGCACGGCCTGGTCTCGGCCACCAGTCACTGGCTGCTCGACGAGCACCGCATCGGCGGGGTGCCCGTGGTGCCGGGCACCGCCCACCTGGAGTCCGTCCGCGCGGCGGTGACGGCCGCGCTGCCCGCCCCGGCCGGGGACGCCGCCGTGGAACTGCGCGACGTGGTGTTCCTGGAGCCGTTCTCGGTGCCCGACGGCACCGTCGCGCAGTACCGGGTGGAGCTGACCCCCGCCGAGGACGGCGTCGACTTCGCCGTGTGCAGCCTCGCCGCCGGCCAGTCCCGCACCCACGTGCGCGGGTCGGCGGGCTGGACGGTCGAGCCCGCCCCGCCGGCGGAGCAGCCGGCCGTGACGGGTCGCCGGGTCGACGACGACTCGTCGTTCGGCCGCGGGCGCACCAGCATGCTGGCCTTCGGGCCGCGCTGGGCCGCACTGCGCGAGCACCACCTCGGCGACGGCGAGGAACTGGCCCGCGTCGAGGCGCCCGCCGAGGCGGTCGGGGACCTGCCGTCGTGGGGCCTGCACCCGGCGCTGCTGGACGTGGCGACCGCGTTCGGCCGCGGCCAGGGCTCCGGCACCTACCTGCCGCTGTCGTACGGGCGGATCGTGGTGCGCGGGTCGCTGCCGGCGCGGTTCCACAGCCACCTGCGGCACCGGGACAGCGCCACCGCCGAGGTGGTGGCCGCGGACCTGTCGCTGCGCGACGCCGACGGCCGGGAACTCGTCGCCATCAGCGACTTCGTGCTGCGGCGGGTCGACCAGGACGCGGTGACCGGTGGCCTGGCCGCCGCGCCGGAGGCGGACCCGGCGTCGACCGCCGCCGGGCCGACGGAGGACATCCGGCCGGTGGACGGTGTGGAGGCGTTCCGGCGCAGTCTCACCGCCGGGCTGGGTGCCCAGGTCGTGATCGCCACGCGGACGGTGGCGGACATCCGCAGCCGTGCCGGCCGGGTGACCACGGAGAGCCTGGAGAACGAGCCGGAGACGACCTCCACGACGCCGTCTGGCACCGGCGGCGGCTCGGCCGCGCCGCGCACCGAGTTGGAGACGATCATCGCCCGGGTCTGGCAGGACGGGCTCGGGGTCGCCGAGGTCGGCGTCGACGACGACTTCTTCGCCCTCGGCGGCAACTCGCTGGTGGCGGTGCAGCTGATCGCCGCGATGCGCAAGGCGACCGGGGTGCGGCTGCCGATGCGCAGCCTCTTCGAGACGCCCACCGTGGCCGGGATCGCGGCGCGGATCGAGGAGATGCGGGCCGCCGCCCCCGCCGACGAACCGGCCGCGCCGGCCACCCCCAACATCCCGCGGCTGCCCCGCGCGTGACGACGAGCGACAACAGGAGTGAGGAAGCAATGAGCGACACGATCGCCACGCTGCCGGTGGTCGTCGAGAACGACGGCCGGGAGCTGACCGAGCTGATCGCCGCCCGCCGCGCGGAACTGCGCGCGAGCCTCGTGGAGCACGGCGGGCTGCTGTTCCGCGGGTTCGACGTCGGCGGCGTCGAGGGTTTCGACCGGGTGGTGCGGGCGCTGTCCGGCGAGCCGCTGGTCTACACCGAACGCTCGTCGCCCCGGCACGCCATCGCCGGCCGCGTCTACACCTCGACCGACTACCCGCCGGACGAGGAGATCTTCCTGCACAACGAGAACTCGTACCAGGCCCGCTGGCCGCTGACCCTGTTCTTCTACTGCATCACCCCGCCGCTGACGCAGGGCGCGACCCCGCTCGCCGACGTGCGCCGGGTGTACGCGGAGATCGACCCGGCGGTCCGCGAGGAGTTCGTCCGCCGCCGCTGGATGCTGGTGCGCAACTTCCACGGCGATTTCGGCACCCCCTGGCAGCACGTGTTCAACACCGACGACCGCGCCGAGGTCGAGGCGTACGCGGCGGCGAACCGGATCGAGCTGGAGTGGCAGGGCTCGGACGGGCTGCGCACCCGGGCGGTGCGGGACGTCGTGCACCACCGGCCCGGCTCGGACACCCCCCGCTGGTTCAACCACGCCACGTTCTTCCACGTCAGCACGCTGCCCAAGGACTACCAGGAGGGGCTGCTGGCGATGTTCGGCCCCGAGGGGCTGCCGTCGAACACCTACTACGGCGACGGCGGCGAGATTCCCGCCGACGTGATGGACCACCTGCGGGCCGCGTACCGGGCGGCCAGCGTCCGCTTCGACTACCAGCGCGACGACGTGCTGGTGGTGGACAACATGACCGCCGCGCACGGGCGGGAGCCGTTCACCGGTCCCCGCAAGATCGCCGTCGCGATGGCCGAACCGCACACCCCCGAGAGCGCTGGAGAGAAGTGATGGCCGAAACCCGATTCCTGGTCGTCCGTAACGACGAGGAGCAGTACTCGATCTGGTCGGCCGACCGCGACCTCCCGGCGGGCTGGCACGAGGCCGGCTTCGCCGGCACCCGCGAGGAGTGCCTCGCGCACATCGACACCGTCTGGACGGACATGCGCCCGCGTTCCGTGCGGGAGGCCACCTCATGAGCACCGCGAAGGAGTGGACCTTCCCGGCCTCCTACGCCCAGGAGCGGGTGTGGATGGCCAACCAGCTCGACACCGACTCGCCCGTCTACAACGTCTCCAACCCGTGGCGCTTCCCGGCGGGGATCACCCCGGAGCAGGCCAACGACGTGTTCGGCCAGATCGTCGCCCGGCACGAGTCCCTGCGCACCCATCTGCGGTCCGACGACGGCATCCTCACCCAGGTGGTCCGCGCCGCCGAGCCGGTCGCGCTGCCGGTCGACGACCTGCGCGGCCTCGCCGGGCCGGAGCGCGACAAGAGGGTGACGGAGCTGCTGAGCGGGCTGGCCCGCACGCCGATCCCGCTGGACGCGCCGCCGCCCTGGCGCGCCCGGCTGGTCCGCCTCGCCGACGACGAGGTGGCGCTGCTGTTCGTGGCGCACCACGCGGTCTTCGACAGCCACTCGGCGGTGGTGTTCACCGACGAGCTGGCCGCGTTCAGCCGGGCCGCGCTGACCGGCGCGCCCGCCGACGTGCCCGAGCTGCCCATCCAGTACGCCGACTTCGCCGTCTGGCAGCGCGACCAGCTCACCGGCGCGGAACTGGACCGGCAACTCGCCTTCTGGCGCGGCCATCTGGCGGGCGCGCCGCCGGTGACCGCCCTGCCGCTGGACCGGCCCCGACCGGCGCAGCTCGGCTTCGCCGGTGACGAGGTGCGCTTCGACCTGCCCGAGGGCCTGCTCGACCGGGTCGGTCAGGTCGCCGCCGGCTCCGCCGCCACCCCGTACATGGTGCTGCTCGCCGCGTTCACCGCGCTGCTGTCCCGGATCTCCGGCGACGACGACGTGGTGGTGGGCGTCTCCACCGCCGGCCGGGACACCGCCGAGCTGGCCCCGCTGATCGGCATGTTCGTCAACCCGGTCGCGCTGCGCTGCGACCTGACCGGCGACCCCACCTTCGCCGAGCTGCTCGGCCGGGTGCGCGGCGGGCTGGTCGACGCGATGGAGCACGGCTCGACCCCGTTCCAGAAGATCGTCGAGACGGTCGCGTCGCAGCGGGACCCCTCGGTGCAGCCGATCTTCCAGACCGCGCTGAACTACATCCCGGACTCGGGGCTCGACCCGGTGCCGCTGGGCACCACCAAGGACGACCTAGCGTTCGACATCACCGCCGCCGACAGCCGGCTGGTCTACCGCACCGCGCTGTTCGACCGGGCCACCGCCGAGGCGGTCGTCGCCCGGTACGTCCGGCTGCTCGCCGCGGCCGTCGCCGACCCGACGCTGCGGATCTCCGCCCTGCCGCTGCTCGACGACGCCGAGCGGGAGCTGGTGCTGTCGGGCTGGAACGACACCGCCCGCGAGGTGCCGGCGGCCACCCTGGTCGCCGAGTTCGAGCGGCAGGCGGCGGCCACCCCGACCGCCACCGCCCTGGTCCGCGACGGCGTCTCGCTGACGTACGCCGAGCTGAACGCCGCCGCGAACCGCCTGGCGCGCACCCTGGTGGCGCGGGGTGCCGGACCGGAGGCCCGGGTCGCGCTGGCCCTGCCCCGCTCCGTGGAGCTGGTGGTGGCGATCCTCGCGGTGCTCAAGTCCGGCGCCGCGTACGTGCCGGTGGACACCGGCTACCCGGCCGGGCGGATCGCCTACCTGCTGGCCGACTCCGAGCCGGCGCTGGTGCTCGCCACGCCCGAGACCGCCGGGCTGGTGCCCGCCGGCGCGCTGGTGCTCGACGGCCCGGTCGACGGCGACGACGCCGACCTGACCGACGCCGACCGCCTCGCCCCGCTGCGCCCCGGGCACCCGGCGTACGTGCTCTACACCTCCGGCTCCACCGGCCGGCCGAAGGGCGTGGTGGTGGAGCACCGGGCGGTCGCGGCCTACCTGACCTGGGCCCGGGACACCTACCCGGGGCTGGCCGGCACGGCGCTGCTGCACTCGCCGGTGTCGTTCGACCTGACCGTCACCGGCCTGCTCGGCCCGCTCACCGCCGGCGGCACCGTCCGGCTCGCCGCCATCGACGAGGCTTCGGCCCGCGTCGGCGACCGGCCGGCGTTCCTCAAGGTCACGCCCAGCCACCTGCCGCTGCTCGACGCCGAGCTGTCGCCGACGGCCGACCTGGTCATCGGCGGCGAGGCGCTGACCGCGGAGCAGCTCGCCGACTGGCGGGCCGCCCACCCGGGCGTCGCCGTGATCAACGAGTACGGCCCGACCGAGGCGACCGTCGGCTGCGTGGCCGCCCGCGTCGCGCCGGGCGAGGAGTTGCCCGCCGGGGCGGTGTCGATCGGCCGGCCCACCTGGAACACCCGGGTGTACCTGCTCGACGCCGCGCTGAACCCGGTCCCGCCGGGCGTGGCCGGCGAGCTGTACGTCGCCGGTGACCAGCTTGCCCGGGGCTACCTGCGCCGGCCCGGCCTCACCGCCGAGCGCTTCCTGCCGTGCCCGTACGGGCCGCCGGGGCAGCGGATGTACCGCACCGGCGACCTGGCCCGCTGGCGGGCCGACGGCACGCTGGACTACCTCGGCCGCCGCGACAACCAGGTCAAGATCCGTGGCATGCGGATCGAGCTGGGCGAGATCGAGTCGGCCCTGCTGGCCCGGCCGGACGTCCGCGAGGCGGCCGTGGTGGTGCGCACCGACTCCGGCGAGCCGACCCTGGTCGGTTACGTCGTCGGCGCGGCCGACGAGGCGGCGCTCGCGGCCGACCTGGCCCGGGAGCTGCCGGCGCACCTGGTGCCGGCGGCGTTCGTCCGCCTCGACGCGCTGCCGCTGACGCCGAACGGCAAGCTGGACGCCGCGGCGCTGCCCGCCCCGGCCACCGCCCCGGCCGCCGACGCGTTCGTCGCCCCGCGCACCGACGCCGAGGCGCTGGTCGCCGAGGTGTACGCCGACATCCTCCAGGTGGACAAGGTCGGCGCGCTGGACGACTTCTTCGCCCTGGGCGGCAACTCGCTGCGCGGCATGCGGGCGATGGCCCGGATCCGGGCCGAGGTGGACGTGGACCTGCCGATGCGGGCGCTGTTCAGCACCCCGGTGGTGGCCGACCTGGCCGCCCAGATCGAGCAGCGGATCGCCGCCGAACTCGACGAGCTCTCCGAAACCGAGGTCGCCGCGCTGCTCGCGGCGGAAGAGGACACTCCCTGATGACCGACCTGAAGGATCCGGCCCGGGACGCGGCCCGGCAGGCGCTCATCGCGCAGCGCCTGCGTAAACGGCAGGCCGCCAAGCCCACCGCCCGGATCACCCCGCGTCCGCCGGACGCCGAGGTGCCGCTGTCGTACGCCCAGGAGCGGGTCTGGTTCATGGACCAGCTCGCTCCGGGCGAGGCGGCCTACCACATCGCGGTGCCGCTGCGCGTGCGCGGGCCGCTCGACGTCGCGGCGCTGCGCGCCGCGCTGGACGGGCTGACCCGGCGGCACGAGTCGCTGCGCACCCGGTTCCCGGCCGACGCCGACGGGCGGCCCACCGTGGTGGTCGCGGACTCCGTCGAGGTGCCGCTGACCATCGTGGACGCCCCCGACGAGGCCGCCGCGCAGGCGCTGGTGGACGCCGCCGCCGCCGAACCGTTCGACCTGGCCGAGGGCCCGCTGCTGCGCGCCCTGCTGATCCGGCTGGCCGACGAGGACCACGTGCTGTTCCTCGGCAAGCACCACATCGTCGGCGACGGCTGGTCGGTCGACGTGCTGCTGCGCGACCTGATCACCCTCTACCGCGGCGGGGAGCTGCCCGCCATGCCGATCCAGTACGGCGACTTCGCCCACTGGGAGGCCCAGGAGCTGGACGGGCCGCAGGCCCGTGGACACCTCGACTACTGGAATCAGCGGCTGGCCGGCATCACCCCGCTGGAACTCCCGCTGGACCTGCCCCGCCCGGCCACCCAGACCTACGCCGGCGACTTCGTCGAGTTCCGGCTGGACCGGGCCGCCGCCGACGGGCTGAACGCGCTCACCCGCTCCTACGGCGGCACCCTGTTCATGACGCTGCTCGCGGCGTACCAGGTGCTGCTGGCCCGGCACGCCGGGCAGGACGACTTCGCCGTCGGGGCGTCCGTGGCGGGGCGCTCCGCGCCGGAGCTGGAGAACGTGGTCGGCATGTTCATCAACATGCTGCCGCTGCGGGCCGAGCTGGCCGGCGACCCCACCTTCGCCGAGCTGCTGGACCGCACCCGGCGTGCCGTGCTCGACGGGCTGGAGCACGGCGAGGTACCGTTCGCCAAGGTGGTGCACGAGCTGGGCCTGCCCCGCGACGTCAGCCGCTCCCCGGTGTTCCAGGCGATGTTCGTGCTCCAGAACTACGAGATCGGCCGGTTCAACGAGGTCTCCGACGCCAGCGACGTCACGTTCGACTGGACGCCGATGGAGCTGCGCGCCACCCGGTTCGACTTCGAGTTCCACGCGGTGGAGGTCCTCGACGGGCTCTACGGCAAGCTGGTCTTCAACACCGACCTGTTCACCCGCGACACGGTGGAGCGGATGGCGCGGCGGCTCAGCACCCTGCTGCGCGCGGTGGTGGCCGCCCCCGACACCCCGATCTCCGCGCTGGACCTGCTCCCCGCCGACGAGCGGGACCTGCTCGCGGGATGGAACGACACCGCCGCCGACTTCCCCGAGGCGCAGACGCTGCACGGGCCGATCGAGGAGCGGGCCACCCGCACCCCCGACGCGGTGGCCGTCACCTTCGAGGGCCGCAGTGTCACGTACGCCGAGCTGAACGCCGCCGCCAACCGGGTCGCGCACCGGCTGCGCGCCGCCGGCGTGGGCCCGGAGAGCCTGGTCGGGGTCTGCGCGGAACGCTCGGTGGAACTGGTCGCCGGGCTGCTCGGCGTGCTCAAGGCCGGCGGGGCCTACCTCCCGCTGGACCCGGAGTACCCGGCCGACCGGCTGGCCTTCATGGTCACCGACGCGGCCGCGCCGGTGGTGCTGGTCCAGGAGCACCTGCGCGACGTGCTGCCCGACACCGGCGCCACGGTCCTCGCCCTCGACGACGAGCAGGTGTGGGCCGACCAGCCGGCGGACGACCCCGCGCCGGTCGCCGGCCCCGGGCACCTGGCGTACGTCATCTACACCTCCGGCTCCACGGGACGCCCGAAGGGGGTGCCGAACACCCACCGGGGCATCGTCAACCGGCTCGACTGGATGCAGAAGACCTACGGGCTCGGCGCCGACGACGCGGTGCTGCAGAAGACCCCGGCCAGCTTCGACGTGTCGGTGTGGGAGTTCTTCTGGCCGCTGCGCGAGGGCGCCCGGCTGGTGCTCGCCAAGCCCGGCGGGCACAAGGACGCCGGCTACCTGCGCGACCTGCTGGTCGCCGAGCGGGTCACCACCGCGCACTTCGTGCCGTCGATGCTGACCGTCTTCCTCGCCGAGGACGGCGTCGAGGCGGCGACGGCGCTGCGCCGGGTGATCTGCTCGGGCGAGGAGCTGCCGCTGGCCTCGGCGGTCGACTTCACCGCCCGGCTGCCGTGGTGCGGGCTGCACAACCTGTACGGCCCGACCGAGGCGGCCATCGACGTCAGCTCCTGGCACTGCGACCCGGCACTGCTGGCCGGGCTGACCAGCGTGCCGATCGGCGGGCCGATCGCGAACCTGCGGCTGCACGTGCTCGACGAGCGCGGCGAGGAGTGCCCGGTCGGGGTGGCCGGCGAACTGCACATCGGCGGGGTCGGGCTGGCCCGCGGCTATCACCGCCGGCCGGCGCTGACCGCCGAGCGGTTCGTGCCGGACCCGTTCTCCGCGGAGCCCGGGGCGCGGCTGTACCGCACGGGCGACCTCGCCCGCTGGCGCACCGCCCCGGGCGGCACGGGCGGCGTCATCGAGTTCCTCGGCCGCATCGACCACCAGGTCAAGCTGCGCGGCCTGCGGATCGAACTGGGCGAGATCGAGAGCGCGCTGCGCGAGCAGCCGGGCGTGGCCGAGGCGGCGGTGATCGTCCGCGAGGACAGCCCCGGCGACAAGCGGCTGACCGCGTACGTGGTCGGCGGGGCGGAGCACGCCGCGCTGAAGTCGGCGCTGAAGGAGACGCTGCCCGAGTACATGGTGCCGAGCGCGTTCGTCACCCTCGACGCGCTGCCGCTGTCGCCGAACGGCAAGCTCGACCGCCGGGCGCTGCCCGCGCCGGTGGTCACCCGCGAGGCGTCCGTGGCGCTGGTGGAGCCGCGCGACGACACCGAGCGGCTGCTGGCCGGGATCTGGTCGGAGGTGCTCGGCGTCGACACGCTCGGCATCGACGACGACTTCTTCGACCTCGGCGGGCACTCGATGCTCGCCACCCAGGTCGTGGCGAAGATCCGCAAGGCGGAACACGGCGGCCGGCCGGTCGGCGTGATGGACCTGTTCCAGCAGCGGACCATCCGCGAGCTGGCGGCCTTCATGTCCGGCAGCGCCGAGGCCGACGGGCCGCGCCGGTTGCTCTACGAGCTGACCAAGCCGATCCCGGCGGCCAAGCGCGTGCTGTCGTACGTCTGCGTCCCCTACGGCGGCGGCAGCGCGATCGTCTACCAGCCGCTCGCCGACGCGCTGCCGGCCGGGCACGCGCTGTGGTCCCTCGCCATCCCCGGCCACGACGTGGGCCTCAGCGAGGACGGCCTGCCCTTCGACGAGCTGACCAGCCGGGTCGCCGAGGAGATCCTGGAACGCGTCGAGGGGCCGATCGTCCTGTACGGCCACTGTGGCGTCGGCAGCGCGATCGTCGCCGAGGTGGCCCGCAAGGTCGAGGCGGCCGGGCGAGACCTGGAGGCGCTCTACATCGGGGCGATGTTCCCGTTCGCCCGCCCGAAGGGCGCGTTCGCCACCCTGCGCAACCGGCTGGAGCAGCTGCGCAGCAACCGGCACTACGCGAGCTGGCTCAAGTCGATGGGCGTCGACACGGACGAGCTGGACCCGGAGCAGGCGGACCGGATCATCAGCAACATGCGGGCCGACTCCCGGGCCTCGGAGGAGTACTTCACCGGCCTGCTGGACCGGCAGGCGGCCAAGCTGCGCGTGCCGATCATCTCGGTGGTCGGCTCGGAGGACCCGGTCACCGACTACCACACCGAGCGGTACGCGGAGTGGCAGTTCCTCAGCGACACCCTCGGCCTGGTGGTGCTCGACCAGGCCGGGCACTTCTTCCTGAAGTACCGGGCCGAGGAACTGGCCGAGATCGTCACCCGGGTCCACCCGGCGGTCGTGGCCGGGGACGTCTCGGCCCTCACCCCGGCCGCCCGGGACGAGGACGCCGGCTGGGTGGTCGCCGACCACCAGCGTGTCGGCGTCGAGGACCGGCCGGCGAAGGCGGTGGTCAGGCCGTCCATGGCCAGGTTCGTGGCGGTCACCGCAGGGCAGCTGGTCTCCACCACCGGGTCGGCGCTGACCGCGTTCGCCCTGCCGATCTGGCTGTTCACGCAGACCGGCTCGGTGGCCAACCTCGGGCTGCTCTGGGCGCTCGCCCTGATCTGCGGCGTGCTGATGCTGCCGATCGCCGGGGCGATCACCGACCGGGTCAGCCGCCGGAAGATCATGATGATCGCCAGCAGCAGCGCCGGCTCGATCCAGCTGGTGCTGGCCGCGCTGCTCTGGACCGACAACCTCCAGCTGTGGAACATCTACCTGCTGGTGGCGCTGAGCCAGGTCGCCGGGTCGTTCCAACGCATCGCGTTCCAGTCGGCGGTGCCGCAGCTCGTGCCGAAGCGATACCTCGGCCACGCGATGGGCATCACCCAGCTCACCAACGGCTTCGCCATGCTGCTGATGCCGGTCTTCGCCGCCGGCCTGCTGGCCGCCATCGAGCTCAAGGGCATCCTGCTCATCGACGTGGCGAGCTACGTGGTGGCGGTGCTGACCCTGGCCGTGGTCCGCTTCCCCGACCTGCTCGGGTGGCGGCCCAAGGAGCGGCTGCTGGTGGCCATCGCCAACGGCATGCGCTACTCCTGGCAGCACCGGGGCTTCCGGCTGATGCTCGGCTACTTCGCGCTGGGCAACATCTTCCTGGCGCCCGCCCTGGTGCTCACCACGCCGCTGGTGCTCTCCTTCGGCACCCCGACGCAGGTGGCGCAGGTGGCCCTCGCCGAGGCGCTCGGCGCGGTCGCCGGCGGCGTGCTCATGTCGCTCTGGGGCGGCCCCCGGCACCGGCGCATGATCGGCGTGCTGATCGGCAACCTCGGCACGGCCGTCGGCTGCATGCTGATCGGCCTGGACGCCTCGGTGGCGATGATCTGCGTCGGCGCGTTCTGGCTGGCGATGGCGATGACCACGGCGCAGTCGATCTACGCCACCATCGTCCAGGTGAAGGTGCCGCAGCGCTTCCACGGCCGGGTGTTCAGCCTGAACCAGACCATCTCCTGGTCGACCCTGCCGATCGGGTTCGCGCTGATCGCCCCCGGCGCGACCGCCCTGTTCGAGCCGATGCTCGCCCCGGGCGGGTCGCTCGCCGGGTCGGTGGGCGCGGTGATCGGCACCGGTCCAGGCCGTGGCATCGGCTTCGCGTACGTCTGCTTCGGCGTCGCGCTGGTGCTGATCACCCTCGGCGGCTTCGCGATCCGGCTGCTGCGCCGGTTCGACATCGAGGTGGAGGACTCGCTGCCCGACGACCTGATCGGCGCGCAGGAGCGGGAGAAGCGGCTCGCCGCCCGTGCCGCCGAGCGCGCGGAGGAGAAGGTGCCGGTAGGGGTGTGAGACGCGGGGCCTCCGGCGCGCGCCGGAGGCCCCGCCCTCGTCAGCGTGTGGGGCGGTCGACGAGATCCGCCTCGGGCAGTTCCTCGGGCTCGGCGACCCACGCCGAGAAGACCGGTACGCCGTGCCACGGCCCGGCCGCGCCGCCGGGACGGGTGTCGGTGGCCACCGCCACCACGGCGTACGGATGGCCGAAGCGCAACTCCGCGATCCGCGCGGTCCCCTCGGGCGGCAGGCTCATCCACGCCATCATCCCGGTGACGGCGGCGGCTTCGAAGCCGTACCGGCCGTAGCGGGCCATCGCGGCCTGCGCCGCCTCGTATTCCAGCCCCGGGGCGTCCAGCAGCTCGCCGAACACCCGGCTGACGGCGTGGAGGCCCAGCTCGGGCGCGGCCAGCTCGTGCCGGCTCTCCGCCGACCAGCAGGGCAGGGCCGCCGTGACGCGTTCCTCCCGACCGTCCGGGGCCGAGGTCCGGACCGGCTCCTCCCGCAGCGTCCACAGTGGCGTCTCGCCGAGCGGGAGGTCGAAGAGGGAACGCCGGCCGGCCGGCAGCCGGTCGCCCGCGGCGGCGGCCTCCGCCGCGATCCCGTGGGCGGCGGCGAGGACGTTCCCGGCCGCCACCCCGGGCGCGGCCGCGACGGAGACCACCACCAGCCCGGCCTCGCCGTCGGTGGCGCCGGCCGGCTGGGCCTGCGCGGCGTGCGCGGCGATGGTGCCGGCCCGCGCGGTGTCCGCGATCCAGCACCGGTGGCCGCGCTCCGGCGTGCGCAGCGCCCGGCTCAGCCGGCCGGCCCAGGCGCTGCCCGGCCCGAGCGCCGCAGCGGGCGCCACCTCGAACGGCACGGCCCAGGACACCCGGGTGGCGAGGGCGCTCGCCAGGACCAGCAGCACGTCCGGCGTGACCGTCAACGGGAACGTCTCGATGAGGTCGAGCGTGTTCTCGCGGGCCCACGCGTCGAGCCCGGCCTGCTCCGGCAGCGGCCCGGTGGCGGTCGGCCCGGGCAGGGTCGCCCGCCACCCGTCGAGCCCGGCGGTTTCGGACCCCGGCCGGTGCCAGAACGCGGTCGCCGACGGCACCAGCGGGTGCGGCGCCTCCAACAGGGCGCGGGCCGCCTCGGCGGCCGTCTTCGCGTCCGTGCCGAGCGCCTCCTCCAGCGCCGTGCGGGTCGCGTCGGTGGTCGCCGGCGCCGCGAGCGCCAGCAGCAGCCACGCGCCGAGCGGGGAGGCGACGTGGTGCCCGTCGCCGATCACGGCGTGCAGGCGGTCGGCGTAGCGGGCCAGGGGAGTGCGGATGTCGATCGTCACCGCCCCACTGTGCCCGCTGGTCGGGCGCGCGTCACCACCATCTGTCGACCGTTTTTCGGTGCGGTCAAGACCACAACTCGAACGGTTCGTCGATCTCCTCGCCGGCGAGAAAGGGCGTCAGCAGCCGGGGAAGCTGGCCCGGGTAAAACCGTTCACCGCTGGCCACCACCTCGGCGACCGGCCACCAGCGGAAGCCGAAGTAGTCCTCCCGCTCGTAGTCGAGCCGGTGTGCCTCGTCCACGTCCGGCCCGGGCCCGACGAGCCGCACCGGGACGATCACCTCGTCCTGGAGGTGCCGCCGCTGCCGGTGCACGAAGCTGGCCCGCCGCCGCCAGGTGGGCCGACCGATCTGCGCGGGGCCGGCCACGATGCCGGTCTCCTCGCGCAACTCGCGCACCGCCGTGTCCAGGTACGTCTCGCCGGGGTCCATCCCGCCGCCGGGCAGCTCCCACCAGGTGCCCAGGCGGGGGTGGTCCGGGTCGCGGGTGTGGAACAGCAGCACCCGGTCGTCGGCGTCGAGCACCACCACCCGCACCGCGCTGCGCTCGAAGACCGGCAGGTCCCGGGGAAGTTCGATCATTCGCCCATCATGCCCCGCGACGACGCGTGCTGGCGGAGGGCGGCTGGTCACACTTCGCCACCGCCCTCCGCGCGGCGCGCGTCACCCGCCGCCTCAGGGGCGGACCGGGTCGAACTGGAGGTAGTCGAGGTTCCAGTTCTGGTAGGCGTCGGCAGGCAGGCTCACCCGCACGGTGTGGTGGCCGGCCGCGAGCTCCTGGACGACGCCACTGGGCTGGAGCACCTGCTTGTTGTGGCTCGTGGTGTTCAGGACCGCCACCCGCTCGCTCTCCGGGCCTCCGTCGAACGACAGCGTGTACGTGCCGGCCGGGGAGTACGGCGAGGACACCCGTGCCGAAACGGCGTACCTGCCGCTGCGCGGCACCTCGATGGCGTAGGTCAGCCACTCGCCGCCGCGCATCCACGAGAGCCGCACGTTGCCGTCGGCGTCACTGATGTCCACGTCCTCGCCGGGGCGCATCGGCAGCCCGCCGCGGTTGCCGGCGTCGAGGTCGTGGTAGCCCACGCCCTCGCCCGGAAGGAAGTCCTCGGCCTGGACCCGGACGCTACCGTTCGGCACCGGGTCGCCGTCGCCGGTGTGCAGCCACCGCTCGAGCTTCTCGACGTCGTCGGTCTGGATGACGGTGGCGCCGAAGCTGGTGACCAGCCCCTCCCAGCCTCGACGAGGATCGATGAGCGAGGCCTCGTCGGTGAAGTGGTCCGCCAGACCGTTCCACATCGAGTTGACCCAGACCCTGCTGCTCGCCGCCAGCCGGTCGAGGAACGGCTGGCGTGCCACGACGTCGTACTGGCTGTCGAAGTTGACCTCGTAGCCGACCGGCTGGTCGCCGCCGAACGCCGCGACGTCGGCGAGATTGGCGTCGCCGATCATGTGCAGGTAGAGCGCGCCTTCGTGGCCGGCCAGGAACCGCTGGACCTCGGCCACCGGCGCGGCGCTCTTGTAGAGCCCGTTGCGGACCGTCCCGGTCTCGACGAGCACCTTCCAGATCTCCTCGCGGAACGGCCAGCCCTTGTCGAGGTTGACGAGACCACGCGTCTTCGCGACCGCCATGGCCTCGGCGAGAGTCGGGACCTGCTCGTCGGTGACCGCCGCCTGGGCGCCGCCGAGGCCCTGCTTCAGGCGGAGCGCCTTGACCTGGGCGAGAGTGAGGTCGGCGACGGCGCCGGTTCCGTTCGTCGTGCGGTCGACGGTGGTGTCGTGCATGAGCACGGGGACGCCGTCCCTGGTCAGCCGCACGTCGATCTCGACGATCTCAGCGCCGTCCTGGTAGGCAGCCGCAATCGCGGGCAGGGAGTTCTCCGGGGCGTCACGCCACTGGCCGCGGTGCGCGGCGGTGAGGATCTTGGCCTTCGGACCGTGGTCGAGGATGTCATGGTAGGCGCGCTCGGCCGGCGTGCCGCCACCCCGACCCGGCCCGCCGTAGCGGAGCGCCGGGGGAGGAGCGCCGACGCCGCTGGCGGCGACGGCGAGGGCGGCAGGTGCTTGCCGGCCGGTCGTGAGCGCTGCTCCGGCGACAGCGCCGGCAGCGACAAGGGAGAGCGCGGTCGTGACGCGTACGGCGTGGTTGAGGGGCGATCGGTTCATGGTCGCCGAACCTAGGGCCGGACCAGCCGCGCTACGCGTACCGGGCGTTGACTCCGCTTGACGATCCGATGAAGGTCGGTCGCTCCGACCCGCCGGCCACGCGTCGCCGCCGCTGGGTAACGAGTGAGGGACGGTCAGGCGGTGGGCAGGGCGCCGAGGCGGCGCAGCAGTTGCCGGCCGAGCGGCAGTCGCTTGTCCGCGTCGGCGTCGGTGCGGATGTCCACGTTCAGCGCGAAGCAGTACAGCCGGTCGCCGCGCTCGACCCAGCCGACCCACCACCCGGTGCCCGGCTCGGTGGCGTCCGTCTGGCCGGTCTTGGCGTACAGGGTGTGCGTGGCGGTGCGTTCCAGGCGCAGGATGTCCCGGACGGTCGCCTGGTGCCCCCGGTCGGCCGGCAGTTCGCCCCGGGCCAGCCGGGCCAGCCACCGCGCCTGCTCGTCGGCCGAGATCGTCAGCGGCCCGCGCAGCCAGAACTCGTCCACCGCGGCGCCGACCTCGCCGTTGCCGTAGCCGAGCCGGCGCAGCCACTCCCGCTCCCGCTCCGGCCCGATCCGCCGGGCCAGTTCCTGGAACACCGGCACGTTGGACACCCGGACCGCGTCACGCAGCCCCATGTCCCGCTCCCAGGCCGCGACGCGCTGGGGCCGGCCGCCGTACGGAACCTTCTCGTGCTCGTCGCGCACCACGCTGGTCTCGAGCGCGATCAGGCTGTGCGGAACCTTGAACGTCGAGGCCGGGATGAACCGGCGCTCGGCCCGGGCGCGGTCCACCATGACGACGCGCGCCGCCGTCACGTCGTACAGGACGAAGGTGCCCTGGAGGCCGGCCTGCCGGAACAGGCTCGCCAGGTCGTCGCGGGTCTCGACCGCCGGCCCGACCGACGCGGCGGTGGCCGACGGGCCGTCGGTCGGCGGGGGCTCCGGGCGCTCGCTCCCGGCGCAACCGGCCGCGCCGGCCAGCAGGGCCAGGGCGAGAGCCGTCGTGCCCGCGGCGCTCCGCCTGCGGCGAGCCGGCCACGGACCGCGTGGGCGGTACGGCTCACACCGGCGGGCGTCGGGCAGGCCCCGCACCTCGACGGTCACCTGCCACCGCCTCCCTGCTCCGGCACCGACACCCCAGTCAAGCACGTGCCGCACCACGAGGCGGGCCGACGCCCGCCCCACCCACCGCCGGCCGCTCAGGGCGCCGCCCCGGCCGCCGGTGCCGAGACCTGGAGGTGCCGGTCCAGGCTCTCCACCAACGCGTCGGCGCCGGCGGGTACGACCTCGTCGGCCCACGCCCGCAGCTCCCGCAGGAACCCGGCGAGGTCCGCCCGGACGCCGTCGACGAGCCGCACCAGCTCGTCGACCCGGACGTCCACATGCGAACCACGCTCCTCGTCCGCCCAGACCCGGACCGTGCCGTCCGCGCGGTGCTCCACCCAGGGGTCGGGGTCGTGGCCCTGGTCCGGCGACGCCCCCGACGGAATCTCGTACCAGGCGCGCCAGTCCTCGAGGCCGCTGCAGCAGCCCGGGTCGACCCGCGCCCCCGTGCCCGGGTCGGTGAGGCGCAGGCCGCCGGGCACCACGAGGGAACCCGGCTCCGGCCCGGCCGTCGTCACCGGCAGCACGGCGGTCAGCGGATCGTCGTCCTCGGGCCACACGGTGCGGTCGTCGACGTGGTTGTACGCCGCGATCCGCGCCACGACGGTGCCCACCTCGGCGGCGGTCAGCGCACCGGAGAGCACCAGCCACGGGCCGACCTCGGCCACCGGCCAGAGCGTGAAGCCGTCGAGGGGATTCACCTCCAGCACCGGCTGGAGGATCGGCACGTGCCGCGCGGCGGTCGGTCGCACGGCACCGGCGGCGCCACGCCTCGCCCAGGCGCGGAATCCCCTCACGGGATCGTCGCGCCGACGACGGCGGCCACGTCCGGCGGCAGCGGGTACGGGCGCTCCGGCGGCAGCAGTGCCTCGGCGGCCGGGCCGTCGCCGGCGTCGAGCGCCGCGCGTACCGCGTGGGCCGTCGGGGTCACGTCGGTGAGGGCGACCAACCACTCGTCGACGTACCGGCGCACCGCCTCGCCGGCCAGCCCGACCTGGAGCGACCGGTGCGGCAGCGGCGCCAGCCGCAGCGACCGCTCGGGGTCCCACTGCACCCGCACCGGGCTGGCGCGCAGCCGCCGCGACCAGGTCTCCCGGTCGGGGTAGCGGTCGCGGTCGAAGCTGCTCAGACACGAGTGGGCCAGGGCCCACTCGAAGCCCGACCGGGTGATCTCAACGGCCAGCACCCGCTCCTGACCGGGCTTCGTGGCCCAGCCGCAGCGGTACATCATCCAGCGGAACGACGGCTTGATCCAGGTCATCCGCTCCCGCTTGAACGGTGGCACGAAGCGACCGGCGGCCAGCGCCGCGCGGGCGATCTCCGGCGGGTACGCCTGGTACACGGTCACGGTGTCGGCGGTGAAGTCGGCGCGGATCTGGTGGGCGGGGACCGTCATGCCGCCGATCCTGATCGACCACCGGCCCCGGGTCCACCGGATTGTCCCGGTCCGGCCGGGCCGCGCGGCGGGAGATAGGCTGCCGCTCGTGGCAGGTCTTCTGAGGAGTGTCGCGGCGCGCATCGGCGGTGTCATCCCGTCGCCCCGGCGGCCCGGCCCGGCTCCGGCGCAGGTCGCCCGGCGCCGCCAGGTCGCCGCGCTGCAGCGCCGCGTGCTGGCGTACGCGCCGGAGCTCGACGGGCACGCCGACCCGGGCGAGATCGTCTGGACCTGGGTGCCGTACGAGGACGACCCGCGGCAGGGCAAGGACCGCCCCGTGCTGGTGGTGGGCCGGCACAGCCGGACCCTGTTCGGGCTGATGCTCTCCAGCCAGAGCGAGCGCGACGGCCAGCGGCACTGGCTCGCGCTCGGCCCGGGCGAGTGGGACCGGGACAACCGGCCGAGCTGGGTGCGCCTGGACCGCGTGCTGACCATGCGGGAGGACAGCATCCGCCGGGAGGGCGCGGTGCTGGACCGGGCCCGCTTCGACCGGGTCGGGCAGGCCCTGCGCGCCGGCTACGGCTGGCGCTGACCGCTCGGCTTCAGCCTGCGCCGGCGACCGCTGGGCACTGACGGTCAGGCTGGCTCCCGGCTGGGCCCGACCCCGGCGCCCTTCGCGTCCGGCGGCGGGTACGGCTGCTCGGCCAGCAGCCGGGCGAGGTGTGCGCTGTTGAGCGCCAGGGCCTTCGTGGTGCGGTCCGTGGTGTCCGGCTTCGGCCGGGCGTCGATGTAGTCGACCTTGTGCAGTGCCTCGCCCACCCAGTAGCTGGCGCCGGCCGCCGGGCAGGTGAATCCGACCTCGTTGAGGGCCTGCTGCACCTGGCCGATGGTGTGGTGCGCGCCGTCCTCGTTCCCGACGACGGCGACGCCGGCCACCTTGCCGTAGGTGAGCAGCCGACCCTCGGCGTCGGTCTCGGACAGTTCGGCGTCGAGGCGCTCGAGGACCATCTTGCACACGGCCGACGGCTGGCCGAGCCAGATCGGTGTGGCGACGACGAGGATCTGCGCGGCCAGCAGCTTGGCCCGGATGGCCGGCCACCCGTCTCCGTCGCCCTCGTCGGTGGAGACCCCGAACCGTACGTCGTGGTCGACGACCCGGACCAGTTCGCCCTCGACGCCCTGCTCGGCGAGGGCATCGAGCACCTCGCGCCCGAGCACCTCCGCGCTGGACGGGGCGGGTGACCGCTTCAGGGTGCAGTTCAGGACCAGGGCCCGGATGGTGGCCACGAACGTTCCTCTCCGCCGGCGCTGCGCTGACCCTGTCGGCATACCCGGCAGGCGGCTCGAGACACGTCGAAACCACGTTCTGCCGACGCCGTAAATGGGTGGGCCGGGCGGTGCGGCGACTGGCAGGGTGTCGGGATGACCGACGACGCGCCGGAGGCGCTGCGCGCTTGGGTCCGCGAGGACTTCGGGGTGGACCTCACCGGGGCCGAGGCGGTGGGGCACGGTGCGGACCGGCACGCGCGGCTGTGGCAGGCCCGGTCCGCCGACGGTACGCGGTACGCCGTCAAGCTGAGCGGCGGCGGCAGTCCGGCCGGCCTGGTGGTGTCGGCGTACCTGGGGGCGCGGGGCGTGCCGGGCATCGCCGTCCCGCTGCGTACCCGGGACGGCCGGCTGTGGAGCGACCGGGACGGGCGCCGGCTGTCCCTGGTGCCGTGGGTCTCCGACGCGCGGGCGCTCGGTGGCGCGATGACGGCTGAGCACTGGCGCGCGTACGGCGAACTGCTGGCGGCGGTGCACGACGTGGCGGTGACCGACGACCTGGCCGCGCTGCTGCCTCCGGGCGGCGCCGCGCACGCGGCGATCGTGGCGGCGGCGCGCGGGGTCGACGCCCGGCTGCGCGGTCTCCGGCCGGGCGACCAGGGCGATCCGCTGGTGGACGAGCTGGCCCGCATCTGGTCGGGGGCACGGGGGACGGTGGCGGCGCTGGCCCGGGGAGTGGAGCGGCTCGGCGACGAACTGCGCGACCGGCCCGGGCCGGCGGTGGTCTGCCACGGCGACCCGCACCTGGGCAACCTGCTGCTCGGGCCCGAGGGCCGGGTCTGGCTGATCGACTGGGACGACGCCGTGCTCGCCCCGCGCGAGTGCGACCTGATGTTCCTCATCGGCGGTGTGCTGGCCTTCGCTCCCGTCACCGCCGCGCAGCAGGCCGCCGCCTTCGCCGGCTACGGCCGGGTCGACGTCGACGCCACCCGGCTGGCCTGGTTCCTGAGCGTGCGCGCCCTCGACGACATCGGCGACTGGTCCCGCCAGGTGCTCGACGCCGCCTCCGCCGAGGCCGACCGGCGGCAGGCGCTCGACATCGTGCGAGGGCTGGTGTCACCCCACGGTCTGGTCACCCTGGCCGACGCGGCGCTGGCCGACCTGGCCCGGCAGCGCTGACCGACGCCCGACGGGCCGGTCGCCGCGGTTGGCCGGGGTGGCTCCGCCGGGTCAGCACTCCGCCAGGTGGGCGGTGTCGACGAGTTGCCGGGGCGAGTCCGCCGACCCGAGGCTCTTGGCCCGGTACATGGCGGCGTCGGCCCGGTCGAGCGCCTCGGTGAGCTGCGCCGGCCCGGTGACCGGCGCCAGCCCGACGGACGCGGTCACCCGGACGCTGAGCCCGCCGAGGGGGATCGGGGCGGCGACGCTCTCGCAGAGCCGGCGGCTGGCGTGCTCGATCCATCGCCGGTCCACCGTCGGGCTGGTGAGCAGCCCGGCGAACTCGTCGCCGCCGAGCCGGGCGACCAGGTTGTCCCCGGCGAACGCGGCGAGCCGCTGGGCCACGCTGATCAGCACCTGGTCGCCGGCCGCGTGCCCGTAGCGGTCGTTGATCTGCTTGAAGTCGTCGAGATCGAGCACCACGGCGATCAGCGGCTGCCCGGCCGCGTCGGTGAGCAGCGTGGCGGCGATCCGGTAGAACCCGCGGCGGTTGGGCAGGCCGGTGAGGGGGTCGTGGCTGGCGGCGTGCCGCTCGGCGGTCAGCTCGGCCTGGAGGTGCCTGATCTCGGCCTCGGCCCGCAGCGCGCGGCTGCGTAGCTGCCAGGTGGTGAGGAGGGCCCCCGCGGCGCAGATGCCGGACGCGACGGTGAGCGGATCCGGCACGAGACCTCCCATCGCCACGATGCCCCGTGGCCCCGGCGCGCGGCGTGCCGCGCCCCGTCCCGGGGCCCTGTCGTCGCTGGTGGCAGCCCAGCGGTTGATGACGCAGAGTGAGCGGATCGGCACCGCGCACGTGCGTTATCATGCTCGCTGGCCGGTGCAGATGCAAGAGCAGATGCACGTGCAGCCAACCCCTCTCGTCGATGCCGTGCGACTCTCCGCAGCCCCGCCCGCCCGGCAGCGGCGGCCCGCAAAGAGAAAGACGCCCCATGCAGCAGCCACCGAACGGCGTTCCCACCAGTCAGTTGCCCCCGCTCAACTGGCAGAAGAGCCGCCGGAGCAACCCGAGCGGCAACTGCGTCGAGCTGGCCCAACTGCCTGGCGGCGCCGGCATCGCCCTGCGCAACTCGCGACACCCGGAGGGGCCCGCGCTGATCTACACGACGGACGAGATCGCCGCCTTCGTGCTCGGGGCCCGCGACGGAGACTTCGACCATCTCATCGGCTGAGCGCTCGTCCCGCCTGCGGTGCTGACGGCCCCTGGCCCTGGGAGTTCTTCTCACTCACGGTTCATGGCATGCTTACACGTCGGCCGGGGCTGGGGCTCCCGGCCGGGCATGATCCGGCATGCGGAGGTCGGCAGTGACGATGGTTCCCGTCGAGGGCGGCCCGGCCACCGGGCCCACCGTGCTGCGCATGCTGCTCGGCGCCCAGTTGCGTCGTCTCCGCGAGTCCAGCGGGGTGACGCGGGAGGGCGCCGGCTGGGAGATCCGGGCCTCCGAGTCGAAGATCAGCCGGATGGAACTGGGCCGGGTCGGCTTCAAGGAGCGTGACGTCGCCGACCTGCTCACTCTCTACGGCGTCACCGCGCCCGAGGAACGCGAGGCGCTGCTCAAGCTCGCCCGGGACGCCAACAGCCCGGGCTGGTGGCACCGCTACGGCGACGTGCTGCCGAGCTGGTTCCAGTCGTACCTCGGTCTGGAAGCCGCCGCGGCACTCATCCGCTCCTACGAGGTCCAGTTCGTCCCCGGCCTGCTCCAGACCAGGGAGTACGCCCGGGCGGTGGTGCTGCTCGGCCACGGGACGGCCGCGCCGGCCGAGATCGAGCGCCGGGTCGCCCTGCGCATGCAGCGCCAGCAGTTGCTACGCCGTGAGAACCCGCCGCTGCTCTGGGCGGTGGTGGACGAGGCCGCGCTGCGCCGGCCCATCGGCGGCCGGGAGGTGATGCGCGGCCAGGTGGCGGCACTCGTCGAGGCGACCAAGTCGCCGCACATCCGGCTCCAGGTCATCCCGTTCGCGGCCGGCGGGCACGCCGCGGCGGGCGGCGCCTTCACGATCCTGCGCTTCGGCGACCAGGACCTGCCGGACATCGTCTACATCGAACAGCTCACCAGCGCGCTCTACCTCGACAAGCGCGACGACCTCGACTACTACGCGGTGGCGATGGAGCGACTCTGCGTCGAGGCCGAGCCGCCGGAGCGTACGCCGGAGATCCTCGGCCGGGTCCTGGACGACCTCTACCCGGGTTGACGGCCGCGGGGCCCTGCCCCGGGGGGCGGTGCGGCTACCATGATCGCCGACCGGCGACAGTGGACGGACGCCACCGGTGACGGTTGGCGCAGAGTCGTGGAGGCAGCCTTGACCGCCGACGCCCCGGGCGCGACGACCGGCCCCACCCACCCGAGCGACCGCATCGACACGTCGGTGGCCCACCCCGCGCGTCGGTACAACTACTGGCTGGGCGGCAAGGACAACTTCCAGGCCGACCGGGACTCCGGCGACGCGGTGGCGGCGGCCTTCCCGACCATCCGCACCGCCGCCCTGGAGAACCGTCGCTTCCTCCAGCGGGCCGTACGCCACCTGGCCCGGGAGGCGGGAATCCGGCAGTTCCTCGACATCGGCACCGGCATCCCGACCGCCGACAACACCCACGAGGTCGCCCAGGCGGCCGCCCCCGAGTCGCGGGTGGTCTACGTCGACAACGATCCGATCGTGCTCGCGCACGCCCGGGCGCTGCTCAACAGTTCGGCGGAGGGTGCCACCGCCTACATCGACGCCGACCTGCGCGACCCGGAGAAGATCCTCCGGCACCCCGACCTGCTGCGCACCATCGACCTGTCCCGGCCGGTGGCGCTGATGCTGGTGGCAATCCTGCACTTCGTGCCCGACGGCGACGACCCGTACGCCGTGGTCGCCCGGCTGCTCGAGGCGCTGCCGCCCGGCAGCTACCTCGCGGCTTCCCACGCCACCTACGACCACCTGCCCCCGGAGATCGCGCGGGAGGCGCGGGCCGCCGGCCGGGGCGGCGGCCCGCACGGCGTGATCAGTCTGCGGAGCCTGGCGGAGTTCACCCGGTTCTTCGACGGGCTCGAGGTGGTGGAGCCCGGCGTCACCTCGGTCGCCGAGTGGCGCGCCGAGGGCGCCCCGCTGCCCCGGCCCACCGCGGCGGAGGTCAGCATGTACGGTGCGGTCGCCCGCAAGCCCTGACCGCCGCTGTCTCGACGCCGCCCCGCCCGGCCTGACCGGGCGGGGCGTTCTCGTCTCCGCCCGTCGCGGCGTGTCGACGCCGCCGATCGCTGGGTCGCATTGACGCCGCCGCCCGTCGGCACTAGCCTCTGTATCGATCCAGACTGAATCGATACAGAGGAGTGCGCGGTGAAGCCGACCCTGCAGGCCGTCGCGGACGCCGTCGGCGTGTCCCGCAGCACCGTCTCCAACGCCTACAGCCGCCCCGACCAGCTCTCCGCCGCGCTGCGCCAGCGGATCCTCGACACCGCCCGGCAGCTCGGCTACCCCGGTCCCAACCCCACGGCCCGGTCCCTGCGGCGCGGCTGGGTCGGCGCCGTCGGGGTGCTCTTCGAGTCCCAGCTGTCGTACGCCTTCACCGACCCCTTCGCGGTCCGCTTCCTGGCCGGCGTCGCCGAGGCGGCCGAGCGGCACGGCACCAGCCTGCTGCTCGTGCCCCTGCCCGCCGACGAGACGGCCGCGCGGCGGGCCGTGGAGAACGCCGCCGTCGACGGCTTCTGCGTCTACTGCGTCGGCGACGAGGGCTGGATCGTCGACGTGCTCCGCGACCGCGGCCTGCCCGTCGTCACCACCGCGCCCCGCGACGACGCGGGCCCCGACGACCGCTACGTCGGCATCGACGAGCGCGCCGCCGCCCGCGCGGTCGCCGCGCACGTGGCCGGGCTCGGGCACCGCCGCGTCGCCCTGCTCGGCGACGCCGTCCGGCCCGGCGCGGCCCCGGGCGAGGTGCGGCTCGCCGACGTGGCCGAGGTCGCGCACCCCACCACCCGGGCGCGGCTCGCCGGGTTCGCCGACGCCTTCGCCGAGGTCGGCGTCGCCTGGTCCGAGCTGACCCTGCTCGCCGCCACCGGCAACAGCCGGTCGGCGGGCGCCGCGGCCGTCGCCGCCGCGCTCGCCGCGCCGCAGCCGCCCACGGCGGTGCTGGCCGGCTCGGACGTGCTCGCCCTCGGCGTCCTCGACGCGCTCGCCGAGGCCGGCTCGCCACCGGTCTCGGTCACCGGCTTCGACGACATCGCCGAGGCCGCCGCGGCGGGCCTCACCACCGTGCGGCAACCCGCCGAGGAGAAGGGGCGCATCGCCGCCCGACTGCTGCTCGACCCGCCCGCCGACCCGGCGGCCGGCCACGTCCTGCTGCCCACCGCACTCGTCGTCCGGACCTCCACCGGACCCGTCCCGAGGAGCTGACCATGGAACAGCCCACCGGCTTCGTCGTCGCCATCGACGCGGTGACCCGACACGTCAATTCGGCCCGGCCGGGCGCGCCGGTCCGCGCGGAGCGCCCCCGCACCGCGCGGCTCGCCCCCACCCGGCTGGCCGCCGCCGGGGCCCTGCGCCGGCTCGCCGACCGGATCCAGCCGCCGTCGCTGCCCGCGCCGCAGCGCTGCTCCTGACCCGCCGCCGGACCCGCGCGGGTGGTGTGCGCCACCCGCGCGGCCGGTCGTCGCGGCAGCATCGGGACGGCCGGCGCGCAACCGGGCATGGCGGGTGGTGGCCGCCCCGGCGGGCCAGGCAGACTGAACGGCTATGTCGCCGTTCTCGCCCGCCCTTCGGTTGCACGACCGTTACGTCCTGCGCGAGCGCATCGGCCTCGGCGGGATGTCCGAGGTGTGGCGCGCCGACGACGAGGTGCTGCACCGCCCCGTAGCGGTCAAGGCCCTCGCCGGGGAGTTCGGCACCGACCCGCAGCTGCGGGCCACCATCCAGCGCGAGGCCCGCGCCGCCGCGCGGCTCACCCATCCCCACGTGACCCAGGTGTACGACTACGGCGAGGCGAGCCTGGCCGGCGGCGCGGTCGTGCCGTACCTGGTGATGGAGTTGGTGGAGGGGCGCAACCTCGCCGACCGGCTCGCCGACGGGCCGCTCGCCTGGCCGGACGCCGTCCGGCTGGCCGGTCAGGTCGCCGCCGCGCTCGCCGCCGCCCACCGCATCGGCGTGGTGCACCGCGACATCAAGCCGGGCAACGTCATGCTCACCGAGACCGGCGCCAAGGTGCTCGACTTCGGCATCGCCGCGCTCGCCGGCCCGGACCACCCGCTGGCCGGGCAGACCGGCGAGCTGCTGATGGGCACGCCCGCCTACTTCGCGCCGGAGCGGATGCGGCCCGGGCCGCCGAACCCGGCCAGCGACGTCTACGCCCTCGGCGCGCTGCTCTACCGCACCCTCACCGGCCAGGCCCCGCTGCCCGTGCGGACCTGGGAGGACGCGCTGGAGGTGCACGCCGGGCACACGCCCGTGCCGCCCCTGCGGATCCCCGGCCTGCCCGCCGACGTCGCCGACCTGACCCTGGCCTGCCTCGCCGCCGACCCGGCCCGCCGGCCGACTGCGGCCCGGCTGGCCGCCCGTCTCGCCGGCGCGGCGCCCGCCAACCCGCACACCGCGCTCCTGCCGACCCTGCCCGCCCCGGCGGCGGGCGCGGTCCCACCGGCGCACCCGCCCACGCTGGTCGACCGCTCGCTACCCACCTCGGCGGCGGCCTCCACCGGCCGCCCGGGATTCCCGGTGACCGCCGGCCGGGCCGGCGTGCCGGCGGGGGTCGGCCGACCCGTGGCCGCCGGCGGCCCGCGTCCCGCCACCGGCTCGCGGACCTCGGGGAACCGGCCGATCGCGGTGCTGGTCGCCGCCGGCGTCGCGCTGCTCGTCGGGCTCGTCGGGGTGCTCGCCCTCGACGACGACGGGAATCCGCCGCCGACCGCCGCCCCGTCCACGGCCACGCCGGCCGAGGAGCCGAGCACCGCGTCGCCGACGCCGGAGGCCACCCCCTCCGCCCCGCCCGCGACTGCCCAGCCAGACCCGATCGGCCTGCGCCAGCTCGCCGCCGAGTTCGCCGCCGTGCTGGTGCAGGCGCAGGCCCAGGGCAAGATCGAGCGGAAGACGGTCGAGCAGTTGCGGGACAAGCTCGCCGACCTGAGCCGCGGCAAGCTGAAGGACCGGCCGAAGCGGGTCGAGGACCTGCGGGAGCGGCTCGCCGAGGCGGTTGAGGAGGAGCGGATCTCGCCCGACACGGCGGCCCGCCTCGATGCCCTGCTCGACCGCGTGGACACCGGGTCGCCGGGCGACGACGAGGACGACGACTGAGCCCCGCCCAGCCGATCCGACGCCCCGCTCAGCCGACCCGGACCGCGACCCGGACCGCGACCCGGACCCGGACCCGGACCGCGGACCCGGACCCGGACCCGGGCCGCGGACCCGGGCCGGCCGTCGGCGCGCGGGGTGCGCTGGGCCACCCCAGCCCGGTACGGCTACCGGCCGGTCACCTGGCCAGGAGGGCGCGCAGGGCCTTGACGACCTCGGCGGGCGACTCCTCGGCCATGAAGTGGCCGCAGGAGACGGTGCGGTGCTCCAGGTCCGGTGCCCACGCCCGCCACAGCCCGGCCGCGTCGTAGCCGAGGGCCGCGCCCCAGTCCTGCTGCAGCACCGTCACCGGCATGCGCAGCCTGTTGCCGGCCGCGCGGTCGGCCCGGTCGTGCTCGACGTCGACGCCGGCCGAGGCGCGGTAGTCGGCGACGATCGAGGTGACGGCCTCCCGGGACGCCCGCAGGTACGCGGCCCGCACGTCGGCGGGCAGGGCGTCCGGGTCCCGGGTCCAGGCGTCGAGGAAGTGGCCGAAGAAGGCGTCCGGGCTGGCGCCGATGAGCTGCTCGGGCAGGCCGGGCGGCTGGGCCATCAGGTAGAGGTGGAAGCCGACGGCGGCGGTCGTGCCGTGCAGGACGTCCCACATGTCGAGGGTCGGCAGCACGTCGAGCGCGGCGAGGTGGGTGACCGCCCGCGGATGGTCGAGGCCGGCGCGGACGGCGACCAGCGCGCCCCGGTCGTGCCCGGCCAGGGCGAAGCGGTCGTGCCCCAGCGCGCGGGCCAGCGCGACGACATCGGCGGCCATGGTCCGCTTCGCGTACGCGGTGCCGTCGGGGTCGGCGGGCTTGTCGCTGTCGCCGTAGCCGCGCAGGTCCGGGCAGATCACGGTGTGGTCGGCGGCGAGGTCGGCGGCGACGTGCCGCCACATGAGGTGGGTCTGTGGGAAGCCGTGCAGCAGCACGACCGGGCTGCCGGAGCCGGCGACGGCCGCATTGAGCGTGACGCCGTCGGCGACGGTGACGCGCCGGTAGTCGAATCCCCTGATGGTCGGGTTCACGGGTGGTCCTCTCTGCGGTGCCGGTGAGGTGGCGGACGCGGTGGTCGTCGGGGACCACGTCGTCCGGCGTCGAGCCTGCCCGGGGCCGGTCAGCGACCGGTCAGCAACGGGTGAGTGGCGCGCGGACCCGGCCGTGGGAGAGCCGGCGCTCGGGCGTGCCTAGATTGGTGTCATGACCAGGCAGTCGGCGGCACCCCCGGTGGCCTTCGGCGTGCTGGGGCCGGTGGAGGCGGTGAACGACCTCGGTCCCGTCGCGCTGAAGGGCCCCCGCCAGCGGGCGGTGCTGGCTCGCCTGCTCGTCGCCCGGGGCCGGGTCGTGCCGGTCGACCGGCTCGTCGGTGACCTGTGGGAGGAGCCCTCGGACGGCGCGGTGGGGGCGATCCGGACGTTCGTCGCCGACCTGCGCCGGGCCCTGGAACCGGGCCGGCCACCCCGGCAGCCGGCCCGGCTGTTGGTGACCGATCCGCCCGGGTACGCGCTGCGTGCCGCGCCCGAAGCGGTGGACTCCTGGCGGTTCGAGGCGGCGGTCGCCGAGGCGGGCGAGTTGCTGGCAGCGGACGGGCCCGGGCCGGCGCTGGCCTGCCTGGACGGCGCGCTCGCCCTGTGGCGCGGCCCCGCGTACGCCGAGTTCGCCGGGCAGCCCTGGGCCCGGGCCGAGATCGACCGGCTCGACGAGCTGCGAATGCTGGCCGTCGAGCGGCGGGCCGAGGCGCTGCTGGCCCTGGGCCGGGCCGCCGAGGCGGCCACCGGACTGCGGGCCCACGCCACCGGTCACCCGCTGCGGGAGGACGCCTGGCAGTTGCTGGCCACAGCCCTGTACCGGTCGGGTCGCCAGGGCGAGGCACTGGCCGCGCTGCGGCAGGCCCGCGCCACCCTGGTGGCGGAACTCGGCGTCGACCCGGGCCCCCGGCTGCGGCGACTGGAGGCCGACATCCTCGCCCAGGCGCCGGAACTCATCCCGCCCGAGGTGTCCCCGCCGGCGCGGGCCGACGCCGTGCCACCCGCTCCCGGCGGCGGCACCGAGCAGGGACGCGACCGCCCGGCGGCGCCGCGCGGGACCTCGCCGACCGGTGCCCGGGACCGCGACGACCGCCGCCCGTTCGTCGGCCGTGACGAGGAGTTGACCCTCCTGCGGCAGGCCGCCCGGCACGTCGCCCGGCACGGCGCCCCCGTGCTGGCCCTCGTCTCGGGCGAGGCGGGCGCGGGCAAGACGGCCCTGGCCGACGCGCTCGCCGGGGAGTTGACCGCCGACGGCTGGACGACGGCGTGGGGCCACAGCCCCGAGTACGAGGGCGCTCCCGCCGCCTGGCCGTGGACCCAGATCACCGACGCGCTCACCACCGGCCCGGCGCCGCACGCCACCGGCCGGCGGGAGACACCGTCGCCCGGCCCCGACCCGGGGCCGTACGCCGTCGGCGCGGGGTCGGACGGCACCGGCGCGGGGCCGTACGCCGTCGGCGCGGGGTCGGACGGCACCGGCGCGGGGCCGTACGCCGTCGGTCCCGGCGAGGACCCGGCGGCGGCCCGGTTCCGGGTCCACCGCGCCACCGCCGCCGTGGTGTCGGCGGCGGCCGGCCGGGCGCCGGTGCTGCTGGTCGTCGACGACCTGCACCGCGCCGACGCCGACACCCTGGACCTGCTGACCGCCCTGGTCGGCGCGCCGGAGCCGGTCGCCGGCCCGCTGCTGGTCGTGGGGACGTACCGCGCCGCCGAGATCACCCCGGAGCTGACCGCCGCGCTGGCCCGGGTGGCCCCCACCGAACCGGTCCGGGTCTACCTCGGCGGCCTGCCCGAGCCGGCGACCGGCGACCTGGCCCGCGCCGTCGCCGGGCCCGCGCTGGACGACGCGGTGGTACGCCTGATCCACCGTCGCAGCGGCGGGAACCCGTTCTTCGTCCGGGAACTGGCGCGGCTGCTCGCGGCCGAGGGCGAGTCGGCGCTGCACCAGGTCCCGGCGGGGGTGCGGGACGTGATCCGGCACCGCCTCGCCCGGTTGCCGGACGCGGCGCAGACCGTGCTGCGGCAGGCGGCGGTGCTCGGCCGCGACGTCGACCCGGACGTGCTGGCCGCGCTGGCCGGCGACCCCGCGCCGGTGCTGGACGCCCTGGACCGCGCCCTGGCGGCCGGCTTCCTCGGCGAGCACGAGGCCGACGGGCGGCTGCGGTTCACCCACATCCTGGTGCGGGACACGCTCTACGGCGACCTGTCCGGGCCGCGTCGGGCCCGCTGGCACGCCGCCGCCGGGGACGCCATCGAGCGGCTGTACCCGCACGACGTCGCCGCCCTCGCCCACCACTTCGCCCGCGCGGCGACCCGCGCCACCGCGCCCCGCGCCGCGCGCTACGCCCGGGCGGCGGCAGCGCAGGCCGAACGCCACTTCCACCCGCACGAGGCGGCCCGCCTGTGGCGGCAGGCGGTAGCCGCCCACGACCGTGCGGGCGGCGACGACGTACGCGGGCGGCTGGATGCGGCGATGGGACTGGGCCGGGCACTCGCCGTCACCGGCCACCTCGACGAGGCGCGGCGGCTCCGGTCGGCGGCGATCACCACGGCCGTCGGGCTCGACGATCCGAGCCTGGCCACGAGCGTGCTGACCGCGTTCGACGTCCCGGCGATCTGGACCCGCAACGACGACGAGCAGCTCTCCCGCCAGGTCGTCCGGGCCGCCGAGCGCACGCTGGCCGCGCTCGGCGACGACGAGCCGGAACGGCGCAGCCGGCTGCTGAGCACCCTCGCCCTGGAGTTGCGCGGCACGACCACCGACCGGGGTCACCGGGCGGCGCGCGAGGCGGAGGCCATCGCCCGGCGGCTGTCGCACCCGGCGCTGCTCGCGCACGCGCTCAACGCCCGCTTCCTGCACTCCTTCGGCCGGGCCGGTCTCGCCGCCGAGCGCGCCCGCATCGGCGCCGAACTGGTCGACCTGGCCGCCCGGCACGAGCTGGTGAGCTTCGAGGTCCTCGGCCACCTCGTCCTCCTGCAGGCGCACTGCGCCCTCGCCGACCTCACGGTCGCGGACGCGCACGCCGACGCCGCGGACCGCCTCGCCGAGCGGTACGACCTGCCGCTGGTGGGCGTCTTCACCCGGTGGTACGCCGCCCTGCGGCTGGCGGTCGGCGGTGACCCGGAAGGGGCGGAGGCCGCGTACCGGACCGCGCAGGCCACGCTCACCGGCAGCGGGATGCCCGGCATGGAACACGGCCTGCTCGCCCTCGCGCTGCTGTGCCTGCGCCTGTCACCCGCACCGGGGGAGCGGGGTGCCAGCGGGCCGGGGCGGCACGACCGGGCGGAGGGGGACTTCGGGCCGTACGAGCCCTGGGCCCGGCCCCTGGTGCTGCTCTCCACCGGCCACCGGGGCGAGGCCGCCGCCGCGCTGCGCGCCCTCCCGGAGTCACCGCACGACCTGCTCCGCGAGGCCCGGCTCTGCCTCGCCGCCCGAGCCGCCCTGGCCCTCGGTGACGGCGCGACGATGCGGTGGGCGTACGCCGAACTGGCGCCCGCCGCCGACGAGCTGGCCGGGGCCGGCAGCGGCATCCTCACCCTCGGCCCGGTGGCCCACCACCTCGGCGACCTCGCCGCCGCGCTGGGCCGCCCCGACGAGGCCGCCGCGCACCGCCGGACCGCCCGCGCGGTCGCGGCGCGGGCGGCCCGCTAGGACGGCGGCCACCACCGGGTCCGTCGGGCGCGGCCCCCTGCGGTTTTCCGCACCCCGCCCGGTGCGGTCGCCCGGCGGAACCGGGCGGCCGGCCCCATGGCCGGCTCTCAGGATGAGTTCGTAGCGTGGGGGCCATGATTCGTACCGCGCACGCCCTGCTCGCCACCGGAACCGCCACGGGGGAGGCCGCACCACCGGAGGACGGCCTGGTCGGCTACGTCACCGGCCTGGTGGAACGGCTCGGTGGTCCCGGCGCGGGCCTGGCCGTCGCCCTGGAGAACCTCTTCCCGCCGATCCCCAGCGAGGTGATCCTGCCGCTCGCCGGCTTCGTCGCCGGTCAGGGGCGGATGAGTGTGGTCAGCGCGATCTTCTGGACCACCCTCGGTTCGCTGCTCGGCGCCCTCGCGCTGTACTACATCGGCGCCGCGCTCGGTCGGGAGCGGATCCGGGCGATCGCGGAGCGGCTGCCGCTGGTCAAGCTCAGCGACGTCGACCGCACCGAGGAGTGGTTCCTGCGACACGGGGTCAAGGCCGTCTTCTTCGGCCGGATGATCCCGATCTTCCGCAGCCTGATCTCCATTCCGGCCGGCGTGGAGCGGATGCCCGTGTGGACGTTCGCGGTCTACACGACCCTCGGCAGCCTGATCTGGAACACCACCTTCGTGATGGCCGGCTACCTGCTCGGCGACAACTGGCACCTGGTCGAGGGGTACGTCGGTGTGTTGCAGAACGTGGTCATCGTCGCGAGCGTGGCGGCCGTCGGCTGGTTCGTGGTCTCCCGGGTGATCCGCGCCCGGCGCGGCGCGGCAGCGGCCGTCGAGGCGGAGCCGACCACCGGACCCGCCCCGCTGCACCACGCGCCCGACCCGGCCGGGCGGGGCACCATCTACCGCAGCGCCTACTCCGACGGGCAGTCCGACCCGTGGGACCGCGACGGGGTGCGCTGAGCCGGTGGAGGCGCCCCGGCCGGTGACGCCACGCCCGACCCGGATCCCCGTCGGGGTCGCCCTCGGGATCCTCACGGCCGTGGTCGAGGCGCTGTTCCTCCTCGGCGCGGCCGTCGCCGTGGCCGGCGCCGCGGCCGTGCCGCCGGCCCGCCGCCGCGTCCGCACCGCGATCCGCCGGTACGCCGCGACGCTGGCGCGGTACGAGCGGGACCGGCTGGCCCGGTTCCACGGCGTCGAGGTCCCGCCCGGGGCGGCGGGCCGGCGGGAGGTCGGTTACCTGGCCGCCCGCCTGCTGCCCGGGGCGCTCGGCCTGCTCGCGTACGGGGTGCTTGCCGTCGGCGTGGTGCTGGCGACGATCGTGGTGCGGGCCGTGTTCCGCGGCGACCTCGGCGTGACCGACGCGCTGCTACAGGCCGTCGTCGGCGCGGCGCTGCTCCTGGTCAACGTGCAGGCCGTGGTGAGCGTGGCCGCGCTGGACGTCCGGCTCGCCCGGCGCCTGCTCGGCCCGAACGCCCGTACCCTGCTGGAAGACCGGGTCCGGGAGTTGGCCGCCAGCCGCGCCGGCGTCATCGCCGCCGTGGACGCCGAACGGCAGCGCATCGAGCGGGACCTGCACGACGGTCTCCAGCAGCGCCTGGTCGCCCTCGGCATGCTGCTCGGCCGGGCCCGCCGCAGCCGGGACGCCGAGCGCACCACCGCGCTGCTCGCCCAGGCCCACGCCGACGCGCAGCAGGCCGTCGCGGAGCTGCGCGAGGTGGCCTGGCGGGTGTACCCGTCCGCGCTCGACGACGCCGACCTCGGGCAGGTGCTGGAGATGGTCGCCCAGCGCTCCGACGTTCCCGTCCGCGTCCGCTGCGACCTGCCGGTACGCCCGCAGCGGCAGGTCGAGACCGTGCTGTACTTCGTCGCGTGCGAGGCGCTGACCAACGCGGCCAAGCACGCCGCCGCTACCCTGATCACCGTCGAGATCGGGGCCGGGGAGGAGTTCGTCCGGATGACGGTGCACGACGACGGCGTCGGCGGGGCCGACCCCGCCGGGCGCGGGCTGTCCGGCCTGGCGCGACGGGTCGCGGCGCAGGACGGGCGGCTGCGGGTCGACAGCCCGGCCGGCGGGCCCACCACGGTGTCGGTGGAGCTGCCGTGCGGATAGTGCTCGCCGAGGACTCCACGCTGCTGCGCGAGGGCCTGGCCCGGCTGCTGACCGAGGAGGGCCACGAGGTCGCCGCCGCCGTCGCCACCGCCGACGACGTGGTTGCCGCCGTCGCCCGGCACCGGCCCGACGTCGTCGTCACCGACGTACGGATGCCGCCCACCCACACCGACGACGGGCTGCGGGCCGCCCTGGAGATCCGGCGGCGGTGGCCCGGCACCGGAGTCCTGGTCCTCTCCCAGTACGTCGAGAAGCGGTACGCCACCCGGCTGCTCGCCGACCGCCCCGAGGGGGTCGGCTACGTGCTCAAGGACCGGGTCGCCCAGGTGGACGACTTCCTCGACGCCCTGGACCGGGTGGCCGAGGGCGCGACGGCGTTGGACCCCGAGGTGGTGCGGCAGGTCCTGGCCGGCGCCGACCGCACCGACCCGCTGGCGCGGCTGACACCGCGCGAACGGGACGTGCTGCACCACATGGCGCAGGGCCACACCAACGCCACGATCGCCGGGCGGCTGCACGTGTCGCAGAGCGCGGTGGAGAAGCACATCAACACGATCTTCGACAAGCTGGAGCTGTCGCGGGCGGGGGGTTACAGCCGACGGGTGCTCGCGGTGCTGCGGTATCTCGGGGTCTGAGTTCTTCTCTCTTCCCTTGTCTCGCCCTGGTGGGGGTGTGGGGGTGTGGCCCGCCGTGCCCGGCTCCGGGCGGTCAGGCTTGATCCCTGCGCCGGGTCGACTACCGGGACTGGCAGGTGCCGCTGGGCCGCCGGTTCCGGGCGTT
>NZ_JBEOVW010000031.1:0-70902 GCF_040295705.1 Micromonospora sp. NPDC002717 | reverse complement strand
GGGCGCCGCCCCCGCCCGCGGGCCCCCCCCCCCCCCCCGGCGGCGGCGCCACCCCTGCCACCGGGGCAACCCGCGGTCGTGAGCCACCAACGGCCGACCGGGACCTCGATCGACGGCCGGTGCGACGGGTGCCGGCGTACCCGAATCGCCTGGTGGGTGGCTCTCACCAGGGACACGCGCGAGTGCCGAGCAGCACGCAGGGCAGGATGGGCGGGTGACTGCCCCCACTCGCCCGCCGTCGGCGGTGTTGGACGCGGTGCTCGAACGGTTGACCTACGTCAACGAGGAGACCGGCTACACCGTCGCCCGAGTCTCCACCGACCGCAGCGGCGACCTGCTCACCGTGGTCGGGGCGCTGTTGGGGGCCCAGCCCGGCGAGAGCCTTCGGCTGTCCGGCCGCTGGTCGTCGCACCCGCAGTACGGCCGGCAGTTCGAGGTCCACTCCTACACCACTGTCCTGCCGGCCACGATCCAGGGCATCCGGCGCTACCTCGGCTCCGGACTGGTCAAGGGCATCGGCCCGGTCTTCGCCGAGCGGATCGTCGCGCACTTCGGCCTCGACACCCTCCAGGTCATCGAGACCGAACCGAGCCGGCTGGTCGAGGTGCCCGGCCTGGGACCGAAGCGCACCGCCAAGATAACCGCGGCGTGGGAGGAGCAGAAGGCGATCAAGGAGGTGATGGTCTTCCTCCAGGGCGTCGGCGTGTCCACCTCGCTGGCCGTACGGATCTTCAAGCAGTACGGCGACGCCGCCATCACCGTGGTGAAGAACGAGCCGTACCGGCTGGCGGCCGACGTGTGGGGCATCGGGTTCAAGACCGCCGACACCATCGCCCAGGCCGTGGGAATCCCGCACGACAGCCCCCAGCGGGTCAAGGCCGGCCTCCAGTACACCCTCTCCGAGGCCACCGACAACGGGCACTGCTACCTGCCCGACGGTCAACTGGCCGTCGAGGCCACCAAGATCCTCAACGTGCCCGCCGACCTCGTCACCACCTGCCTCGACGAACTCGTCGGCGAGGAGGGGGTGGTCCGCGAGACCCTGCCCGGGCCGGACGGCGAGCCGACGGCGGCGGTGTACCTGGTGCCGTTGCACCGCGCCGAGCAGTCCCTGGCCGGATCACTGCTGCGGCTGCTGCACCACCGCGCCGACCGGCTGCCCCACTTCACCGGCGTCGACTGGGGCAGGGCGCTGGCCTGGTTGAAGGCCCGCACCGGCACCGACCTCGCCCCGGAGCAGGAACAGGCGGTCCGGCTCGCCCTCACCGCCAAGGTCGCCGTGCTGACCGGCGGACCCGGCTGCGGCAAGAGCTTCACCGTCCGCTCGGTCGTCGAACTCGCCACCGCGAAGAAGGCGAAGGTCACCCTCGTCGCGCCGACCGGCCGCGCCGCGAAGCGGCTGTCGGAGCTGACCGGCCATCCCGCCGCCACCGTGCACCGGCTGCTCCAGCTACGCCCCGGTGGGGAGGCCAGCCACGACCGGGACAACCCCCTCGACGTCGACCTCCTCGTCGTTGACGAGGCGTCCATGCTCGACCTCGTCCTCGCCAACAAGCTCGTGAAGGCCGTCCCGCCCGGGGCGCACCTGCTGCTCGTCGGCGACGTCGACCAACTTCCCTCCGTCGGCGCCGGGGAGGTCCTGCGGGACCTGCTCGCCGCCCCGGCCATCCCCCGGGTCCGGCTGACCCAGATCTTCCGGCAGGCCGCGGAGTCCGGGGTCGTCACCAACGCCCACCGCATCAACGCCGGCAAGCCACCCCTGCTCCAGGGGCTCGGCGACTTCTTCCTGTTCGCCTGCGACGACACCGAGGCCGCCGCCGCCCTGACCGTCGACGTCGCCTGCACCCGCGTGCCCGCCCGCTTCGGCCTCGACCCGCGCCGCGACGTGCAGGTCCTCACCCCCATGCACCGCGGCCCCGCCGGCGCCGCGGCCCTGAACACGCTGCTCCAGCAGCGCCTCACCCCCGCCCGCGACGGGCAGCCCGAGCGCCGCGTGGGCGGGCGGGTGTTCCGCGTCGGCGACAAGGTCACCCAGATCCGCAACAACTACGACAAGGGCCAGGCCGGCGTCTTCAACGGCACCGTCGGCATCGTCACCGCCCTGAGCACCGAGGAGCAGACCCTCACCGTACGCACCGACGAGGACGAGGAGATCGACTACGACTTCGACGAACTCGACGAGCTGGCCCACGCGTACGCCATGACCATCCACCGCTCGCAGGGCTCCGAGTACCCCGCCGTCGTCATCCCCCTGACCACCAGCGCCTGGATGATGCTGCAACGCAACCTGCTCTACACCGCCGTCACCCGCGCCAAGCAGCTCGTCGTCCTGGTCGGCTCCCGCCGCGCGCTCGCCGCCGCCGTCCGCACGGTCGGCGCCGGGCGCCGCCACACCGCCCTCGACCACCGCCTCGCCTGACCTGCTCGATCCTCCCGACTGCCGACTCCTGGCCGGACACACCGGCATGGAGGAGGCGGCGATCTGGCAGCGGGCTTCCTGGATCCTGCCTCCAGCGGCCTGTTCCTCATGCGGTCGCGCGGGCCCGCCCGTTTCCTTACCGCCGCCGACGACGTTTCGTGACGGACGTCAGTCCGGCAGGACGTACGCGAGGCGGGCGAGCGCCGACTTGATCTCGGGCACCGTTCGCCCCCGGTCGTGGCGCTGGTACCGGTACACCTCGGGGGCGAGCGGCGCGAGCAGGACGTCGGCGAGGGCGTCTTCCTGCCAGCCGGCGTCGCGGATCAGGGACATGACGAACGTCCGCCAGAAGCCGTAGGCCCCGGTGGCGAAGCGGGTGGCACCCAGTTCGGCGCCGAGGGCCAGCGGCAGGTGTCGTTCGAGCAGCTCGATCATGGAGTCGTAGAACGCCTCGAGGCGGCGGCGAGGCGATGCGCCCGGCCCGAGTGGCGGCGGGCCGGCGAGGATCTCCTGCTGCAACCGCTGCTCGTGCACGTCGAGGAGGGCGACAGCCACGGACGTGACGTCCGGGTAGCGGCGGTAGAGCGTCGCGCGGCCGACGCCGGCGGCGGTGGCCAGGTCCGTCATGGAGATCTGCGGGCCGCGCTCGGCGAACAGGCGCTCCGCGGCCGCGAGGATGCGTCGCCGGTTGGCCGCGGCGTCGGCCCGTTCCGCGGGGGCCGGGGCCAGAAGGTCATCCGCCATCCCGACAGCCTAACCGGACACCTCGTCCGGTTGCGACAGCCCCGCTCGCCCGAGCCGGCTAAATGGACACGGCGTCCACTTAGCTGCTAGCGTCGAGGCACAACCGGACACCGTGTCCGTTTCCTCCGACGAGTAGGGACGAGAGTCATGGCCCACCTGCTGCACCTGGACGCCAGCGCCCGTCGGGCATCACACTCCCGCATGTTGAGCGGGGCGTTCGCCGACGAGTGGCGGGCCACCCACCCGACGGGGACCTACACCTACCGCGATCTCGCCGCCGACCCCGTGCCCGTCATCGGCGAGGCGTGGACCGAGATCTGCGACTACGCGCTGCGGCACGCCATCACCGAACCCGGCCGCCTCGCCGAGGGGGTGCGGACCCCGGCTCAGCGGGAGGCATGGGCGGTGGTGAAGCCGTTGCTCACCGAACTGGTCTCCGCCGACGTGCTGCTCATCGGCGCGCCCATGTACAACTTCTCGATCCCGGCGAGCCTCAAGCTGTGGATCGACCAGGTGACGTTCCCGCGCGCCAGGCTGAACCTCAAGGTCGTCGTCACCGGCGCGCGAGGCGGTTCCTACGCCCCCGGCACCCCGCGCGAGCCCGTCGACCACCAGGAGCGTTACCTGCGGGACTTCTTCCTCGGCCACTTCCAGGTCGACGACGTCACCGTCATCAACACCGAGTTCGTCAACTCCGTCGTGGACCCGACGCTGGAGCGGTGGCGCGAGTCCTACCACAGGTCGTACGCCGATGCCCGGCAGGCGGCGGTCGACGTGGCCCGCGCCGTCGCCGCCGGGGCCCTGGCACCCTCGGTAGCGCAGGCATGAGCTGGCTCGTCCTGGCGCTCGCCGGCCTGGTCGAGATCATCTGGTCGCAGACGATCAAGCCGACGCAGAACTTCACCAGGCCGGCGCCGACCCTGCTCTGCTTCGCGCTCGGAGCCGCCGCCGTCTACCTGCTCTCCCGGGCGATGCAGGACCTGCCGGTCGGCACGGCCTACGCCGTGTTCACCGGCATCGGCGCGATCGGCGCGATCTCGCTGGGCATCGTCGTGCACAAGGATCCGGTCGGTGTCGGCCGCTTCGCCGCACTGGCCCTGATCGTCTGCGGCATCGTGCTGGCCCGGGTCACCGACCCGGACTGAGCGCGGCGAGCAGGTTGCCGCCGTCCTCCAAACAGAGCCGACGTCAGCACACGTCGAGGCGGAACAACTCGGCAGCGTTGCGCCAGGCGACCCGCTCGGCCAGTTCCGCGTCGAGGTCGGCGGCGAGCACCGCCCCGAAGGCCGCCGCGGGGTCGATGAGCGTGGCGTCGGTGCCGAAGAGCAGCCGACGCGGGTCGACCGCCGCCGCCACGGCGGCGAACCGGCCCGCCTCGGTGTGCGAGAAGCACGGCTCCAGCCAGAGCCGGTCGACCGAGTTGGCCGCCTCGACGGCGTGCCGCCAGCCGTTCGCGCCCATGTGCCCGGCGATGGCGCGCAGCCCGGGGATGTCCGCGACGGCCTGGGCCAGGTCGAGCGGCGTCGCGTCCCAGGTGTGCACGAGGGCGGGCAGGTCGTGCGCGGCGACGAGTTCCAGCGCCGCGCGGGCCTGCGGGGAGTCCGCCGGGGAGCCGGTGTAGTCGGTGTGGATCTTCACGCCGACGAACCGGCCGGTGGGGAGCAGCTCGCGCAGGTCCCGTTCGGCGTCGTCGAGGCGGCGCGGGTTGATCGTCAGGTAGCCGAGCAGGCGGTCGTTGGTCTCCAGGACCCGGGCCATCGCCCGGTTGCCGGCGGCGACGTCGTAGATGACCGCCTCGGTGGCGGAGACGACGGCGAGGTCGATGCCGTAGCGGTCCATCACCGCCAGGTTGGTGGCGACCGCCCCGACGTCCATGCTGAAGAACCAGGGCCCCCAGTGGGCGTGCACGTCGATGATCATTCCTGGCCCTCCAGGATCCGGCGGGCGTTGCCGCCCGCCACGGCGGCCACCTCGGCCGGCCCGAGACCGCCGCGGGCCAGCCGCAGTCGCGGCACGACCGGCTCGTAGAACGGGGTGCGGGAGCCGTAGAGCAGCCGCCCGACGCCGACGTGGGCGACGACGGTCTCCAGCGCGTCGGGCGAGTTGAGCAGCCGGGTGGAGGTGTGGAAGCCGGGCTCGTCGCGGGCCGCCACCACGAAGTCGCCCAGGTGGTAGAAGTGCGTGTCCAGGAAGACCACGGTCGCGCCGCGCAGCGGCCGCCAGAACCGGCGGACGTCCCCGCCGGTCAGGATGACCAGGCCGGCCTCGGCGGCCCGGCGGGCGACGTGCCGCACGGACGGGAAGTCCGGCTCGACGCGCTGCTCGTCGGGGAAGAGCCGCACCGCCCGGAAGCCGCGCTCGGCGAGCCGGACGACCTCCCGCTCCGCGCCGAGCGGGTCACGCAGGTCGAGCGCGCCGACGGGCAGCACGGTGGGGCCGGCCAGGGCGGCGGCCTCGTCGTTGCCGCTGGGCATGTCGAACAGCGCCGCCCGGAGGCTGGCCACGGCCGCCCGCGCGATGCCGTTCGCGCCGAGGGTGGCCGCGACGTCGCGGGGGTCGCCGGTGGGGCCCGGCCGGTCGGCGTACCGGCCGACGAGGACGTCGACGTCGAAGGTGACCGGGGGCAGGTCGGCCGCGACGAACGGGTTGCCGCTCACCGCTGCCTCGCCACCGCGAGCACGCCGTCCCGATCGCCGTCCGGCAGCGCCGGAGCGTACGGGTCGACCGCGTGGGAGGCGGGGATCCGCCCCTCGTCGGCGGCGATCTGGAGCATGCGGTGCACGTACCCCTCCATCGGGTCGGTGAAGGTGACCTCGGCGAGCCGGTCGAGCCGGGCGGAGGCGGCGACGAAGTCGTCGTGCTTCCCGTCGGCGTACGCCCGCAGCACGGCGGCGGTGACCGGCACGGCCGCGGCGGCGAGGCCGACCAGGGCGGCCTGCGCGCCCCACATCAGCGACGGCCCGAACATCCGGTCCTCGCCCGTGACCGCCAGCCGGTCGGCCCGGTGCGCGGCGGCCAGGGCGGCCTGGCAGGCGAGCGCGTCGTGCAGCCGGGCCACCTTCACCCCGGCGACGCCCGGGTGCTCGAGCAGGGCGGCCAGCCGCGACGCGGAGTACGGCCGGGTGTAGAGGTCGAAGGCGAGCATCGGCAGGCCGGCGGACTGCCAGACGGCGTCGTGGTGGGCGACCGCGTCGCCGTCGACGGGAAAGACCAGGACGCCGGCGGCGCCGAGGTCGGCGGCCCGGGCGGCCTGCGCGGCGACCTCGTCGGTGCGCTCCCCCGGCCGGCCGCCCACCCCGACGACCACCGGCACCCCGGTGCCGACGGCGTGGCGCACGACCAGGTCGCGGGTCGCCCGGTCGAGGTAGGGGCCGCGGCCGGTGTGGGCGCACACGGCAAGGGCGTCCGCGCCGTCGACGACCAGGCCGCGCAGGTAGCGGTCGAGCACCGCGGCGTCGACCGTCCGGTCGGCGTCCATCGGCGTGGCGGTGGCGGCGACGAGCCGCCAGCGCAGCCGGTCGCGCAGCGCGGCGGCGGCCGGCGCGATCACGGGGTCACCGCCGCCCGGACCGCCCGGGCGATCTCGTCGACGTGCGCGTCGGTGTACCGCTCGTTCCAGTCGATCACCAGCAGGGTCTCCGCGATGAGCCGCTCGGCGACCGGGAACGCGCCGGGCCCGTAGGCCGGCAGCCGGTCGGCCGGCGGCACGGTCAGCGGGAAGCGGGAGGTGCCGTAGACGGGGGCCTCGGTCAGCGCCGGGGCGCAGTGCAGCGGCTGCTGGAGGTAGCCGGCGCGGGCGGGGATCCCGGCGGCGGCCAGTTTCCCGGCCACCTCGTGGTTGGTCAGCGGCGGGTCGAGCACGACGGGGAACAGCCACCAGGCGTGCGCGTCGAGGTCCGCCGGCAGGCGCACGCCGGGCAGGTCGGCCAGCGCGGCGGCCAGTCGGCGGGCGGTGCGCCGCCGGTCGGCCAGCACCCCGGGCAGCTTCGCCAGCTGGGCGCGGGCGACGGCGCCAGCCAGCTCGGTCATCCGGTAGTTCAGGCCGAGGCTCACGTGCCGGCGGGCCTCGTCGCGGGGCCAGCCCTTGTCGGCGAAGAGCCGCATCCGGCGGGCCAGCACGGCGTCGTCGGTCACGGTCAGGCCGCCGTCGCCGCAGGTGATGTGCTTCCACTGCTGGAGGCTGAAGCAGCCGATCGCGCCGGCCGTGCCGGCGAGGGTGCCGTCCGGGTAGCGGGTGAGCCAGGCCTGGGCGCAGTCCTCGATCAGCGGCACGCCGGCGGAATCGGCGACCTCGCGCAGGTCGGCGGCCGCGCCGAACAGGTGCACCCCGAGGATCGCCCGGGTGCGCGGCCCGATCGCGGCGGCGACCGCCGCCGGGTCGAGGTTGCCGGTGCACGGATCGACGTCGGCGAACACGGGCACGGCGTTCTGGGCGAGAATGGGCGCGACCGTGCCGAAGTCGCTGATCGGAGACGTGATGATCTCGTCGCCCGGGTCCGGCGCGACAGCCGCGACGGCCAGGTGCAGCGCCGCGGTCCCCGAACTGGCGGCCACGGCGTGCGACACTCCGTGGAGGTCGGCCATCTCGCGCTCCAGGGCGCGGACCTCCGTGCCCCAGACCGAGCTGAGCATGCCCGACTGGAGCACCCGGCTGACGGCGGCCAGCTCCTCCGCACCGATCGTCCGGCCGCCGGCGTCGGCCATGCTGGGGAACGACACGCACCCTCCCAGGGCTACAGTAATACCGGGCCTGACCGTAATCTTGTGCTGCGAACAATGCAACCCTGACAGGAGGCAGCGGTGACCATTGAGATCGGGGTCGTCGGTCCGCACGACCTGGTCGACGACGTGGCCGCCACCTGCGAGGAGCAGCCCGGCGTCACCGCCCGGCGGCTGCACTACGACCACGAGTCGCAGGCACCGGCGATCGTCGAGGCGCACGCCGGCCAGGTCGAGGCATGGCTGTTCACCGGCGTCGTGCCGTACACCCTCGCCCGGGAGGCGAACCTGCTGCACCGGCCGGCGGTCTTCGTCGACTACACGGGCGCGACCCTGCTCCAGGCCGCCGTGCGGCTGCTGCGCGACGGCCGCGACGTCACCCGCATGTCGATCGACACCGTCACCGGCGCCGACGTCGCCGGCACCTTCGGCGAGGCCGACCTGCCCGCGGACCGGGTCCGGTCGCTGCCCTACCGCAGCGGCCTGAGTTCCGACGACGTGGTCGCCTTCCACCGCCGGCAGCGCAAGGCCGGCGCGGACGTCGCCGTCACCTGCATCAGCTCGGTGTACGAGGTACTGCGCCACGAGATGCCGGCGTTCCGCCTCGCCCCGTCGAACCACTCGGTGCGCGCCGCGCTGCGCCAACTCCTGCTGCACGTCGGCAGCCAGGCCCAGGAGGACGCCCAGATCGCGCTCGGGCTGGCCAACCTGTCCGACGGCGACGACGGGCTGCTCAAGGAGGTGGCCGGGCTCGGCGGCACCGTCGCGCGCTTCGCCCCCGACACGTACCTCATCGTCACCACCCGCGGGCCGCTGCACGACGCCACCGGCGGCTTCACGGCGCTGCCGATGCTGCGCCGGCTGGCCGACCGGCACGAGACCGTGCAGATCGGGTTCGGGCTGGGCCGCAGCGCCGCCGAGGCGGAGAACCTGGCACGCCGCGCGCTGAGCCGGGCCCGCCGGGTCGGCCCCACCACGGCCGTGCTGTCGCTGCGCGGCGAGACCGACATCGTGCTGGAGTCCACCACGCCGGCCCCGCCGCCGGCGGAGGTGAACCTGGCGGTCATCGCCCAACGGGTCGGCCTCTCCGTGCCCACCCTGCTGCGGCTGCGTGAGGTGCGCACGACGGTCGGCGACGAGCCGCTGACCAGCCGGGAGGTCGCCGACCAACTGCGGGTGCAGCAGCGCACCGCGCGGCGCATGCTGCACCGCCTGGAGCTGGCCGGCCTGGCCGAGCGGACCGGCAACCTCGCCTCCGGCACCAGCGGTCGCCCGCTGACCCTCTACCGCCTGACCCTCTGACGGCCCGCCCGCCCCCGTCCCGGGCGGGCCCGAGGTCGGCGGCGGGGACGGTGTCCCGCGCCGCCGACCTCCCTACCGCGTCGCTCCGGTCAGGAGAGCCAGGTGTCGAGGTGCTCGGCGACGAAGTCGTCGTCGCGCAGGTGCGGGTACGCCCGGTGCACCCGGTCCAGCTCGGCCATCTGCCCCGGCGACAGCTCCTCGGCCGGGTCCAGGCACCAGCGGCCGGCCAGCAGGCCCTGCCGGCGCAGCACCTCGTGGATGCCGGGGATGCAGCCGTGGTAGCCGTTGGCGGAGTCGAAGATGGCGGCGTTGGCGTCGGTCAGGTGACCGTCGAGGGTGAGCAGCCGGCGCAGCGCGGCGTCGTCGCCGGCGCGGGCCCGGTGGGCCTCGTCGAGCAGGGTCACCGCGGTGTTCGCCCAGACCGCCCACTGGCCGAGCAGCCCGCCGACGAACTCCACCTCGACGGCCCGGCCGTCCACGACGACCCGGTGCGGCGCCACGAGGTCGGCCAGGATGTGGTCGTCGTTGCCGGTGTAGAGGGCCAGGTCGCCGTTGCGGCCGGCCGCGACCACGCCGTGCAGCACGTCCAGGGTGCGGTAGCGGTCGAAGGGCGCCACCTTGATCCCGACCACCGACTCGAGGGCGGCCAGCCGGGCCCAGAAGCCCCGGGACAGCTCGCGCCCGCCGACGGCCGGCTGCAGGTAGAAGCCGATCACCGGCAGCACCTCGCCGACCGCGCGGGCCCGCTCGACGAGGGCGTCCTCGTCCAGCGGCGCGTACGGCGACAGCAGCACCATGTCGTAGCCGAGCGAGGCGGCCAGCTCCGCCTCGGCGACCGCCTGGGCGGTGTCCCCGCAGGCGCCGGCGACCAGGATCGCGTCCGAGCCGGCCGCGGTCTCGGCGGCCAACTCCAGCACGGGGGCGAGCAGCCCGACCTTCGGGTCGTGGATGGCGAACTGGGTGGTGTGCACCCCGACGGCGACGCCCCCCGCGCCGGAGGCCAGGTAGTAGCGGGTCAACGCCCGCTGCCGGCGCTCGTCGAGCTTGCGGTCGGCGTCCAGGGCCAGCGGGTGCGCGGGGATGGCGCAGCCGCGCTGGAACCGGGCCAGGGCCGAGGTCTGTCGGGTGCTCGATGCGGTCAACACGGTCTCTCCTAGAAGTTGCCGTCGCGGCGCTGGAATCCGGTCGGCTTGCCGAGCAGGGGTTGGCCGTCGGCGACCCAGTCCGCCGTCAGGTCGATCAGCTCGGCGACCGGCACGTCGGGGTAGCCGAAGAGCCGGTGGCAGAGCTGGGCGTTGGACAGCAGCGCGGTCGGCGCCTCGGTGCCGGTGAAGACCGGCTCACGGCCCAGCCGGGCGGCGAGCGCGGTGGCGACCTGACGGACCGAGACCAGCTCCGGCCCGGTCAGGTTCAACACGAACGGCGGTGTCCGCGTGTGGTGCAGGGCGCGCAGCGTGACCTCGTTGGCGTAGCCCTGCCAGACGATGTTGGCGTGCCCCATGGTGAGGTCCACGGGCTCGCCGGCGTGCACGGCGCGGGCGACGTCGACGAGGACGCCGTAGCGCATCTCGACGGCGTAGTTGAGCCGGATCAGGGCCAGCGGGGTCTCGTCGCGCAGCGCGAAGTGGGTGAGGATCCGCTCGCGGCCCAGGCAGGACATGGCGTACTCGCCGACCGGCTGGACCGGGGTCTGCTCGACGCAGCCGCCGGAGGTCACCGGGACCAGCGGGTAGACGTTGCCGGTGCTCAGCGCCACCAGGCGGGACCCGGCGAAGCGCTGGGCGATCCGCCCGGGCAGGAAGGTGTTGGTGGCCCAGGTGGCGTGCTCCCGGCCCGAGGTGCCGAACTTCGCCCCGACCAGGAAGACCACGTTGGGCGCGTCGGGCAGCGCGGCCAACGCGGCGTCGTCGGTGACGTCCGCCTCGACCACCACCGCGCCCTCGTCGCGCAGGGCGTCGGCCAGCCCCGCCTCCGAGAAGCGGGACACGGCGATGACCTTGGCGCCGGTGCCCGCCGCCGCCACGCCCCGCAGCGCCAGCCGCACGAGGCTCGGCCCCAGCTTGCCGCCCGCCCCGAGGATCAGGATGTCCCCGTCGAGCTTTCGCAGATCGTCCACCAGGACGTCCCGCGGGCGCGAGAGCCGCTCCTCCAGGTCCGCAACCGTACGCATGCCACCACACCCCTTCCGAAGTAACGGTCATGACCGTAACCTCCGGCCGGAGGGGCGTCAAGGCACCCGACGCGTGGATCGGGTCGGCGATCGTCAGGCCACGGCGCGCGCCGAGGTGAGAACGTCCAGGACGGCGCGCGTCTGCGCCCACGGCACCGGGCTCGGGGCGCCCCGGACCATGCCGACGAACGCGTCGATGGTGGCCCGGTAGCCCAACTCGTCGGCCCCGCCGCGCAGCACCACCCGGCGCTCCCCCGCGGCGGTGTGCACGGTGACCTCGTACGCCTCGCCCTCGCTGACCCCGAGCACCTCCACCGTGCCGGGCACCCCGTCGTCCCACTGCACGGCCAGCAGCCCCGTGTCCTCCGAGCGCAGGCCCCGGTGCCGGCGCACGGTGCCGGCGGCCCCCACCAGCCGCACCGCCGGCCCGAGCAGCGCGACCAGCAACTCCACCCCGTGCAGGCCCATCATGACCAGGGTGCCCCCGCCGACCGCCGGGTCGTCCTGCCACGGGTTGTAGCCGGTGGCCCAGATCCCGACGTCGTGCCGGACCGTGGCGCGCACCGACAGCACCTCGTCGCGCGGCACGTCGAACGCGACGAACTCCGGCGCGAAGCGCAGCACCGAGGAGGAGAGCACCAGCTCCGGGGCCCGCGCCACGACCCGTTCCAACCGGTCGAGCTGCCCGACGGTCGCGGCGGCCGGCTTGTTGACGAAGCACGGCAGCTTGCGCTCCAGCACCTGCGCCAACGCCTCCGGCACGTCGGAGGTGGGGACGGTGAGGACCACGCCGTCCGGGCCGGTCGCCAGCAGCGCCGCCAGGTCCGGCGCGACCGCCGCGTCCGGCTGCTCGGCCCGGAACCGCGCCAGCCGCTGCGGGTCGGGCTCCCACACCACGAGCTCCGCGTCGTCACGCAGGGTGCGGGCGTCGGTGTAGGGGTGACTGGTGGCCAGTCCGGCGAGGGCGATGCGCATGAGCGCAGAGGCTACTCATCCGGGCTGCCGCCGCGCCAGGGCAGGTCAGCCGCGCTCAGCCCGTGCGATCGAGGTGCTCCGGTCGCACCTCGTGGCGCAGCTGCTCCCCGCGTAGGAACCGGTCGATCTCGGCGACGACGATGTCGGCGGCCCGCCGCCGCGACCCGACCGTCCCGGCCGCCTCGTGCGGGGTCAGCAGCACGTTCGGCAGCCGCCGGAACGGATGGTCCACCGGCAGTGGCTCGGCGTCGAACACGTCCAGCGCGGCGTCGATCCGCCCGGAGCGCAGCACGGCCAGCAGCGCGGCCTCGTCGACCAGCGCCGAACGGGCGGTGTTGACCAGCAGCGCGCCGTCGGGCATCAGGGCCAGCTCGCGCGCGCCGACCATCCCGACGGTCTCCGGCAGCACCGGCGCGTGCAGGGACACCACGAGGCTGCGGGCGAGCAGGTCGTCGAGCGCGACCCGCTCGACCCCGAGCGTCGCGGCCTCGGCGTCGGAGAGGTACGGGTCGGCCACCAGCACCCGCGCCCCGAGCGCCCGCACCAGGCCGAGGTACGCCCGACCGGTGCGGGACGCCCCGACGACCCCGACCGCCGCCCCGCGCAGCTCCCGCCGGGGCGGCGCCGCCTTCGCGGTCGCCCAGTCGACCCCGGTCCGCAGCGCGTGGTCGAAGCGGTGCAGCTGGTGCAGCAGGGCGAGGGTCAGCGCGAGCGCCTGCTCCCCCACCGCGTACGCCATCGCCTCGCCGGCCTGGCTGACGCGGACGCCCCGGGCGAAGCTGGCGGGGGTGACGAAGGGTTTGACGCTGGCCCCGGTGTGCGCGAGCAGCCGCAGCCGGGGCGCGGCGGCGAGCACCGCCGCCGACAGCGGCGCGGTGCCCCAGCCGGTGACCACCACGTCGGCGTCGGCGAGCAGCCGGGCGAGCGTGGTCTCGTCGCCGACGTCGGCGCCGTCGGCCGGCAGCCGCACCTCCCCCAGCCGGCCCAGCGCCGCCCAGGCGCCGGCGTCGAAGAACAGCTCGCGGACCTCCGGCGAGGCTGCCACCGCGATGACGCTCATCCCTTGATGCCCGTCGTGGCGACGCCCTCCTGGAAGTAGCGCTGTCCGATCAGGTACGCCATGAAGATCGGCACGAACGCCACGACCGACCCGGCGAGGAGCATGTTCAACGCCACGTTCTCCTGCTGGAGCGAGGCGATGCCGGTGGTGAGGGTACGCATGTCGAGGCTCTGCCCGACGATGAGCGGCCACAGGAAGTCGTTCCAGTGCCACAGGAAGACGAAGACGCCGAGCGTGGCGAGGATCGGCTTGATCAGCGGCAGCACGATCGAGACGTACACCCGCCACTCGGAGCAGCCGTCGAGGCGGGCCGCCTCGAACAGCGAGTCGGGCAGCGAGGCGATGAACTGCCGCATCAGGAACACCGCCTGGGCGTTGGCCAGGGTCGGCACGATCATGCCCCAGTACGTGTCCACGCCGTTCATCTCGGAGATGATGATGAACGTCGGGATCATCGTGACGTGGAACGGCACCATCAGCATCGCCAGGAACGACCAGAACATGGTCTCCTTGCCCGGGAACCGCTTCTTGGCGAAGGCGTAGCCGGCCATCGAGGCGAACAGCAGCACGCCGACCACCGACACCACCGAGTAGATGATGGTGTTCCACATCCAGCGCAGCACGCTCTTGGCGCCGACCACCTGGTCGTACGCCTCGGTGGAGAACGGCCAGGGCAGCAGGCTGTCCGGGAACGTGACCGGCCCGGTCGGCTTGAACGACAGCACGACCATCGCGTAGAAGGGGAAGAGCGTGACCGCCGCGCCGACCACCAGCAGCGTGGTGCGGCCGACCACCCAGCCCTTGCCGGCGCGGCCGGGCCGGTACGCCCGCCGGGCGCCCTTGGGCGACGCCGGCGGGGTGGGGACGGCGGTTGCCGGTGGCGTGATCGTGTCCGTCATTCTTCCCTCCCGAGGGTCAGCCGCTGGATCAGCGCCACGATGATCGTCAGCACGAACAGCGCGACCCCGACGGCGCTGGCGTAGCCCAGGTCGAAGTACTTGAAGCCCTGGTCGTAGAGCAGGTAGACCAGGCTGTAGCTGGACCGCACGGGGCCGCCGCCGGTCATCACGTAGACCAGGTCGAAGACCTGGAACGACACGGTGGTCTCGATGATGGCGACGAAGAACAGGGCGGGCCGCAGCTGGGGCAGCGTCACGTACCGGAAGCGCTGCCACGCCGACGCGCCGTCGGTCAGCGCCGCCTCCTCCAGCTCCGCCGGGATGTCCTGCATCCGGGCGAGCAGGATCAGCATGCCGTAGCCGAAGCGGGACCAGACCGAGACCAGCACCAGCGCGGGGACCACCAGCACGCTGTCGGCGAGCCAGGAGCCGGCCGGCAGGCCGATCACGCCCATGGCCCGCGACCACGGCCCGTCCTCGGCGAAGACCCAGGCGAAGACCACGCCGGCGAGGACCAGGCTGGTCACCACCGGCAGGAAGAAGATGGACCGGAAGAGCTTCGCGCCGCGGAAGGCGCGGCGGGTCAGCAGCGCCATGCCGAGGGAGGCCAGCATCGACAGCGGCACGGACAGCACGGTGAACAGGACCGTGACGCGCAGCGCCGTCCAGAACGTGGGATCGTCGACGAGCCGGCGGAAGTTCTCCAGCCCGACAAAGCTCGTCTCGCCACCGATGGTGTAGTCGGTGAAGCCCAGGGCCACCCCGGCGATCGCCGGCCCGAACCGGAAGACGACGAAGAGCAGCAGGAACGGCAGGACGAACAGCAGCGCCGTGCCGGCCTCGCGGGCGGAGGGGCGGCGCACGCGTATGCGCGGGCGGCGGGTCCCCGGTAGTGCAACCATCTGACAACCTTTCTCGGCGGCTCGCGGTGGGCGGGGTGCGCCCACCGCGAGCCGCGCCGGCACTAGCCGAGCAGCGGAGTGGCGGCCTTCGCCGCGTCCTCGAGCGCCTGGTCCACGGACTTCTTGCCGAGCAGGGCGGCCTGGATCTCCGGGGAGAGGACGCCCTGGACGTCGCGGGCCTTCTCGTGCAGCGGGCCGACCGTGCTGGTGGCCACGTGCTTCTCCTGCTCCCCGAGGACGGGGTCACTGGCGTACAGCGGACCGCTGGACTTCCGGGGAGAGAAGAGGCTGGCACCGATGTCGTACTTCTTGGTGTTCTCGGCGTTGGTGGCGAAGGCCAGCCACTTGCCGGCCGCCTCCTTGTCCTTGGAGGTCTTCAGCATCGACAGCGAGCCGACGGTGCCGTAGCCGATCTGCTTGGTCTCGGTGAGGTGCGGGATGACCTGGATGTTCTCCTTGCCCCAGAACTTCTCGATCTCGGCGACCGGCGTGTACCAGCTGCAGGCGACCTTGTTCTGCGCGACGCGGGTCTGCTCGATCGGCGGGACGGTGGTGAGCATGGACTTGTCGACGTAGCCGCCGTCGACGAGCTGCTTGAGGAAGTTCAGCGCCTTCTTGCCGGCGTCGCTGTTGAAGGCGACCGACTTGCCGTCCGGGCTGAACACGTCGCCGCCGGCCTGCCAGAGCAGCGGGTAGAAGGTCTGGTTCAGGGTCTGCTTGGCGTCACCGGCGTACGTGATGATGTCGTAGCCCTTGGCCTTGAACTTCGGGGCCAGGGTGAGCAGGTCGTTCCAGCTCGTCGGGTAGTTCGTCTCGCCGACGGCCGCGAAGACCTTCTTGTTGCAGATCGGCGTGGAGGCGCTGGTGAGGATCGGGGCGCCCATCATCTTGCCGTCGATGGTCACCGACTGCACCACGTTCGCGTGCAGGTCGCTCTTGGTCGCCTCGTCGAGGTACTTGTCGACGGGCTCGATGTTGCGGGCGTACTTGGGCAGCTGGTCGGGGATCAGGTAGACGACGTCCGGCCCCTTGTTGCCCGCGATCGCGGTGGCGAGCGCCTGGTCGCGGTTGGCCCAGGGGAAGATCTCGACCTTGACGTTGATATCGGGGTTGGTCGCCTGGAACGCCTTGATGGTCTCGTCCCAGTGCGCGCGGTGCTTCGCCTCGTCGAAGATAGCCGGATATGTCCACATTGTCACGGTCGCCTTACCGGAGTCACCGGAGCCGGAACCGCCACAGCCCGTAGCCGCGAGCGCGGCGACGGTCGCCACCGCCACGGCCGACAGGCTCTTCCGAACACGCATCTCGCATCCTTCCGGGGGAGTCAGGTTCGCAGTACATTAACTTACGGTCCGGGCCGATACTAGAGCCCGTATGCACCGAGGTCACATCGTTACTGTTCGTGTGAATACCTGGACAGATCGATCCAGAACCGTAATAGCGAAGGACTCCGATGACCGTCACCCTCGCCGTCGTCGGCGCCGGCAACCGCGGCAGCACGTACGCCGGATACGCACTGCGCCACCCCGAGCGGGCCCGCGTCGTCGCGGTCGCCGACCCGCGGCTCGCCCACCGCACCGCGCTCGCCGACGCCCACGGCGTCGCGGCGTCCGCGTCGTTCGAATCATGGCAGGACCTCGCCGCGCAACCCCGACTGGCCGACGCCGTCGTCCTCGCCACCCCGGACCGGGAGCACGCCGAACCGGCCGTCCGCCTCGCCGACCTCGGCTACCACGTCCTGCTGGAGAAGCCGATCGCACCCAGCGAGGCCGAGTGCCAGGCCGTCGCCGCGGCGGCCGAGCGCACCGGCGTGCTGCTCGCCGTCTGCCACGTGCTGCGCTACACCCGCTACACCGACGCGGTGAAGCGGTACGTCGACAGCGGGGCGCTGGGCCGGATCGTCGGCGTGGAGCACCTGGAGCCGGTCGGCTGGTGGCACTTCGCGCACTCCTACGTCCGCGGCAACTGGCGCCGCGCCGAGGAATCCTCCAGCAGCCTGCTCGCCAAGTGCTGCCACGACCTGGACTGGCTGCGCTACGTCGTCGACGACACCCCGACGCGGGTCAGCAGCGTCGGCGCGCTGCACCACTTCCACCCCGGCAACCGGCCGCGCGGCGCCGCCGACCGCTGCCTCGACTGCCGGGTCGAGTCGACCTGCCCGTACTCGGCCGCCCGCTTCTACCGCGCCTGTCTCGCGGATTCCGACCGGCACGAGTGGCCGCTGGCGGTGGTGACCCGCGACCTGACCGAGGAGGGTGTGGCCGCCGCGCTCCGCGACGGACCGTACGGCCGGTGCGTCTACGGCGGCGGGAACGACGTCGCCGACCACCAGAGCGTGACCGTCTCGTTCGCCGGCGGCGCGACCGCCACCCTCACCATGAGCGCCTTCACCCCCGGCGGGCACCGGCGCACCCGGATCATGGGCACCCACGGCTACCTGGAGGGCGACGGCGAACAGGTCGCCGTCACCGACTTCGTCACGGGCGAGACCGTCACCACCGACACCCGGGGCGGCGGGGCGGACGCCGGCTCCGGTCACGGCGGCGGCGACATGGCGCTGATGGCGGCCTTCGTGGAGGCGGTGGCCACCGGCGACCGGTCCCGGATGCGCTCGGGTCCGCAGGAGTCCCTGGACAGCCACCGGATGGCGTTCGCCGCCGAACGCAGCCGGCTCGCCGGCGGCGCCCCGGTGGCACTCGCGCCCGCCGGCTGACCCGGGGGCGCCGCACGCCCCCGGCGCCTCCTCCTACGCCCTGAGCACGCCACGGTCCGGCGGCAGCGCCAGCATGCGCGCTGTCGCCGGGCTCGGCGGGATGCCCAGTTCCTGCCGCAGCACCCGTTGGCAGGTGGCGTACGCCCGTCGCGCCTCGCTGACGTTGCCCTCGGCCAGATGGATCCGGATCACCGACCGGTGGGCGCTCTCCCGCAGGGCGTCGTGGCGGAGCACGGCGAACGCCACCTCCAGCGCCAGACCGAAGTGCCCTTCGGCAGCCAGGTGGTCGGCGAAGGCCTCCTGGACGTGCAGGCACAGTTGCCGCATCCGCTCCCGCTCGTCGACGAGCCACTCGTCGTCCCAGTCGGGGAGGAGTTCGGCGTCGTTGTCCGGCAGGCAGGTCATCGCCTCGGGCCCCGGCCGGCCCCCCTCGGTCAGCCGTCGGGCCACGCGCACCAGGTCACGGACGTCCACGGTCACGGCGGGGCCGAGGTCCAGGGACGGCCCGACGCCCGCCACGAGACCGGGAACGGCCCGGTTGGCGCGCCACATGGCGGTCCGCAGGCTCGCCAGCGCCCGGTCCTCCTCGGTATCGGGCCAGAGCTGGCCTGCCAGCCGGCTGCGGCCCGCCCGCCCGCGCAGGGCGAGCAGCGCGACCAGCCGTTGCACCCCGAGGGGCAGCGCGACGTCCTCGCCCCCGACAACCAGGCGGAAACAGCCGAACAGGGTGACCGAGACCGGCGACGGCGGAACGGCCCCGGCGCTCCGCCGTGCGCCCGGCCCGCCGACGGCGCGATCGACCAGGCTGTGCGGCATGCGCCAACTCCTCAACTCGGATAATTTCCGGCCAAACCGGAGATAACGCACTTTATATCCGACAAGTGTCCCCTCGGTCGGCGGTTACCCGGAACCTCGACCGGGCCACCCGGCGGCGCCACGCGCCACGGGCGACACCCGGCCTCCACCCGCCGGTGTGACGCGGTCGTGACGAGCGGTTGATGACCGGGGCTCATGCTGGCGCCCATGACCAGCTTCCCGGGGAGTCCGCGCACCCTGCACGGTGCCGTCGTCGCGGTCGACCTGGGCGCCCCGGCAACCCGGCCCATCGTCTTCCAGTACAACCCTGACCAGGTCACGCGGACGGTCCGCCCGCGCGGCGGCCCCGACTCGCCCGCCGCCGGCCCGGCCGACCCGCACCGTCTCTCCGGGGCCCCGGTGGAGACCATCTCACTGACCCTCGAGGTCGACGCGGCGGACCAGCTCGCCAACGGCGACGAGGTCGCCGCGGCGATGGGCGTCATGCCGCACCTCGCCGCACTGGAGCTGCTGCTCTATCCTCCCAGCAGCCGGATGATCGAGAACGCGGCGCTGCTGCTCACCGGCGCGATAGAGATCCTGCCGGCGCAGGGCCCGCTGACTTTGCTGGTCTGGGGTCCGGGCCGGGCCCTCCCGGTGCGGATCGAGGGCATCAGCATCGTCGAGCAGGCGTTCGACCCCGAACTGTTCCCCACGAGAGCCTCCGTCGACCTGTCCGCCCGGGTGCTCTCGTACCACGACCTGCCGGTGACAGACCCCGGCTACGCGCTCTTCCTCGTGCACCAGGTGGCGAAGGAACTCATGGCGGGCGTGGGCCGCACGGGCGCCGCGGCGGCGTCGAGTGGTCTGCCGGGGGCCTGACGTGCTGGGCGGAACGGGTCGGTACGACGACGTGGAGACGACCGTGACCACGATGCTGGACGACGTCGGCGGTCGGCGCGCCGTCGCGTGCCTGCGCACCCGGCTCCTGCCGGTCCTGCCGGCCGCCCGCGCCGTCGCGGTGCACCAGGTGGTCTCCGGCGACCGGCTCGACCTGCTCAGCCACCGGCACCTCGGCGATCCGTTGGCGTTCTGGCAGATCGCCGACGCCAACGCCGCGCTCGATCCCGACGAGCTGGTCGCCCCGGGCGCCGAAGGCCGCCTGCTGGTCATCCCCATGCCGGGGATGTGACATGCCGGCATCGACTCTGCTGCGGGTCTTCGCCGGACCCGTCCTGCCCGTACCGCTGCCGCCGGAACTCACCTCCCGCCTGCGTTCGGTCGTGGTCAGCGAACGCGAGAACGACCGCTCCGGCTTCACGCTCACCTTCGACGCCGGACGGTCCGGCCCGGGCGCCGCCCTGGACACGCCCGTGCTGCAACGGGCGCCGATCACGCCGTTCGCCCGGGTGAGCGTGGTCGTGACGTTCGGGGCCGTGTCGCGGGTGCTGGTCGACGGGATCGTGACCTCCGTCGACTTCACCCCCGGCGCGGAGACGGCCGCCACCACCCTCACCGTCCTCGGCGAGGACGTCTCCTACCTGCTCGACCGGGAGGAGGTCGACACCGACCATCCGGGGCTCGACCACTACCAGCAGGTGCACGCGATCCTCGCCCGCTACGCCGTCGACGGCATCGCCGCCGACGTGGTGCCACCACGCACCGCCGACCCGCCGCTGCCCGTCGAGCGGGTGCCGACCCAGCACGGCACCGACCTCGCGCACCTGACGGCGCTGGCCCGCCAGCACGGCTACGTCGCGCACGTCCGCCCCGGACCGGTGCCGGGCACGAGCACCTTCTACTGGGGACCGGTACATTCCGGAGCACCGCAGCGTGCCCTGACCGCCGGGCCCGGCTCCGAGGCGAACGTACGGTCCCTGCGGTTCCGGACCGACGCGCTGTCGGTGGTGGCGATGGACGGCGACCTCCAGGAACCCCGCAGCGGAACGCGACTGCCACTGGCCGCCGCCGTCAGCACCCGCCCGCCGCTGGCCGCCCGCCCGTTGTGGGCCGCGCACCAGGGCTCGATCCGGCGGCGCCGAATCCGGCTCAGCGGCGTCAGCCCGGTCGCCGGCCTGGGCCGCGCCCAGGCGGAGGTCGACCGCGGCGTCGACGCGGTCACCGCCGAGGGCGAGCTGGACGGGGCGCGCTACGGCGACGTGCTGCGCCCGCGAGCCGTGGTGGGGGTACGCGGCGCGGGCTGGTCCCACGACGGCCTGTGGTACGTCCGCCGGGTCGACCACGAGTTGGGGCCGGGCTTCTACACGCAACGGTTCACGCTGGCCCGCGACGGCTACGGGTCGCTGGCTCCGGCGGTGCGCCCGTGACCGCCGGGGCACCGGGCCGGGCCGAGTGGGCGGGGCGGCGATGACCCCGTTCTACGGCAAGTACCGCGGACGGGTCACCGCGAACCAGGACCCGCTGGGTCGCGGGCGTGTCCAGGTCAGCGTGCCGGCGGTGCTGGGCGAGACCCGCCACTGCTGGGCGGAGCCTTGCGTCCCGTACGCCGGCCGGGGCGTCGGCCTGTTCGCGGTGCCGCCGGTCGGGGCGCACGTCTGGGTCGAGTTCGAGGCCGGCGACCCGGACCTGCCGATTCTCGCCGGATGCTTCTGGGCGGTCGGGGAAGCGCCGGTCGCCCCCGCCAATCCTCTCGTCAGGACCTGGAAGACCGAGGGGGTCTCGATCACGCTGAGCGACGTGCCGAGGCTAGGCGGCCTGACGATCGAGGTCGGCCGGCCGGTGACCACCACGACCATGAGGATCTCCTGCACGGCGGCGGGCATCGAGCTGTCGATCGGCGCCGCCAGCGTGAAGTTGACCCCCGCCTCGGTCTCGGTGAACAACGGCGCACTGGAGGTGAAGTGACGTCCCGATTCGTCGTTCAACAGGGGGCCACGGTCCGCTGCGCGCACGGCGGCGAGGCACTGTCGACGGCCCCGAACCCCAGGGTCACCGTGTCCGGCCGGGTCACCTACGCCCTGACCGGAACCTGGACGGTCGCTGGTTGTCCCCTGCCCGCCAGCGCCGGCGGCCCGTGCGTCGCCGCCGCGTGGACGACGGGCAGCGCCCGGGTGTTCAGCCTCGGCCGGCCACTGGTCGTGCAGGGAGGCACCGCGACCTGCGTCCCCACCGGCGCGCCGCTGCTGGTCCTGACGACGCAGAACCGGGTCCGGGTGGTCTGAGTGCACCTGGGCTTCCCCCTGCGCCTCGACCGGCACGGCCGGCTGAGCGCCGTCGACGACGACGAGTACCTGCGGGGCCTGGTCGAGACGGTGCTGTTCACCCGGTACGGGGAACGGGTGAACCGGCCCGACTTCGGCGCCGGCGTGGACCGGCTGGTCTTCGCCCCCGGCGGCGACGAACTGGCGCGTACCACGCACGCCCTGGTGCAGGCCGCGCTGCAACGGTGGCTCGGCGACCTCATCCGGGTCGAACAGGTCACGGTCGAGACCGTCGACGCCGTCCTGACGGTGCTGATCGTCTACGCCCCGCTGCGCCACGGGACCGCCGTCGGCGAGCCCCGGGTCGTCCGCCTCACCCGGCCGGAGGCGGGATGACCACCACGCACGAGCCACTGGCGACGACCGACCCGCCCGACATCCGGATCGACCGCGACATCCGGCTGGCCCTGGTGGCAAGCCGGGACGCGCCGGCCCTCGACGGCATCGACTTCGTCGAGGTGCTGGCGAACCGGGCGGACGCGCCCGACCACGTTCCCGACGCCCCCCAGCGCCGGACCCTCGCGGTGCACCTGCTCCGGGGGTCGGTCCCCGAGGGGCTGGGCACCGGGCCGGGCGACCCTCAGGTGGTGATCACGGGCGGGGTGCGTGCCGACCCCGTGCCGGTCGAGTGGGCGTACCCGGCCACCGCCGTCGTCGGCGCCTCGGCACAGGACGACCCGCCCCCCGGCGTCACGCGGGGCGACCGGGCGCTGGTGGGCGCCGCGATACCGGAGGCGTCCCGATCCAGGGTCCTCGTCGTGCGCACCTCGACCGGCGGTGACGACTCGGCGTACGTGCTGCGGCTGCTCGGCCCGGCCACCGCGGAGTTCGACGAACCGCTCACGCGGGTGTCCTTCCGGTTCGCCGTCGACGGCCCGGCCACGGTCGACTGCCGCCCACCCGCCGACGCCGACCCGCCGGCACCCGCCGGGTCTCCCCTGCCGGACTACCTCGCCCGGGACTACCAGGCGCTGCGGACCAGACTGCTGGACCGGATGGCGGTGCTGCTGCCCGCCTGGACCGACCGTTCCCCGGCCGACATCGGCGTCACCCTGCTGGAGCTGTTCGCCTACCTCGGGGACCGGCTGGCCTACCGGCAGGACGCCATCGCCGGCGAGGCGTACCTGGGCACCGCACGGCGACGCACCTCGGTGCGCCGGCACGCGCGACTCATCGACTACCGCGTGCACGAAGGATGCGCCGCCCGCACCTGGCTCGCGTTCGCCACCGGCACGACCGTCCTGCTGCCGGCCGGCACCGCCGTCACGGACGCCAGCGCGGCTGCCGGCAGCGCGGTCGACCCGGCCGCCGGGCAGTCGCCCGACGACGAACCGGTCGTCTTCGAGACCTGCTCGCCGATCCGCCTCACACCGGCCCGCAACCGTCTGGACCTGCACGACTGGGGGACCCCCGGGCACCACCTGCCGGCCGGCGCCACCTCGGCCTTCGTCCGCGTGCCAGTCGGCGTCGAGCCGGAGCTGCGCGCCGGCGACGTCGTCGTCCTCGCCGAGTCCGACCCGGCCGCCGACCTGACCGCCGACCCGCTGGCCGGCCTGACCGCAGCCGACCCCACCCGGCGGTACGCGGTACGCCTGAACGCCGACCCGGTACGGCACACCGATCGCCTCGCCGCCTGCCCGAGCGTGCTGGAGCTGCGCTGGCACACCGACGACGCGCTGCCCGGGCCGCTGCGGGTCTCCCGGCCCGGCCCGGCCGGGTCGGAGGTGACGGCGGTCGCCCTGGCCAACGTCGTACTCGCCGACCACGGGCTGACCACCCACGCCGACCTCGATCCGCCCCGGGTGCCGCCGCGCGGCGACTACCGGCCGCAGCTGCCGCACCCCGGCCTCGCCTGGGCCGACCCGACCGGCCCCGTCCCCGTCGACGGCAGCGGCGACACCGCCGGCTGGGAGAGCGCCACGGCCGCGCTGCGCCCCGATCCGACCCGCGCCGTGGCCCAGGTGAGCCTGCACGACGGCGTACGGGCGTGGTGGCCGCGCGCCGACCTGCTCAGCAGTGGGCCGACCGCCCCGGTGTTCGTGGTGGAACCGGAACCGGACGGATGGACCGTGCTGCGCTTCGGCGGCCGCCCCGGCGGGCTGCGTCCCCACCCCGGGACCGCCTTCGCCGCCCGGTACCGCCTCGGTGGTGGCACCCGCGGCAACGTGGGAGTCGACGTCCTACGCAAACTCCGCCAGACACCCGGCGCCGGGTCGGGGCCGCCGGCGGTCGTCACCAATCCCCTGCCGGCCGCCGGCGGTACGGACCCGCAACCCCTGGCGGAGGTCCGGGAGCTGGCGCCGTACGCCATCGGCCGGCAGCTCCGCGCCGTGACGTCCGCGGACCACGCGGCCTGCGCGGTCGAGGACCGCGCGGTGCGGCGGGCGGTGGCCCGACGGCGATGGGTGGGCTCGTGGTACGTCGAGCAGGTCACCGTGCAACCCGCCCCGACCGCGGCGGCGGACCGCGCGGTCCTCGCCCGGGTGGCCCGCAGGCTGGAGACGAGACGGATGGCCGGCGTGGACGTCGCGCTCGCGCCGGTCGTGACGGTGCCGCTCGACATCCGTCTGGTGTGCTGCCTGGCGCCCGGACAGCCCCGGTCGGCGACCGAACGGCAGGTACGGGAGATGCTGACCGCCCGACTGCTCCCCGACGGCGGTCGCGGTCCGCTGCACCCGGAGAACCTGTCGGTGACGCGGACCCTGTTCCTGAGCGACCTGGTCGCCGCGGCCATGTCCGTCCCCGCGGTCACCTCGGTGCGGGTCGAGCGGTTCGGCCGGCGCGGTGCCGGCGACGCCGAGATGCTCGCGGCGATCGCCCGGGGCCGCCTCGACGCCGACGGCGGGGAGGTGCTGCGCTGCGGCAGCACCCCGGACACACCGGACGGGGGCTGCCTCGACGTGGTGCTGCGGGGTGGCTCGTGACCGGAACGCGCGGGGCCGGGGCCACCTGCCCGCCGGGCTCCGGAGGGCCCGACCCGGTCGAACTCCGCCAGCCCTCGTCCAGCCACGCCGCGGCCCTGGCGCGGATGCGGGCCAAGCTGGCGGACGAGTCGCAGCCCGCACCGGTACGCGCGCTGGCCCGACGACCCGCCGAGGACCCGCTGATCGCGTTGCTGGACAGCTGGGCGGTGGTCTCGGACACTGTCGCCTTCTACACCGCCCGCATCGCGCGGGAGGGATTTCTGCGTACCGCGACCGAGCCCCGGTCGGTGCGGGAACTGGCCCGGGCCTTCGGGCACGAACTGGCGCCCGGCGTGTCCGCGCAGGTCGAGCTGGCATTCGACGTGGAGGACGCCCCGGGCGTGCCGGCCGTCGTCACGGTGCCGCCGGGCACCCCCGTGCAGACCGTTCCACGCCAGGGTCAGCAGCCCCAGGTCTTCGAGACGGACAGCACGCTCGATGCCCAGACGGTGTGGAACGAGATACCCGCTGTGGCGACCGAGCCGCAACGGCCGTCCTTCGGAGCGACCGAGCTGTGGGTTTCCGGCGCCGCTGCGGACGTACGCCCGGGCGACCCGGTGCTGCTCGTCGCCGACCCACCGGTCACGGACGGCGGGCGGCCGGCGGCGGACGCCGACCCCCCGCAGCACGAGGTCCGGGTGGTGGCCGCCGTCGCCACCGATCCCGACGGCCACCCGGGCTGGACCCGGCTGGAGCTGCTCCCACGCGAGGAGCCGCGCGACGACCCCGACGATCCGGCCCCCGACGATCCCGCCCCCGCCGGGGAGGCCACGGTGCACGTCCTCACCGAGAACAGCCCGCTCTTCGGCTGGAACGCGCCGGACGCGGCCCTGCTCGGCGGTGCGCCGGCGGACGCCGGCAACGGCCGGCGGGACGACTCGGACGTGTTCGCGGACGCCGCCGACGTGCTCGAACTCGACGGCGACCACCCTCGGCTGCTGCCCGGCTCCCTGCTGCTGCTGGAGCAGCCCGGGCTCCGCGCGGTCTACCGCGCGGTGTCCGTGGTCCCCTCCGCCGCCACCGGGTACGGCATCAGCGGTCGGATCACCCGGGTGCGGATCACCACCGACGACCGACCGCCGCCGCCGTTCGACCGCCGCAGGACCCTGGTGCACTACCTGCCGGTGGAACTGCCCGCCCGGTGGCGCCCCCGGACCGTTCCGGTCGCCGGCCGGGAGGTGGACCTCGTGCCCACCGACCCGACGCCGCCCCCCGGTCGCCTCGTCCAGCTGCGGGGCTTCGACCTGGCCACCGGCACCGAACGGGTCGAAACCGCCACGATCCTCGGCTGCGAGGTCCGGCCCGACGGCCGGCGGATGAGCGTCGTGTTCGACCGCGAACTCGTCGGCACGTACGCCCCGGACAGCGTGCGGGTCCTGGGCAACGTGGTCACCGCCGACCACGGCGAGACCGTCACCCAGGTGCTCGGCAGCGGGGACGGGCAGAGCCCGTTCGCCCAGGTGGCCACCCGGCGGGGCCCGCTCACCCACGTACGGGCACCCACGGCGCAGGGCGCGGTCAGCACGTTCACCCTCGAGGTGAACGGCGTGGCGTGGACGCAGGTGCCGTCGCTGGCCACGGCGGGGCCGCAGGATCGGGTCTACCTGGTGCGGGAGAACGCCGACGGCACGGCCGTCGTGGTCTTCGGCGACGGGGTCAAGGGGGCGCGACCGCCGACCGGGGTCGAGAACCTCGTCGCGACCTACCGGGTGGGGATGGGAGCCGACGGCGCGGTGGACGCCGGCCAGGTCAGCCTGCTGTTGCGGCGACCGCTCGGCATCCGCGAGGTGACCAACCCGGCTCCCTCCCACGACTGGGGGCCACCGGAGTCGCTCGCCGACACCCGGCGCACCGTCCCGGTGCGGACCCGCGTGCTCGACCGGGCCGTGTCCGTGGCCGACCACGCCGACCTGGCGCGCGGCTTCGCCGGAGTCGGTGGTGCCCGCGCCGACCTGGTTTCGGACGGCCACCGGGACCGGATCGTCCTCTCGCTGGTCGGGGTCGGGGCGGCCCCCGTCAGCGACGGTCTGCTGGCCGACCTCGCCGCCGCGCTGGCCGGGCGCCGCCCGCCGGAGCCGCCGCTGCTCCTGCGCTGCGCGGACGTGGTGCGGTTCGGGGTGCGCGTCGAGGTGCAGCCCGACCCCGGCCACCGGTGGCCCGTGGTCCGTGACGAGGTGGCCGCGGCGCTGCGACGGCGGTTCGGCGCCGCGCAGACCGACTTCGACGCCCCGGTCACGGCGTCGGCGGTGCTGATGGTCGTCCGCGCCGTCGCCGGCGTCGTCGCGTGCACGATGCCGCGTCTGGTGCCGGTCGGCCCAGCGAACCCGACCGGCACCGCTGACGACGTGCTGGTGCCGCTGCCGGCCCACTGGGACGGCCGGCAGATCCGGCCGGCCCAGCTGCCGCACCTGGTTCCGGAAGAGGTACGGATCGAGGCGATGGCGCGGTGAACGTACCCATCGGAGCCCCCGAGGCCACCGGGACGACCGAGCGGTTGCTGGCCCTGCTCCCCGACCACCTGCGCGGCCTGGACGAGCAGGCGGGAGGCGTCCTGCGGGCGCTGCTGTCCGCGGTCGCCGTCGACCTGGACGTGCTGGAAGGCGACCTGGCGGACCTCTACGACGACTGGTTCGCGGAGACCTGCACCGCCCGGACGTTGCCCCACCTCGCCGACCTGGTGGGCCTGGCGGAGCCGCTGCCGGCCGGCCCCGGCGTCGACGGCAACCGCAGGGCCCTGGTCGCCAACGCCGTCTCCCGGCACCGGCGCAAGGGCACCCTCACAGTGCTGGAGCAGGTCGCCCGGGACGCCTCCGGCTGGCCGGCCGTCGCCGTCGAGTACTTCCGGCTGCTGACCACGACCGCCCACCTCGCCGACGTCCGGCCGGACCGCCCCGCGGTCGCCTCGCTGCGCGGCGCGGCCCGGTTGGACCTCGTCGGTGCCCGGCACGATCTGCGGCGCGACCGGACACCACCCGCCCCGGAGCTGATCGACCCGACCGGCGGGGCGCTCGACCCGCTGGCCCGTACCCCGCAGGTGCGCGACACCGCCGGCGGCCGGGGCCGGCACGGCCTCGCCCGCGTCGGGGTGTTCCTCTTCCCGCTGCGCACCTACCGCGTCGGTCCCCCGGCGGGCGGCGGTGACCCTGCCGGTGGCTCCGGCGACCCCGACCGGAGCACCCGACCGTCGCTCTGGTCGCAGGCCCGGCTCGTCGGGGACGAGTACCGGATCGACCCGCTCGGCCGCCGAACCCCGTTGTTCGCCGCGTCGCCGGCCGGCGACGGGGCGGACCGCCTCACGCGGGAGGAACACCTGCCGGTGCCGCTGCGGCCCCGCCGGCTGTTGGCCATGCTGACCGCGGCCCGCGGCGGGGCCGGCGGCCCGGAGACCCTGCCGATCGGGGTGCGGGTCGGGCGCACCGGTGACCCGCTGCCACCCGAGCGGCTACGGGTCGCCGGCCTGGAGGAGCTGGCCCCGGTGGCCGGTACGCAGGTGAGTGTGGACGCCGTCGAGGGCCGGCTGCGGGTCTACCGGGACGGGCAGGCGGCGGCGCCCGACGAGGTCTTCGTCCGCTACCACCACGGGGGACTGGCCGACATCGGCGCGGGCACCTACGAACGTTCGGACGTGCACGCACGGGTGCTCGCCGCCGATCCGTACCGGGGTCGCCGGGAGGTCGCCGGCCAGGTCGCCGTGTGCTCGGACGCCACCGCCTCCGTGCTGGCCGTCCCGGCGGTCACCGACGCGCTGGCCCGCGCGGAGCAGGCGTGGAGCACCGACGCCGGTCAGGCGGTGGGCGCGACGTACGTGGTGTCGGTCGGGGACAACGCCACCTACCCCGGCGACCTGGACGTCCGGATCCCGGCCGCCACCCGGCTGGTGCTGGTCGCGGCGGCATGGCCGGACAGCGGACGGTCGGAGGGCGTGCCGCACCCGACGCCGGGCGTCTACGTGCCCGACGGCCTGCGCCCGCACCTGCGCGGCGGCCTGCGGGTGACCGGCGGTGCCGGCAGCAGCCTGGTGTTGGACGGTTTCCTGGTCGAGGGTGACGTCACCGTCGCACCCGGCGCGCTCACCGCGCTGACCGTCTCCCAGTGCACCCTCACCGGGCGCCTCACGGTGGCCGACGACCCGGCCGGCGGCCACCGCGACCTGCGGGTGAGCCTGGTCCGCAGCGTCGTCGGGTCGGTCCGGCTGGCGCCCGTCGTGCCGTTGCTGGCAGTGAGCGAGTGCGTCGCGGACGCGACCGGCACCGGGGACGGCGTGGCGCTCTCCGCGGTCGGCGCGCATCTGTCGATCGAGGGCAGCACCATCCGCGGCACGGCGTCGGTGCGGTCGGTCGACGCCGGCAACTGCCTGTTCGACGGGCGCCTCACCACCGAGCACCGGCAGGTCGGCTGCCTGCGCTACTGCTACGCCGGCCCGGGCTCCCGCGGTCCGCAGCGGTTCCGTTGCCACCCGCCGGACGACACCGGCACGGCCGGCCCGCCGGTGTACGCCGCGTTGGACCCGGGTTCGCCCATGTACCTGGCACTGGCCCGCGACTGCCCGACCGTCCTCGCCGAAGGTGGTGAGGACGGATCCGAGATGGGTGTGCACCACCACCTGGGCCGGCCGCTGCGGCGCGCAGCGGCCCGACAGCACCTCGCGCCGCACGCACCGGCCGGACTGGACCTCGGAGTCTTCGGGAGCTGAACCACATGCAGGGAGATTTCACCCGCTGGACCTTCGCGCCGCGGCGCGCCTACCGCTCGGTGCTGTTGCAACAGGGGCGCGTCCTGCTCGACGCCGACTGGAACGAGCAGGCGGAGATCACCGCCTACCACGACGAGATCCGCACCCGCGACGTCGTCGGTCCCAGCGCCGGCCCGGCCGACGGGGCCGGGTTCGCCGTGGTCGACCGGGCTGGCGCCGACCCCAAGGCGACCCCGTGGGCGGACCTGCGGATCACCCCCGGCCGGTACTACGTCGACGGCGTGCTGGTCGAGTCGCCGGTCCCACCGCCGTCGGGCGGTGCCGCCACCGTGGGCTGGCCGCTCGACGCCCAGCCGTACGCCCGGGGTCCGGCCGGCGCGCAACCGGAACCGACGGGCGACGGGCGGTACGCCGCCCTGCTCGACACGTGGACCCACCACGTCACCGCCGACGAGGAACCGTCGCTACGCGAACCGGCGCTGGGCGGCCTGGACACCACCACCCGCGCCCAGACCGCCTGGCGGGTGCGGCTGACCGACATCGGGATCGGCGAGGGCTGCGACGACGTCCGCCGACCGGGACGGTTCACGGAGGCCCGGGGCACGATGTCGGCGGCACTGCGGAACAGCCAGTCCGACCAGGACCCGGATCCGCACGTTCCCGACGGCACGTACCGCCGGTTGGACAACCAGCTCTACCGGGTGCAGATCCACGACGGGTCGCCGGCGCGGCCGACGTTCCTGTGGTCCCGGGAGAACGGCAGCGTCGTCGCCGGGCTCACCGCGCTCACCTGGCTCGGCGACGGCACGTCGGCGGAACTCGTCCTCGACCGGGAGGGCCGCGACGAGGAGCTGTCGATCCGCCGGGAGGACACCATCGAGGTCACCAGCGCCGAGCGGGAACTCGCCGGCCACCCCGGATTCCTGGCCACCGTGACGACGGCGCAGGGGTTGCGGCTCCAGGTCCGGTTCGCCGCCGCCGGACCCGAGTCGCTCGCCGCGCTCGGCCGGGCACCCCTGGTCCGCCGGTGGGAGGGGCCGGCGCGCCCGGTCGACAGCGAACCGCTGGACCTGGAGGGCGGCATCGTCGTGCGCTTTCCCGGCGGCGGCACCTACCGTACGGGGGACCATTGGCTGATCCCCGCGCGGACCGCCCGCCACGTGTACGGGACGACCCCCCTCGCCGGCACCATCACCTGGCCGACCGGAGCCGACGGATCACCGCAGGCGTGCCCGCCGGCCGGCCCGACCCGCCACGTCGCGGCGCTGGCCGTCCTCACCAGGGCCGCCGACGGGTGGACCCTCGACGCCGACTGCCGTCGGCTCTTCCCGCCCACCTCCAGCCTGGTCGCGCGGGACGTGGTCACCCTCGACCTGGCGGGTGGGGACGGCCAGGAGGCGCGACCGGGTGAGCGGCTTCCCGCACCGGTACGGGTGGTGGTGCGCAACAGCGGGCAGCCGGTGCAGGGCGCCCGGGTGCGCTTCGACGCGGGCGGCGGGGTCCTCGCCACCCCCGACGGCACGGCGGTGTCGGGGTCGGTGCCCACCGACCGGGACGGGATCGCCGCGGTCACCTGGAAGCTCGACCGGCAGGGCGCGACGACGCAGACCCTCACGGCGGCCCTCGACCCGGACGTCGCCACCGCCGCCCCGCCCGCCGTCGTGGCGACGGGACGCCTCAGTGTGGCGTCCGAGGTCGGGTGGGCACCAGGTGGAAGCTGCGGCACCCTCGACGGTGTCGCCACGGTGAAGGACGCGCTGGACCGCCTGTCCCAGCGGAAGGAACTACGCCTGCTCGGCGGCGACGGCCAACACCTCCGCCCCGAGGACAAGATCCTCCCCCAACCCGTCCGCGTCATCGTCGACAGCCCCTGCGGACCCGTCGCCAACCAACAGGTCACCGCCACCGCCACCGGCGGCGCCCTCGTCGCCCGCAAGACCGGCACCACCCCACCCGCGACCTTCCCCGGCGCCACCGACACCGCCACCACCAGCGACAAGGGCGCAGCCGAATTCTGGTGGCAACCCGACCCCGCCAAGGCCACCGACACCCTGAACCTGGCCATGCCCGGCGACACCCGCGCCCCGGTCACCGTCACCGCGCAACGCCTGCCCACCCCGCCGCCAGGTGCGACCGACGCGGGATCGATCACGTGGACGCCGCCGGCGCAGTGCCCGCCCCTCGACGGCGTCACCACCGTCAAGGAGGCACTGAACCGCCTGTCCCAGCGGAAGGAACTACGCCTGCTCGGCGGCGACGGCCAACACCTGCCTCCCGGCGAGAAGGTCCTCCCCCAACCCGTCCGCGTCATCGTCGACAGCCCCTGCGGACCCGTCGCCAACCAACAGGTCACCGCCACCGCCACCGGCGGCGCCCTCGTCGCCCGCAAGACCGGCACCACCCCACCCGCGACCTTCCCCGGCGCCACCGACACCGCCACCACCTCCGACCAGGGAGCGGCGGAATTCTGGTGGCAACCCGACCCCGCCAAGGCCACCGACACCCTGAACCTGGCCATGCCCGGCGACACCCGCGCCCCGGTCACCGTCACCGCGCAGAAGACCCTGCCCGGTATCGCCATCACCGGCGTGTCGTTCATCGCGGGAGCCGGAGAGACGCCGGAGGGGCTTCGGAACGGGCAGGACGTGCCAGCGGCGAAATTCGCCAAGGGCATCCACATCCAACTCGACGCCGACATCGACACCGCCACCGTCGTGGGAAACCCCGTCTGCCACATCTACTTCGACCTGCCGTTCCCCGTCCCCGGCGAGCAGCATCCATGGATCACCGTAGCCAATCTGCGCTTCTGGCGGCCCCTCGAGATCACGACGGCGGCGACCATCACCACCGCCACCTCCAGGGTGATCCAGTGGTCCCCCGACACGCAGCTGCGCACCTGGCTGACGAACGAGCTGCCGAGCAAGCTGAGCTCGGCCTCCGGTCCCGCCAAGCTCCCGGGAAGGCTGGTCGTCGAGGGCTGGGCGATCACCAACGCGGGTGGTCCGGTTCGACGCGTCAACAACGGCCAGCAGTACTCCCAGTGGTTCATGGTGACGAAGTGACCCGCCGCGTCGTGTCCGCAGTGGCCTGGCGAGACGTGTGCGCAGACGACGACCGCCCGACAGCAGAGATCAGGAGCTTGTTCGATGAAATGGTTTGCCAGGACGGTGGCGGTACACGAAACGGGTTTCCCGGTGAGTGCCGTGGCGTGCAGCCCGGACGGGCGCTGGTTCGTCGCGGCCCACGAGGGTGGGTTCACGGACATCGTCGACGTCGGGACGGGACGGACACTCACGCGTCTCGATCGCGCGGGGACGGCGATCGCCACGGTGAACGACGTGGCGGTGAGCGGTGACGGCAGATTCGTCGCCCTGGCCGGTCGCGGTGCGGCAGAGGTGTTCGATGCGGCGTCGGGTGACCGACGCGGCCAGGTCAGGCACGACAAGGCGGTGAACGCCGTCGTCGTCAGCCGCGACGGCCGGTGGATGGCCACCGCCAGCGAGGACGAGACCGCCCGGGTCTTCGAGGTGGCGACGGGTGCCGAGCGCTTCCGGGTCACGCACAACGGCCCGGTCGCCGACGTCGCCCTCAGTCTCGACGATCGGTGGATCGCCACCGCCGGCGACGACGGCACCGTGCGGGTGCACGACGCGTCGACCGGAGCCGAGCGGCACCGCCTGACGCTTGACGACGCGGTGAACATGGTCGTCTGGAGCGAGGACGGCAGGTGGCTGGCGACCGGCGGTGACGACGCGACAGCCAGGGTCTTCGACATGGCGGACGGCCACGAGGTCAGCCGCGCCACCCACGCCGGCCCCGTCAACGCCGTCGCCTTCAGCCCCGACGGGCAGTGGGTGGCCACCGCCGGCGAGGACGGCACCACCCAGGTGTTCCAGACGGCCACCGGCGCCGGGCTGTTCGGATACACCCACGGTGGACCGGCCTTCGCCGTGGCCTGGAGCAGGGACGGAAAGTGGGTGGCCACGGGCGCCGACCGGGCGGTGATGTTCGACCCCGCGACCGGCACCGAACGCTGCGAACTCGAGCAGCACAAGCCGGTACGGGAGGTGGTGTTCAGCCGGGTCGGATCACAGATCGTCGCCGCCGGTGACGGTGGACAGGTGTGCGTCTACAGCATGGAAACCGTGCGGGAGGTCTGCCACATCGGCCTGCACGAGGTCGGCACCGAAGCGGAACTGCTCAACCTCAGCCCCGACGGGCAGTGGGTGGCGACCGGTTCGTGGAGCGACGCAGCGGTCTATGAGACGTTCACCGGCAACCGGTGCCGGTTGCCCCGCGGGACGTTCTCCCCCAACGGGCGGTGGCTCACCGACGGCACGGTTGTCGTCAGTGTCGATGACGGGTCCGAACGCTGCCGATTCACCGATCTCGGTGCCGGCGTCGTGACCTACGCCTGGAGCCCGAGCAGCCAGTGGGTCGCGTTGATGACGTACATACGGACGCCGGGCGGCTACGAGTACGCGTCCATCAGCGTCCGCAGCGCCAAGGACGGGGAGGTGCGCTGGGGCTGCCCCGCCCCCTGGTACCGCCGTCTCGACTGGAGTGCCGATGACCGGTGGCTGGCGCACGGCCTGTCGGTCCACGACGGCCGCACGGGTGACGTCCGATCCCGCGCCGCCGAGGTGTTCAACGTCCGGGCGTCCGCGCTGAGCCCAAACGGCGAGCGGATGCTGGTGGGCACCGACAACGGTGCGTACCTGTTCGACGCCGGCACCGGAAACCAGGTCAGCGCGCTGCTCGAGGGCAACCCCGCCTCCCACGCCGCGTGGAGCCACGACTCGCGGTTGATCGCCATCGGAGGCTTGGTGTTCGACGCCGCCACCGGCAGCGAGCGGTACCGGGTGGAGTCGTCCGGCCCCGCGGTGTTCAGCCCCGACGGCAGATGGCTGGCAGTGGTGCACAGGGAGGTGCAGGTTGTCGAGGCCGCGACGGGTGCCCGCCGTTTCCGGCTCGGCGCGGCACCCGCGCTCGCGGTGTCGTGGAGTGCGGACGGGCGTCATCTCGCGGCCCGGTGCACCGCCAACAACCAGACGGGCTCCGGTGAGGCTACCCGGGTCTACGATCTCGACGCCGTCCAGTTCGGCTGACCGGGGATCGCCCCCGGGCCCGACACCGACCCGTCGGGAAATCCGTCATCCGTCGACGGCGGACCGGCCCGACTTGGCCAACTCCCATCGGGTGGCCAGGCGCACGTGTGCGGCCGTGACCGCGCTCTGCTCGCCCGCCGCGAGGTAGGCGGCGGACAGGGCGACGGCCGCGATGCCGCCGCCGGTCAGGTCCGCGCGCGCCAGGTCCGCCGGATCGAGGTCGGCCACCGGGGTCGCCGTGGGAAACGCGGCACGCCACAACGCCTCCCGCATGCCGGCGTCCGGGTACGGGAAGGTCACCACGGTCCTGAGCCGCCGGACGAACGCGTGGTCGATCGCGGAACGGGCGTTGCTGGTCAGGACAGCCAGTCCCCGGAAGGACTCCAGCCGGTGCAGCAGGTAGCCGACCTCCAGGTTGGCGTACCGGTCGTGGCTGTCGCGTACCTCGGTGCGCTTGCCGAAGAGCGTGTCGGCCTCGTCGAAGAGCAGGACCGCCGCGCTGTCCTCCGCGGCGGCGAAGAGCCGCCGCAGGTTCTTCTCGGTCTCGCCGACGTACTTGCTGACCACCTGGCTGAGGTCCACGGTGACCAGGTCGAGCCCGAGGTCGCCCGCGACCACCTCGGCCGCCAGGCTCTTCCCCGTCCCGCTCGGGCCGACGAAGAGCGCGGTCGTGCCCAGATCCCGGGCCGTCCGCCGCGCGAAGCCCCAGTCGTCGAAGACCAGGGTGCGGAACCTGACCGACGCGGTCAGCGCCCGCAACTGCGCGAGCTGGGTCGGCGGTAGCACCAGGTCGTCCCAGGTGGCCCGCGGCTGGCGGAGGTGGGTCAGCACGCCGAAGGACGGTCGTACCCGGGCCCGGCACGCCTGCCACAGCGGGGTGCCCCGGGCGGCGTCGGACGCCGCGGTGTCGACGTCGGCCAGGGAGAGGTCGAAGACGCCGGCCGCCTCGGCCGCCGCCCCGGCCGGCGCGCCGACCCGACGCAGCGCGGCGGCGAACACGCGGCGGCGGTCGGCGACGTCCAGCCGGGCGAGGGTCAACCGGACGAGGTCGTGGTCGGGCAACACCGTCTCCTCACCGGCGAGCAGCACGACCGGCGCGCCCAGTCCCGGCAGCACGCGGACGGCGTCCTCCCCCGCCGGGAGGCCGGCGTCGGTGAGGTCGACGGCCCAGGCACAGCCGGTCAGCACCGTCTCGCGCGCCATCAGCCGCAGCGTCCGCCACCGCTCGGCCGCCTCCACCGGCAGGTCGACGGCGGGCACCAGCAGCAGCCGCGACCCGGCGCGCTCGGCCGCCACCGCGGCCACCACCCGTAGGTTCGCCGGTTGCGGGCCGCACAACAGCACCGACCGGCGTCGGCCCCAGGCGCCGACGAGGCGCTCGACGACGGCCTGCCACGGGCCCGGCAGCTCCGGGTGGGCCTCGACGGTGCGGGCCACCCGGGCGAGTTCGGCGTCGAGGTCACCGGCGCCGGCCAGGTGGTGCAGGATCCGTTCGTCGACCACCAGCGGGCTGCGGGTCGGCGACGAGGGGTCGGCGAGCCGCAGCAGCCCCCACGCCCGCAACGGCGCGGAGGGCACCAGTGCGCTCCAGTGCGGCTGGGGCAGCCGGGACAGCGCCGCGCCGAAGGTCAACGCCGGCCGGCCGCAGGCCGTGGTGAGTTCGTCGGCGACCGCCGAGACCAGCTCCGGACCGGCGGCCAGCAGCAGGACCGCGCGCTCGAACGGCGTCAGGCCGAACCCGACCGCCACCTGGTCCAGCGTGCCGGGTCCGGCCAGCCGCCGGCCCGCCTCGGCCAGCCTCTCCTCGGCCCGCCGGTGGTCGGCCGGGGTGGCGTCGGGGCGTACCGCCAGTCGCAGCACGTCGAGTTCGGCGACCAGGTGGTCGCGGTTGGCGTCCACCCACCCGCCGTCGGGTGCGCTCACGGGACCGGCAGGGTGATCGAGGGCGCGCGGTAGACGCCGTCGACGCGTTCCGGCAGGCTCTCGACGTCGTCCACCCGGACGCGCACCAGCCACTGTCCGTCCGGGACGTCCCGCCGGGGCACGTCCAGCCGGGCGACGGGTGCCGCGTCCGCGGCGACCGGCGGCAGCGCGACGCTCACCGTGTCCGGGGCGGATGCGGGGGCACCCACCAGGCGCGACAACGACACCGCCGCGCGCTGCCCGGCGACCAGCGGCGGATCGACCGCGAGGGTGATCCGCTCGGCGTCGACCGTGACGTTCCGTACGACCGGCACCACCGTGACCGGTCCGGCGTTGGAGGACGCGACGACCCGGGACGGCTCGCCCGACGTGTCGGGCCGGGTCAGGTGCAGCACCCGCACGGCGTGCCGCCCGGCGGGTACGGTCCGGTCCAGCACCACCCGCAGCGCCGAGGGCGTGGCGCCGTCCGCCGGGGCGAGCCGGGCCGGCCCGATCCGGACCTGGGTGGTCGGGCCCAACAGGCGTACGCCGCGCAGGACCACGCCGCTGCCGGTGGTCACCGCGCTGCCCGGCACCTCGGGGCCGACGGTGACCAGACGCGGTGAGCCCCCGGCGGACAGGGACACGGTGCGCCGGTCCACCGGCAGCGCGGTGCGCGGCGTCGCCACCGCCTCCAGCAGGACGACGGTCGCCTGGTAGGCCACGGACAGCAGGTAGGGCGTCTGGGGGAAGACCGACCACAGCCGGGACATCTCCTCCGTGCTGAGCGGCGCGGGCGACACCTTCACCGGCTCGATCTGGTCGGCGAGGTCGGTGTCCACGAGGAAGGCCGTCTCGTCGGCGCCGTCGTAGGCGTCGACCGCTGCCCTGATGATCTCCCGGGTCAGGACCGGGGTCAGGGAGAGTGCCGTGACGGCCGTGCCGAGCAGCCGCTGTCCGTCCAGGGACGGGTCCTCCCCGTGGCAGGTGACCAGGTAGTGCAGGTTCAGCGCGGACACGGGACGGCGGTGCGGCGACCCGTCGGCACGCCGGGTGGGCAGGTTCGCGACAGCGCCGGCGGGGTTCGGCGTCACCTGGAACAGGAAGAGGTTGATGCCCTTGGGCTGGACGAGCGCGGAGCTGCCGAGGCGGTCCGGCCGCAGGGTGGTGACCCTGGCCCCGCCGACCGGCCCGGGATGCGGGCGTTGCAGCGCGCGGTCGAGGACGTACCGCAGGGTCGAGGTGACGGCGGCGATCGCCAGGGCGTTGCTCATCGGTCCTCCCGGCGGCGGGCGAGATACCTGTCGAGGTCGGCGCGGGGGGTGGCGGGGGGCGTGGGCGGGATTGCTGGCGCGGACCGGATCACCTCCACCCGGTCGATGTGCACGTGGACGTCGCGGCGGGCAGCCCGGCCGTCGCCGTACGCCTGGCGGTGGCTCTCCGCGCCGTCCGGGACGCCCGCGACCCCCGCCCCGGCGGTGCCGGCCCCCGCGTCGGGGGGCGGCGCGGGAGCGGCGGAAGTGACCCGGCGGCGGTCCACCACGACCTGCACCCGGCCCGGCGGGGGCGGCGTCGTCCCGGGCTGGTGGGCGGCCCGGACGTCGACGCGTTCGCCGGCGGCGACGACGCCCTGCTCGCGCAGTGCCGGCACGACGTGGTCACGGACGAGGTCGAGCAGGTCCGGGACGGTGTCGTCCCGCGACGCGCCCGCGGTCGGGGTGCCGTTGGTCGCCGACGGGTCGCGGCGCGCCGGCGGTCGACCCGGACCGACCGGGGCGGCGTCGTCCCTCCCGCCGGGGCCGGCCGGTCCCGGGGAGGTGCGCCGGCCAGGCCGGAAGGTGGCGCCGGCCGCCGGTGTGTCACCGGGCACCAGGGCGGGACCGGCCGGTGCGGCCGGTGCGGCGGGGACCGGCCGACCGGTGCCGGCGGGCGGCGTGGCCGCCGGGCGCACGACCACCGGGGTCGCCGCGTCCCCCGGCGACCCCCGCCGGGGCGGACCGCCCGGCGACCCGCCGGCGGGAAGCGGCGGCTCGGGAACCGGGGCGAGCGGGGTGCCGACCGCGCGGACGGTGCCCGCCTGCGGACGGTGGTCGTCACGCTCGTCCGTGGCGTCGGCGGCGATGCCGGTCGCGTTCCCGGCAGGGGTCGGGTCTGCCGGGGGGCCGGTCGGTCCGTCCGCCGCGACCCGCGGTGCCGGTGACCGGGGTGCCGGTCGTCGGGGGCCGGGCCGGGCCGGTGGCGGCGCCACGGCCGCCGCCTCCTCGCCCACCACGGCCGGGGCCGGCGCGGCGGGCGGCGGCAACCCGGGCCGTTCGGCGGCCTGCCCCGCCGCCGGGTCGGCCGGAGCCGGCACCGCGTCGGCCGTGCTGCGCGAATCGACCGCCGGGTACGGGGTCACGGGGTCCGGCCGGTCGACCGGAGATGGCGGTGGCGTCACCCGCGGGACGTGCTCCCCGGCGGGCGCGGGCCGGGCGGGGCCGGCCGGTCCGGGGCCGGCCGTCGAGGTCTCCGCCACGGCCGGCGACAGCCAGTCGACCCCGGTGGCGGTGTCGGGGCCTTCGAACCGGGACCGGCGGCGCAGCGACACCCGTGGTTCGTGGCCCCGGGCCCGGGCGGCCATCCGGTCGAAGAACCCGCTCATCGCGCCGCGCGCTCCAGGTAGGCCCCGCGCCGGGCCGGGGAGAGGGCCAGCACGGTGGCCTCGTCCCAGCCGAAGGCGCGGGCGAGGGTGGCCACCTCGTCCAGCAGCGCGGGCGCGGCGGCGTCGACCTGGTCCCACAGCAGCGCGTCCGGATCGAGTGCGACCCGGACGTCGTCCCCGCACGATGGGCATGTCATGCGCAGCGCGAGCGCCGCGAAGCCGGCCAGCCGGTCGGCGGCGGCGTCGACGGCCTCCCGCTGCGCGGGCGACAGCTCGGTCGGCACGGCGGAGGTGCCGTCGGCGCGCCGGACGCACCGGGAGAACAGCAGGGCGCGGCCGTCGGCGCCGGTGGCGGCGGCGAGCAGGTCGCGGATGGTCAGGGGGTGCACGGTGAGGTCGTCCACCCGGTCGGGGTGGACGACGCCGACGAGTGCCCGAGGGTCCGTCTCGGCCGGATCCGGGAGGTGGAGCTCGGCCTCCAGCCGCGCCCCACAGGACGTGCAGGGAAACACGACGTCCACGTCCCGACCGAAGGCCGCCGCGTGGGCGGCCAGCGCCAGGGCGGCGCACTGCCCGATGCTGAGATCCAGCGCGGCGTCCAGGTCCGGGGCGAGCCCGGCCCGGTGGACGAGTACGGCGGCACGCGCGGCGGCCGGGACGGCGACCGCCTCCTCCCACGCGGTCAGCAGGACCGCCGGCTCGGCGAGGACCCGCACCACACCTCCCTCGCCCGACAGGGTCGGCAGCCCGCGGGGCCCGTCACGACACGGCGAGGGTCGGCTCGACGGGTTCGCTGACGGCCTGGTCACGTTCCCAGCCCTCGTTCTCCAGCCGGATCGTCTGAATGGCCACCGCGTTGGCGTTGGCGTCCAGGTCGGGCAGGGCCTGGAACTCCGAGACCCAGCAGCGGTACACCTTGTAGGCGATCGCCAGCTGTCCGGCCTCGTTGTAGACCTCGATGATCATGTCGCGGCGGAAGTCCTTGAGGGACGTCTCGGAGCCCGGCCCGGAGCCCCAGTTCCAGACCTTGTTCGCCCACTGCTCGAAGTCGGTGTCGTGCGTGACGCCCCGCTCGAGCACGATCGCCTCGTACTCGGTGCGGCCGGGCGACTTGCGGCTGCTGCTGGGGTCGCCCCCGTGGCGGTGGCGCACGACCTCCGTCGTGCGTTTGAGGGCGCCCACCTTGCTCACCCCGGCCACATACCGCCCCTCCCAGCGCACCCGGAACTTGAAGTTCTTGTACGGGTCGAAGCGGGTGGGGTTGACCGTGAACTCGGCCATCTTCTCCTCCTAGGCCGCCGCGTCCGACGTCTTCTGCTGAAGACCGATGATCACGAACTCCGCCGGCTTCACCGGCGCGAACCCGACCAGGATGTTGACCATCCCGCGGTCGATGTCGTACTGCGTGGTGGTTTCCGCGTCGCACTTGACGAAGTACGCGTCCCGCGGGCTGCCGCCCTGGAACGCGCCCTGCCGGAACAGGTCCTGCATGAAGGCGCCGACGGACATCCGGATCTGCCCCCACAACGGCGCGTCGTTCGGCTCGAACACGACCCACTGCGTGCCCCGGTACAGGCTGGCTTTCAGGAACAGCGCCAGCCGTCGCACCGGCAGGTAGCGGTACTCGTCGGCCAGGGCGTCCGCGCCGCGCATCGTCCGCGCCCCCCACACCACCGTGCCGACGTCCCGGAAGCTCCGCAGGCAGTTGACCCCGAGCGGGTTGAGCCGGCCGTTCTCCCCGTCGGTCAGCGGCACGGCCAGCCCGCTCGCCGCCAGGCTGGCGTCGATGCCCGCCGGCGCCTTCCACACGCCCCGGGTGGCGTCGGTGCGGGCCATCACCCCGGCGACCGCACCGCACGCGGCGAACTCCGCGACCGTGCCGCCCCGGGCCGGATCGGGCTGCCGCAGCCGCGGGAAGTACAGCGCGGCGTTGCGGTTCTGCACGCCCTGCGGGAGCGCGGCGGATGCCCAGTCGGCCACCGTGTCGACGGTCCTGTCCGCGGGCGGGTCCACCAGCAGCACCGCGTCCCGTTCGACGCAGAACGCGAGCGCGTCGGCCCAGACCCGAGGGGGCAGCGACCCGGCCGGCGTCGGAGGTGGCAGACACAGCAGGTTGAACAGGTCCGCCGCCTGCAACGCGTAGATGCCCGACCCGGCGTCGTCCGGGCCGGGGAGGTAGTCGTCCGCCGTCAGGGTCCCGCTGTCCGCACCCTGGTCGGCCGCCTCCACCTCGTACGTGCCGGGCGCCGGTCGATCCGCCGGCAGCGGCGTGCCCGCCCGCATCAACCGGGACCCCTCGAGGACCAGGCCGACCTGACGCGGGCCGTCGGTCGTCGTCACGTTGAGGAAGCGCTCCACGGCCCGTTCGGTGCCCGCCCGTACCTCCCGGATCGTCAGGTGGAACAGGTCGCCGGGCTCGACCCCCTGGCCGGCGGCCACGTCCTGGGCGTCGGCCGGGTCCGGATGCGTGATCTCGACCGTCAGGTCGTTGCCCCATGCACCGGGCCCGTACGCCGCCAGCACCAGGGTGTCGGCCCGGACGAGCGCCGGTCGGGCGCCGCCGGCGAGGCGCACCACCAGGGCGTTGCCGCCGCCGTTGCGGAAGAAGTCGCGAACCGCGTACCCCAGGCCGCGATGGCGCCGGATGCCGCCGAACGTCCGCTCGAACTCGGACCAGCTCTGCACCAGCACCGGCTCGTCGACCGGCCCCCGGTCGGCGCTGCCGACGAAGGCGGTGATCGCCGTCGCGACCCCGGTGATGGTGCGGCTGCCGCCGGGCAGCTCGACCAGGTGCACCCCGGGGTACGGCATGGCCGGCAACAGCATGGCCCGCTCCTTCGCCTCGACGAACGCTGTCGCCCGACACGCTGCCCGGACACCGTCACCACGTCGTCAACGGCTCGTCAGGGACCGGGCCGGGGGCCGGCGACCGCCACGGTGACCGCGCGGTGACGCCCGGGTGATGGGGACACGCCACGGTGGTCGTACGAGGTCGGATCGAGTCGAGGGGTTCCCGGATGGTCAAGGTGGCGGTGTCGACGTCGGTGCAGGTCCGTGGCGGGCCCGCGGTGTCCGTCGCGACGACGGTGGACCCGGCGTCGTACGCCTTCGCCACGGTGGACCTGGAGCCCGGCGACAGCCAGGAGGTCGCACTGCTGCCGGCGGGCGGGACACCCCTGCTGCTGGCCGTCCGGGCCGTCGACGGGGCCGGCAAGAGCGCCGTCGTCGAGGTCACGCCCAAGAGCGGCGAAGCCAGCGGGGACAAGCTCTCCGTCTCCGGTCACCTGCTGGTCGCCAACGCCACCGCCCTCGACGCCCTGGTCGACGGGGGACCCCGCACGCTCGCGTTGGCCAACCGGGGAGAGCGGAGCGTGCTGGTCGAGATGCTGGCCTGCCTCGACCAGCCGTCGACCTGAGCCCCGGCCCACCCCGACACCGTCCATCGGATGGCATCCGGCGCCCGCTCCGCGTACGACGAGGCGGTCCTCGCCGACGACCCCGTCGTCTACGTCGGCGTCGACGGCGTTTCGGGCACCGACCTCGCCGGCCGGGGCCACACGCTCCGCTACGTCGGTGCGCCCGCCACCGGCGCCCTGCCCAACGGCGACACCGTGACCGTGTTCGACGGCGTGGCGCAGTACGCCGAGATCGCCGACGCCGACGACCTCTCCGTGCCCGGTCTCGGCGGCATCCTGGTCCTCGAGGCCTGGGTCCGGCCGGACGCGCTCGAGCAGCCCGGGGCGCAACCCTCCCCCGACGGCCCGTACGTCCACTTCATCGGCAAGGGCACCGCCGGCCGCCACGAGTACGCCGCCCGGATGTACTCACGGTCCTCGGCGGCGCGCCCGAACCGCGTCTCGGGATACGTCTTCAACTCCGCCGGCGGGCTCGGCGCCGGTTCGTACTGGCAGGGCGGGATGCGGACCGTCGGCGGGACCGTCCCGCCGCTGCGGGCCGGCGACTGGTTCCACTACGTCCTGAAGATCGACACCGTCGACGTGGGCCGGGACGGCTGGGGCACCGTCCGCCTCTACCGCAACGGGGTACCCGTGGACGGCGACACCCTCGGGCCCCCGTACCGCGTCATCCCCAGCGGCGGCCCCGCCCCGCTGCGGATCGCGACCAGGGACCACCGGTCGTACTTCCGGGGCGCGATCGGAAAGCTGGCCGTCTACGGCGCGCTGCCGGACGCCCGGATCATGGCGCACCACCGCGCCATGGTCTCCCGGACGTCGGCGTCCGCCACCGTGCCGGCCCGGACCGAGGCGGCCGACCGCACCGGGGATGCCTGACGGATGCGCACGCACGACGGCCCCGACCGCACCGAGGCACCGACAGTGCGGCGCCGTCCCGTCCCGCCGGCCGTGACACCCGACCCGGGCCTGGAGTCGGAGGCCGACCGGTTTGCCGACCGGCGCTCCACCGGCGCCGCCGGCCCGGTCCGCCCGATGCGGCACCTCGACGGGCCGGCGGTCCCGCTCGGTTCCACCGGCGCCGCGCTGGACGCCGCGACGCGGGCGACGATGGAACCCCGGCTGGGCTGGGACCTGGGCCAGGTCCGGGTGCACGCCGGGCGGGAGGCGGCCGCGTCGGCGGCGGCGCTGGGCGCCGCGGCGTACACCGCAGGTCGGCACGTCGTCCTCGGCGACGGGGCGCCGCCCGGGTCGGACGCCGGGCGGCGCCTCCTCGCGCACGAGTTGGCGCACGTGGCGCAGCAGGCCCGGGGCGACGGCCGGGGCCGGCTCCACCTCAAGCCCGAGACGCCGCAACCGGCCGGTCGACACACCGCGCGTCCGTTCCGGCTCCGGGTGACCCGGGTCATGTCGCCGCCGGAACTGCTCCGCGAGTTCGTCCGGCAGTACTACGGCACCAGCAACGAGCAGGAGGTCGACCGGCGCCTTCCGCTGTGGCACTTCGACACCGCCGGTGGGCGGGCGGCGACCGCCGAGGACGTCCGCCGTGGCGTCATCGTGCTCTCCGTGGTCGACGTGACGCAGGCGGCGATGGAACAGCTCTCCGAGGCCGAACGGGCCGAGGTCGACACGGAGACGGACGTGCGGTTCTGGCGGGAGAACGAGATCGCGCCCGGCACGAAGCTCGGCACCGGCCCGGGCGACGCCGTCCTGCGCCGGCGGTGGCTGGGGGTGCGGGCCGACGTCGTACGGGAGCGCGAGCAGCGCCGCCAGTTCGCCGAGCTGCCCGAGGACGTCCGGCAGATCCTCCTCTCCGGCGACCGGCCGCTGGCCCCGGAGGACTACGCCACGGTCCTCGCGCTGGCGCACAAGCTGAGCGGCCTGACGACGGCGCAACGGGCGGACTACCGGAGCACGGCCGCCGCGGCGACGACCTGGGCGGAACTCGACGCCTCCATCGAGCGGTACCTGCTCGACCAGCAGGTCCGCGAGACCGAGACGGCGCGGACCGAGGCCGCCGAGGCCACCCTCTTCGGGTGCGAGGACCTGTACCGGCTCCGGGAACGCCGCAACGACCAGCGCAGGAGGGTCATCCAGGCGTCGGCCGGCGCCGCGCACCAGAGCGGGCCGATCGCCGAACTGGACAGGCTCAACGTGGAGTTCGACGCCGCCCTGGCCCGGCACGGCTTCGCCGACGAGGCGGAGTTCGCCGCCGCCGTGGAGACCTACCGGGTGCGGTTCCGGGCGGAGGCGGTCGCCATCGCGCTGGACGTGCTGGCCCGGTACGACCATCAGCTCCACGAGGAACGCCGGAAGCTGCGGAGCACCGGCTACGTCCAGACGATGGTCGCCGGCATCGCCAGGACGACGGCGCGCACCGACTACCGCGCCGCGGCCGCCAAGGAGTCGCTGGCCCGGACGACCCGGGCCGGTGCGGAGTCCGCCGCCGAACGGAACCGGGCCCGGCCGGAGGCGGAGCGGTACGAGGCGGAGGCCCGGACGCTGCGGGCGTCGGCCAGCACGGCGGTGGTCGCCGGCTCCGGCGGGGACCCGCTCGTCGACCCCGAGAAGCTGGGCCGGGGCACCGACCGGGAGAGGCTCGCGGGGCTCGACGCCCCCGCCGCGCGGCAGTACCTGCTCGACGTCGTCGAGGAACGGCTGGCCGACACGGCGAAGGCCCGCGGAGAGTTCACCGCCGACCCCGAGCGGATCTTCAGCCTGCCCGATCTGGTCGAGGCCACGAAGAAGAGCCAGGGGATCGGCGACGGCACGATCCATGCCTGGATCGTCCGGGACACCGTCGCGGCGACGCAGTCGGCGCACCTGTTCTCCACGGTCGTCCTCGGCGTCATCGCCCTCGTGCTCGCCGCCCTCGTGCCCGGCGGCGGGTGGGTCGCCGCGGCAGCGCTGATCGGGGGCACCACGCTCAGTGCGTACCAGGCCCTGGAGGCGGTCCGGGAGTACCAGCGGCAGGCCGTCGAGTACCGGCTGTCGTTCATCCAGGAGGAACCGTCGCTGGTCTGGGTCGGCATCGCGGTCGCCTCCGCGGCCTTCGAGTTGGGCGTGACGACGGCCACGCTGCTCAGGATGTCGGCGAAGGGCCTCTCGTCGCTCGAAGCGCCGCTGCGCGAGTTCGCCGCCGCGTCCGACACGGAGTCGGCCGCCGCCCGGCTCAGGACGCTCACCGCGAAGATCGAGGCGGCCGAGGGGTTGAACCGGGAACTCAAGGACGCGCTCAAGGCGCGCGCGGCGGCGGAACTCGGCTTCCGCAGGGCGGTCGGCGAGGCCGCCGGCCGGTTGCTGGGTTCCGGCGGCCTCGCCGACCCGTGGCCGCTGGTCAAGGTCATGTACTACGCCGCGCGCAGAGGCGTACAGACGGTCGCCGACCTGCGCCGGGACGCCCGGATGCTCGAACTCATGGGCGACGTGACGAAGGTGACCCGCGCCGGCCGCGCCGAGATCACCGCCGCGTTCCGCCGGGTGCGGCGGATCATCAGCACCGGTGAGCGGCGCCGGATGGACGAGGCGACGATCCTGCGGTACGTCGACCGGCTCGCCGCCGAGCGGCCCGACGAGGAGGCGTTCGCGGCGCTGCTGAAGGACATGAGGGCGTGGCGACCGCCCACCCAGGAGCAGGTCCTGGCCGAAACCAGCCTCACGGCCGCCAGCGGGCAGCTCGCCTCGCTGCGGCGGACGAGAGCAGAACTGGAGGCCGAGCGGGCTGCCCTGCGCCAGGAGGCGGCGGGCAGCCGGGACACGGCACGGATCCGCGAGATCGACCAGGAACTCGCGGAGTACGACGGCCTCGACCTGCGGACCGGCCGGCCGGCCGGCGAGGGCCTGATCCGGCGGGCCGAGGAGGCGCTCGGCAAGGCCGAGCGCCTGGCCGAACAGGCGCGGCTGGACCCGACCATCCGCATGCGGCAGGTCTTCGGCGCGTCGAGGGAACGCGCCGACATGCTGGCGAAGGTGAAGACCGACCAGGTCGGCCCCCTGCGGACGCCGCCCCAGGGACTCGAGGTGGACCACGTCGTCTCGCTGAACCGGATCTCCCAGATGACGGGCTTCGACAAGCTCAGGGCCACCGAACGCGCCGCCCTGGCCGTACGCAGGGACAACCTCGTCGTCATGGACGCCTCCGCGAACAGCTCCAAGGGTGAGCGTAGCTGGGCGGCGTGGCGGCAGTCGTCGACCTTCTACGGTCCCGACGTCGTCGCCACCTGGACGGCCCGGGACGCGACGTTGACCAGGACGATCCAGAATTGGATCGAGGCGACCGTCCGCGGGCGCTGAGGAGCCGGCCGGCCCGCCGACCGGGATTCGGTGGACCCCGGCCACGCCGGGCGGCTCGTTCGGCGGCGCGCCGGGCCCGGCCGTTTGCCGCGCCGGCACCCGGGTAGACGCTGCTACCCGTCGGAGAGGGAGGCCCGGAAGGTGGACAACAGCGAGTTCATCGACTCGGTGGCGAAACGCCTGCGCACGTCGCCCGAGCAGGCCACCGCCATCACGCGCGCCACGCTCACGACCCTGGCGGAGCGGATCGACGGGGGCGAGGCGCGCGACCTCTCCGCCCGGCTACCCGACGAGTTGCGGGCCTACGCGTTCGCGCCCAGGGACAAGGCACAGCGCTTCGGGGTCGACGCGTTCGTCCAGCAGGTCAGCGGACGGGCCGACGTCGACGGGACGACCGCGAAGGCCGGCATGCGGGCGGTGTTCGACACCCTCCGCGGGGCCATCCCGCCCGGCGACTACGACGACGTCATCACCCATCTCCCCGCCGAGTTCTGGGAACTCACCGACTCGGCGGGGAGATACGACGGCGGGCGCGGCCGTTAGCGGCGAACCGGGTCGACCACGAGCGCGGCGAACCGGCCCACGGCCCCCGTCAACCGGTCAGCTTGGCCGTCAGCTCACGGACCACGTCGACGAGCAGGTCGATGTCGCCCTCGGTGGTGCGCCAGTTGACGATCGCCGGCCGCAGCGCCACCCGCCCGTCGTACAGGGTGGTGCCGGCGTAGACCCGGCCGTCCGCCAGCAGCGCGGCGCCCAGCCGCCGGTTGAGGTCGTCGAGAGCCTCCCCGGGCATGCCGGGCGGGTTGGCGCGGAAGCAGACGATGTTCAGCGGCACGTCGGCGAGCCGCTCCAGCTCCGGCGCCTCGTCGACCAGCCCGGCCAACCGCTGCGCCAGGTCGAGGTGCCGCTCGACCATCGCCCGGTGCCCGTCCCGGCCGTACGCGGCCAGGGTCGCCCAGATCGGCAGCGACCGGGCCCGGCGCGACGACTCCGGCCCGAGCAGTGCGTAGTCCGGCCCGCCGGACGGTGACGGCAGCGCGCTGCCCTCCCCCGGCAGGTACGCCGCGCCTGGCATGCCGAACGCCGCCGGCAGCCGCGCCGGGTCCTTCAGGAAGGCGAACCCGCTCTCGTAGGGCACGTTGAGCCACTTGTGGCCGTCGCCGGCGATCGAGTCGGCCCGCTCGATCCCCTCCGCCAGGTGACGGGTGCGCGGGGACAGGGCGGCGAAGATGCCGAACGCGCCGTCGACGTGCAGCCACGCGCCGTGCCGCTCGGCGATGTCGGCCAGTTCCGCCACCGGGTCGAAGTCACCGGCGTTCACCTCGCCCGCGCTGGCGATCAGCACCGCCGGGGCGTCGATCTCGGCGAGCCGGCGCTCCAGCGCGGCGAGGTCGACCCGGCCCACGCCGTCGCGGGCGAGGACCTCGACCGAGTCCCGCCCGTGCCCGAGCAGTTGCAGGGCCTTGCGGTCGCTGGCGTGCACGTACCCGCCGGAGAGCACCGGCATCCGTGGCAGCCCGGCCAGCCCCCGCGCCGCCACGTCCACCCCGTGCCGTTCGGCCCACCAGTGGGTGGCGGCGGCGAGCCCGGTGACGTTGGCGAAGGTGGCGCTGGCGACCAGCGCACCGCCGAACCGCTCCGGCAGGCCGAACAGCTCCCGCAGCCAGGTCAGCGCGATCGTCTCCGTCTCGGCGGCGAGCGGGGACGAGGCGCGGAACGCGGCGTTCTGGTCCAGCAGCGCGGCGGTCCAGTCGCCGGCCAGCGCCGCCGGGGTCGCCCCGCCGATGATGAAGTGGAAGAACCGCGGCCCGGCCGAGTGCGTGGCGGCGTCCGTGCCGACCCGCAGCAGCCGGCGCACCGCGGCGGCGGCGCCCTCGCCCCGCTCCGGCATCCTTCCGTCGCCGGCCGGCTGCCACAGCTCCCGCAGCAGCGACTCGGTGCCCGGATCGTGCACCAGCCGGTCCGGCAGGGACGACAGGTAGGGGGCGGCGGCTTCGTACACCTGACGCAGCACGGCGTCGGCGTCGCCGTCGCGCAGCGGATCGGTCACGGTGGTGGCCTCCTCACCGGTCGTCGCCCGGCCGGTCGTCGCCCGGCACGGGCCGCGCACCTCGGGTGGCCCCACCCTGCCACCCGACGCCGGCGGCCGCGCCGGCCAATTCCGGTGCGGTGGCCCCGCCACGACGCCGACCCCGACCCCGCTTGTTCTCCACGAGGGCGGCACGCATGACTGGCCACGGGTGGACTCCTCCTCCTTGGAGTCGCCGGCCGCCCCACCTCGACGCCCACGCTTGCCTCCCCGGACTCCCTACTGGAGACATCGGCGCGACCAACCCGACCGCGACAACTACCACCCGGAAGGCCGCGGGCACGGAACGTGCGCTAGGCAAACGGTGCCGGGCTCGATAGCGTGCCCCGTAATCCGCTGGTAACGAAGGTGTTCCGCGACGCGATGACCACAACGATCGAGCCCGAGTTCGTCCGCCGGGCCACCCAGGGCGACCGGGCAGCCGTCGCGACCCTGCTCAGCGACATCCGTCCGGGGCTGGTGCGATACTGCCGCGCGCGACTGGGCCGGATCGGCGGCGCGTACGTGACCGCCGACGACGTCGCCCAGGAGATCTGCCTGGCGGTGCTGCGGGCGCTGCCCCGCTACCGGGAGCAGGGCACGCCCTTCGCGGCGTTCGTCTACGCCATCGCGGGGCACAAGGTGGCCGACGCGCAGCGCGCGGCCGTACGGGCCGCCTCCGTCACCGTGGCCGACACGCCTCTCGACCGGCCGGCCACTGAGCCCGGGCCGGAGCAGCAGGCCGTCGCCACCGACCTCGCCCGCCGACTGTCGGTGCTGCTCAACCGCCTGCCCGACGTGCAGCGGGAGATCGTGGTCCTCCGGGTGGCGGTGGGTCTCTCCGCCGAGGAGGTCGGCACCGTCGTCGGCATGTCCGCCGCCGCCGTCCGGGTAACGCAGTCAAGGGCCCTTGCCCGCCTTCGTACCCTGGCAGGCGACACACTCGACGAGGTGGCGGCATGAGGGAGCAGACCCGCGACGGCGGCGAGGAGCGGGACCTGGCGACGATCGCCCGGGACGACGAGCTGCTCGACGCGCTCGGCCGCGGCGAGCCGGGGCCGGCGGGCGACGACCTCGCCGAGATGCTGGCCGCCTGGCGCGGCGACGTCGACATCGCCGATGGTGACGACCACCCCCTCAGGCCCGCCGTCGGGCCCGCGCCGACGAGGAAGGCCCGGTCGGCACTGCTCGGCCGGCGGGTGCTGCGCCTCGCCGCCGCCGTCGTCGCGCTCGCCGTCATCTCCGCCGGGCTCGGAGTGGGCAGCAGGCACGCCGGGCCGACCAGCCCTCTGTGGTCCGTGACCAGGGTGCTCTATCCGGAACAGGCGGATGTGCGGCTTGTCGAACACACCATCCAGCGCGCCCGTACCGCCGCCGCCGCAGGGCGGCTGGACGAGGCCCGGACCCTGGCCGAGGAGGCGCGGACGCAGCTCACCGCGATCGACGACCCGACGGCCGTCCGCCGCCTGGGCGCGGAACTCGACTCCCTGCAAAACGCGCTGCTGGAAACGGTGGCGACGCCCGGCGCGCCGGCCACGGGCGCCTCGCCCCCGGCGCCCTCAGGTGACGGCGGGCCGACGGCACCCGCCACGCCCGCCACGCCGCAGCCCGGGAAGCCCACACCTGACCGATCGCCCGCCCCGGGCATCGTCGTCCCCCTGCCCGGGCGTCCCGAGCAGCCCGGGCTACGCCCGGACCCGGCTTCGCCGACGCGCCTGCCACCCCTGCCCGAGACGTCCTTCCCCGCAGGCCGGCTCCTCGACTAGGCAGCGCGACCCGAGCGGCGGCCGGGCCGCCGCCACGCGCCGGCGGTCTCGGCACCGGGCACCGCCAGGGGACGACGGGCTCCGGTCAGCGCGTGCATAGCGACGGCGATCGCCCGAGTCGGCAAGGGCCGGGATGCAATTCTTCTATGTGATTCGTCACATCCGAAAAATGTTTCGAATCACGGTGCCCCGGCGATGACAACACGGGTGCGCTGCGGTTCGGTGGCGGCCCTCGACCAGTGCGCACTGCCCGAGGATGGGGTGATCCTGTTGTTGCCTGACCCGCACCCTGACTCCGCCGCCCGACTTCCCGGCCTGTTCCGAGCAGTGGTCGGCGCGATCGACGAGGCCGACTGGGACTGCACCGTGTCGTCCGAGGGGCCGTTCCTGGTGGGGGACGTGCAGCGGGAGGTAGTCCAGGTGTCGGCGTGGAACCGCACCGGGGGCCGACTGCGCGCGGTCTTCGTCGCCGACGCTCCGCCCGGCCGGCCACGTCCGCCGTTCGCGCCGCTGCACGCGCTGGTGGGGCAGGGGGTGGAGGCTGTCACCACGTCGGTGGCCGACGCGCTGGCGTTCGTACGCGGATATCGCGACTCCTGGCACCCCGCACCTGCGCCCGGTCGGCCGTGCGGGGCGCAGGCCCCCGACGGGCGGTCCTGCTCGGCGGCCGGCCGGACGCGGCGGACGCGGCGGGCCGGTCCGCGAACCGGGGGCACCACCTGCACGAGGTGATCGACGTGGGCGTCCGGCCGCCTCGGTGAGACGGGTGTGCGGGGCGCCGGACCTCCGTCCACAGCGGGCCGGGGTGGCCCCGCCGGGCAACGCACTCCCGACGCCGATCCGCTCGTCACGGCATCCTGCGGGCCTCCGGCCGCGTCACGGGACGCCGTCGGCGCGACGCCGCACAGCGACCGTTGTAACGAGAAGGACCACCGACCGCGCTCATCCATTGACGAGCTGATCAGATCATGATCGGGTCCGGTCGAGGAGGAAACGATTCGCGGCACGGAGACATCACGGACAGGCCGCACCGCCGTGCGCGGCACCGGTGGCACAGGTCAGGCGACCGGAGGGTCACATGCAAGGTGAGCTGCAGCGAATCGTCGACGCCCTCGCCGCCCACGTCGGGCGTCCGGCGTTGATCGAGGACCGGCGTCAGCGCCTGGTCGTCTACAGCGAACACACCGGGTTGATGGACGACGTCCGCAAGGCGTCGATCCTGCGCCGGCAGACCACGCCCGAGGTGATGGCCTGGTTCCGCGACGTCGGCATCCTGGAGGCCCGGGAGCCGGTGCGTACGCCGCCGTCGAAGGAACTCGACCTCCTGCCCCGGGTCTGCGTGCCCATCCGGCACCACGACCTGCTCCTGGGCTTCGTGTGGTTCATCGACCCGGACGGCACCATGACCGGCGCGGACATCGAGGCCACCGGGCTGGTGAGCGAGCTGTCGCTGGCGCTCTACCGGGAGAACCTGCTCGGGGAGCTGGCCTCCCGACGCGAGACGGAGGCGGCGCGCACGCTGCTGTCCGACAGCGAGACGACCCGTGACCGGTCGGTGCGGGCGCTGCGGGAGGCCGGGCTCATCGTCGGGGACGGGCCGGCGACCGCCCTCGTCGCGCAGCTCGTCACGCCCGGCGGCCAGGCGCCCGACGAGACGGCCCGCTTCGCGCTGGAGCAGGCGCTGGTCAGCACCCGGCGCTGGATCGGCACCCGGGAGGCGCTGCACGTGGTGCGCGACGACCACGGCGTGCTGCTGCTCTGCGGCGACCGGGGGGCCGGCCGCCCCTCCCCCGAGGTCGCCGCCAAACTCCTGGACGACAACCTCCAGCAGGCGATCCGTGGGCTCGCCTCGGTCGAGCGCACCGTCGTCGGCGTCGGGCAGGCGCGCTCGGGCCTGGCCGACGCCGTCGGGTCGTACGCGGAGGCGCTGCAGTCCGCCCGGGTGGGCGTCCGGTTGCCCGCCCTGGGCCGCGTGGTCTCCTGGTCCGGCCTGGGCATCTACCGGGTGCTGTCGCGGCTGGACGACCGGCACCTCGACATCGCCGACGTACACCCGGGGCTTGAGCGGCTGCTCCGCGAGCAGGCGAACCCTGTCCTGTTGGACACCCTGGAACGCTATCTGGACCTGGCCGGCAACGCCCACGCCACCGCCGAGCATCTGCGGCTGCACCGCACCACCCTCTACTACCGGCTGCAGCGGATCGAGGAACTCGCCGAGACCGACCTGAAGGACGGCAACGAGCGACTCTGCCTGCACCTGGCGTTGAAGCTGGGCCGGCTCACCGGCCGCTACCGGCCGGAGGGCTGAGGCCGGGCTGAGACCGGCCGAGGGCTGAGGCCGCGCCAAGGCCGGGCGGAGGGCTGAGGCCGGGTGGAGGGCTGAGGCCGAGCGGCGAGCGGCCCGTTGGGACGCGGACCGGTGGCGACGGGCGGGACGGGACGCCCGGCGCACCGCGCGTCCCGTCCCCGGGCCTCCTACAGGCCGGCCCGCACCGCCGCCGGCCGGCCGCCGACGACCGGCAACTCAATCCGGCTGCGGTCGAAGTGCACGGTGATGTCGGCCCGGTTCTGCTTCGCCCGGCTGCTGTAGCCCGAGTACGAGCCGAGCAGGACCACGCCGATCTGGTGACCGGCGTCGAAGACGTAGTCCTCGGGGAGCAGCCGCACGTCGACCGCCGTCTTGACGCCGGGCACCAGCGGTGTCGACGCGGTCAGCGAGGTCAGGTTGAGGCCGTCGAGGATGCCCTTGGTGACCAGTTCCTGCGGGTTGCTGGCCACGGTCTTCTCCGTCTGCCGGTAACAGGCCTCCTCGGCGTGCCCGCCCCAGGTGGCCTCGCCGCCCCAGCAGTCCTCCCCGGCCAGCGTACGGATGCCGTCGCCGGAGGTGCTGAACCTCGGCCGCGTCCCGTAGTCGACGAGCAGGCCGGCGAAGCTGGTGTCCGTGCCGTCGACCGACGCGTTGATCTTCACGACGGGCGAGCCGGAGACGTGCAGCGGCGCCCGCAGCGGCGCGGACAGGAACACCAGCCGGTTCTCCGTGTTCGCCAGCGGATCCGACGGGTGCCGGATGGCGTTGGTCTGGCTCATCGAGGGGGTGTCCTGGAACGTCGCCGAGGCGTTGCCGGCGTGCGGGCTCACCGACAGGTCCCCGGCCGCCCCGTCGACACCGGGCCGCAGGAACACCTGGGTCGGGTGGGCGCCCGGCAGCGGCCAGGTGCGGTGGGACTCCCAGACGTCCGGTGCGCGCTCGACGTCGACCGCGGGCTCGGCCATGATGCCGTTGTCGATGCCGTACAGCCAGTAGTCGAACCACCGGTGCAGCGTGTCCACCCACCTGGCGCGACGGAAGTCGAACGGGTCGACGTGGCCGGTGCCGGTCAGCCAGAGCTTGCGGGGGACGTCGTGCGCCGCCAGGGCGTTCCACCAGGTGCTGAAGTGGTCCGGCCGGACGTTGTTGTCGTTGAGGCCGTGCACGACGAAGACGCTGGCGCGCACCTGGCCGGCGTGCGGCACGTAGTCCCGCTCGGCCCAGAAGTCGTTGTAGTCGCCCGTGACGTCGTCGACGCCGTCGCCGAGCCGGTCCCGCACCGGCGCGCAGTGCGCCCTGCGGTCGGGGTCGGTGACGGTGTTGGCGAGGCTGCCCGAGTAGTTGTTGGCCCGGGTGACCAGGCCGTTGCTGCGCGAGTAGTCGTACCAGCTGGAGATGGCCGAGATCGGCACGATGGTGGCCAGGCCGTCCACCCCGCTGGCCGCGGCCGCGTTGGCCAGCGTGCCGTCGTACGACTTGCCGATCATGCCCGTCCGACCGTTGTGCCAGTCGGCGACGACGGCGCGGCCGGCGGCGTCCCGGCCGGGGCGACGGCCGTTGAGCCAGTCGATCGCCGTCGGCGCGCTGACGTTGTCGGCGCGGCCGCCGGTGACCGGGCAGCCGGTCGAGTTGTTGGTGCCGATCATGTCCAGCAGCACCACCGCGTACCCGCGCGGGACGAAGTAGTTGTCGTAGTACAGCGGCCAGCGGTCGTTGAGGCCGTCGCCGTCGAGGTCGGCCTTGCACTCCCCCTCGTTGCCCCGGCACACCGTCGAGTAGTAGGGGCTGGCGTCCATCACCACCGGCACGCGCAGCCCGTCGCCGGCCCGGGGCCGGATGATGTCCATCGCGACGACGTCGCGCGCGCCGTCGGCGTCGGTGTCGACGTCGGAGGTGACGAAGACCCGCTCGCGGATCGCGTCGCCGTAGCCGAACACCGGCTGGGTGACCCCGCCCTCGACGACCGGCCCGAGGCTCTCCGCGGCGGGCCGCGCCGTCGCGGTGGCCGCCGGCAGGCCGACGGCCACGGTCGCCACGACCACCACCGCCGCCCGCCACCAGGTTCTCGTGGTTCGCATCGCGCTCCTCCCGTTCCGGCACCCGCCGTCGGTCCGCCGCGCTCCGGCGGGAGGTCCAGGAGGTCGCCGGGCCGGCAGTGTGATCGAAGCGTACGAATGGGCACGCGGCCGGTCATCGGACACGTGTGGCAGGTGCGCGCCCCCGGCTCCTACGTCTGTCGCAGGCACCCCGGCCCCCGCCGCCCGCCGTCGGCGTACGACAGGCGTAGGAGGCGGCGGCACGCGATTCCAACAGGTGCCCGATGACCGGACGGCGCGCCGGCCATAGGTTCGGCGACGTGCGGTTGTCGGGTCGCGCCACGATCCCGCGGATCATCGGGCGTTTCGTGGTACCGGCCCTGTTCGCGGCGCTGTTCGCCGCCCCGCTGTGGTTCATGGTGGTCGGCTCGCTGCGCCCCGCCGGCCTGCCCCCGCCGCGTACCCTCGAACTCCTCCCGCCCGAGCCGACGGTGGCCGCCTACGCCCGGCTGCCCGAGCTGATCCCGCTGTTCCGCTACCTGGCGAACTCGGCGCTGGTCGTCGCGCTCGCCGTGCCGTTGACCGTCGCCGTGGCGTCGCTGACCGGTTTCGGGCTGCGGCTGCTCGCGCCGACGGCCCGTCGGCGGGCGGTCCTCGGCCTGCTGGCGGTGCTGCTCGTCCCGGCAACGGCCGTGTGGGCGACCCGCTTCGAGCTGTTCCGCCTGGCCGGCGTGGTCGACACGTACGTCCCGCTGCTGGCCCCGGCGGTGCTGGCCGGCAGCCCGTTCCTGGTGCTGCTCTACGCCTGGAGCTTCGGCGGGGTGCCGGAGACCCAACTCCAGGCTGCCCGCCTGGAGGGCGCCGGGTGGCTGACGGTCTGGCGCCGCGTCGCGATGCCCCAGGTACGCCCGGCGACCCTCGCGGTGGCCGTGCTGGCCTTCACGTTCCACTGGGCCAACTTCATCGACCCGCTGTTGTACCTGCACAGCGGCGACCGCTACACCTATCCGCTCGGCCTGCAGTTCCTGCGGCTGTTGAACCCCACGGACTGGCCGCTGCTGATGGCCGGCTGCGTGGTCGCGACCGTCCCGTGCGTGCTGGTGTTCCTGCTGGCCCAGCGGATCCTGCTGCACGACGACCCCCTGGCCGCACTGAGATCTGGAGGACGCCGGTGACGAACACCCGGGCACGACGGTGGATCGGCCTGGTCATGGCCGCCCTGCTGGCCGGCTACGCCGCGGGCTGCGGCGGCGGTGACCGCGCCGACGACGCGTCGGGCATCACCGTCGTGCTGTTCGGCGACGCCGAGGAGGTCGCCGGCTACCGCACGATGGTGGCCGCGTTCGAGGAGGCCCACCGCGACGTCGACGTCAACCTCTCCCCCGTCGCCAGCCAGGACGAGCTGATGGCCCGGCTGACCACCTCGTTCGCCGGGGGCAAGCCGCCGGACGTGTTCCTGCTCAACTACCGCCGCTACGGGCAGTTCGCCGCGCAGGGGGCGATCGAGCCGGCGCAGTCCTACCTGGAGCGCAGCACCGTGCTCAAGGAGAGCGACTTCAGCCCGCAGGCCCTGGACGCCTTCCGCTTCGACGGCAAGGCCCTGACCTGCCTGCCGCAGAACCTCTCCTCCCTGGTCGTCTACTACAACGCCGACCTCTTCGCCGCCGCCGGCGTGCCGCTGCCGAAGGCCGGCTGGTCCTGGGACGACTTCCTGGCCGCCGCCCGCGCGCTGACCCGCGACGGCCGCTACGGGGTGGGCGTGGAGCCGTCCGTGCCCCGGCTCGCGCCGTTCGTCTGGTCCAACCGCGGCGAGCTGGTCGACGACCCGGCCCGCCCCACCGCCCTGACCCTCACCCGGGACCCGGCCACCCGCAGGGCCGTCGACTGGTTCCTCGACCTGCAACTCAGGCACCACGTCGTGCCGCCGGACGCCGAGGAGCAGAGCGAGTCGAGCGAGGCCCGGTTCCTGCGCGGCACCCTGGGCATGTACCTCAACAGCCGGGTGGCCGTGCCCACGCTGCGCACCATCGACGGCTTCACCTGGGACGTGGCGCCGCTGCCGGTCGCGCCGGGCGGCGTACCCGCGTCGATCCTGCACAGCGACGCCTACTGCATGGGCGCCGGCCTGCCCGACCACGGCGACGCCTGGCGGTTCATCGAGTTCGCGATGGGCCCGGCCGGCCAGCGGATCCTCGCCGAGTCCGGCCGCACCGTGCCGTCCCGGCTCGACGTCGCCAACTCCCCGGCGTTCCTCGACCCGGCCGCGCCGCCGCGGTCGTCGCGGGTCTACCTCGACGCCGCGCCGCACCTGCGCACCACGCCGCGCACCGCCACCTGGTCCCGGGTGGAACGCGAGGCGGGCACGCTGCTGGCGGAGGTGTTCTACGGCCGGGTCGGGCGCGAGGAGGGGCTGCGCCGGCTGGAGGAGCAGAGCCGGCCGTTGTTCGCCCTGCCGACGGGAGCGGGCGGGTGACCGGACGCGGGGCGATCCGGCTGGAGTCGCTGACCAAGGCGTACGGGCGGACGACCGCCGTCGACGGGATCGACCTGGACGTGCGGGCCGGCGAGATGATCACCCTGGTCGGGCCGTCGGGCTCCGGGAAGTCCACCGTCCTGCGGCTGATCGCCGGACTGGACACCCCCGACCACGGCCGGGTCCTCGTGGACGGCCAGGACGTGGCCCGGGTGCCGCCGCACCGGCGGGCCGTGGCGATGGTCTTCCAGGACTACGCCCTCTACCCACACCTCACCACGCTGGGCAACCTGACGTTCGGCCTGCGGGTGCGCCGGGTCCCCCGCGCCGAGGCCGACCGGCGGGCCCACGCCGCCGCCGAGCGGCTGGGGATCGCCGACCTGCTCGACCGGCACCCCGACGAGATGTCCGGCGGGCAGCGCCAGCGCGTCGCCCTGGCCCGCGCCCTGCTGCGCGAGCCCAGCGTCTACCTGCTCGACGAGCCGCTGGCCAGCCTGGACGCGCCGTTACGCTTCGCCACCCGGGCCGACCTGCTCGCCCTGCACCGTGAACTCGGCACCACCACCGTCCACGTCACGCACGACCAGGCCGAGGCGATGACCCTCGGCGACCGGGTGGTCGTCCTCGACGGCGGCCGGATCCGGCAGGTCGGGCTGCCGCAGCAGGTCTACGACGAGCCCGCCGACACCTTCGTGGCCGGCTTCCTCGGCAGCCCGCCGATGAACCTGGTGCCCGGCGGCGGCACGCTGGGCGGCCGGCCCGACGTGACCCTCGGCGTACGGCCGGAGGACCTGGCGCTCGACGCCGAGGGCCCGGTCGAGGCGACCGTCGAGGCGGTGGAGGCGCTCGGCAGCGAGGCCGTCCTGCTGACCCGGTGCCCCGACGGCACCCGCCTCGTCGTGCGGACCGGCCCGCGGCCGGGCGTACGGCCGGGCGACCCGGTGCGGCTGCGCCCCGACCCGGAGCGTGTCCACCGCTTCGACACCGCCACCGGGCGACGCCGGTGAAGGCGATCCGGGGCGGCCGGCAGCTCACCGCCTGGGTGTTCCTCGCCCCGTACGCCGTGGCGGTCGCGCTGCTGGTCGCCCTGCCCGCGCTGCTCAACGTCGGGTACGCGTTCACCGACCACACCGGGCTGACCCGGGACCCGCAGTTCGTGGGCCTGGCCAACGTACGCCGGATGCTGGCCGACGGTTTCCTGCTCGACAGCGTGCGGGCGTCCCTGACGCACGTGGCGCTGGCCGTGCCGGTCCGGCTGCTCGCCGCGGTGGGGCTCGGGCTGCTGCTCGCCGCGCCCCGGCCGGGCGGGCGGTGGTTCCGGGTCGCGGTCTACCTGCCGACGGTCGTTCCCGACGTCGCGCTGGCCGTGCTGTTCCTGTGGGTGCTCAACCCGCTCTACGGCCCGCTCAACCAGGTGCTCGGGCTGTTCGGCCATCCCGGCTTCACCTGGCTGTCGGACCCGACCACCGCCCGCGTGGCGGTCGTGCTGATGCTGGCGTTCCCGATCGGCGAGGGCTTCGTCGTCGTCCTCGCCGCCCGCCGGATGCTCGACGGCCGGCTCTACGAGGCGGCGGCGCTGGAGGGCTGCGGCCCGTTCGGCCAGCTACGCCGGCTCACGCTGCCGCTGCTGGCTCCCGTGCTGGTGCTGCTGGCGGTCCGCGACACAATCCTCACCCTCCAGGTGAACTTCGTCCCGGCGTACGTGCTCACCGACGGCCGGCCCGCCAACGCCACGCTCTACCTGCCCGTCTACATCTTCGACCAGGCCTTCGAGTTCTCCGGCTTCGCGTACGGCGCGCTCATCTCGACGGCGCTGATGGCGCTCACGGCGGTCATCATCACCGCCCTGCTGCTGATGGTGCGCCGCTGGCGGGTGCTGCGATGAGGTGGCATCCTGCTGCGGTGAGACTCCGGGTGTTCGCGGTCGCCGCCACGATCCCGCTGCTCGTCGCCTGCGGCGGGACGGACGCCCCGCAGGCGACGGGGCGGGGCCCCGGGATGCTGGCGAACCTGCCCAGTTGCGACCGGGTGCCGTTGGACACCGAGCCGGAGGTCGACGCCCGGGTCACCGGCCTGGTACTGCCCGACGGCGCACGGGTCACCTCGGTGGTGGAGCAGGGGGCCCTGACGACGGTCGAGGCCACCGTCCGGATGACCCCGCTGGACGTACGTGCCCACTACGAGGGCCGCACCGACGTCGAGCTGCTGCGCGTCGAGGACGAGGTCTTCGAGGCCGAGGTGCTGACGCGGGCGCAGCAGCGGCGGATGTACCTGCGGGCCGGCGCGCTCTGCGCCGACGGCACCACGCTGACCGCGGTGGTGGGGCCGGACTCGGAGGACGCGGGACTGCCGGAGTTCCAGCGCGGATAGTGACGGCGCTCGACAGGTGTCCTAACCCGACGACCGGAATCCCAACAGTTGCCGGGTGACGCCGGTCACCGTGCTGTCTACCGTGCGACGCACGACCGGATCTCGGTCGCACCTGCACACGGACGGGAGATCCGCATGAGTCCCACCCTCGTCCGAGGTAGACGCGTCCTGCCGGTGGCAGCAGCCCTGGCGCTGCTGACGGCGGCCGCGTTGACGACCTCGATACCGTCGGCCCGCGGCGAGGAGTCGCTGGCCACCAGCAGCCCCACCGGGCCGATGGAGCTGCCCGCCGAGTGGATGACCGCCCAGCGGCTCAGCGACGGCAGCACAGACCTGTCCGTCGCCAAGTACGCGAAGGCCCGCGGCGAGGCGAACCAGCTCGCCGCCCGCACCCGCAGCGCCTACCGCGACCTCGCCGGGGAGCAGTGGCGCTTCTTCGGCCCGAGCAACATCGGCGGCCGGGTGGTCGACATCGCCGTCGATCCGCAGGTCGCCAACCAGATCTTCATCGCCGCCGCCTCCGGCGGCGTCTGGCGCTCCGCCGACGCGGGCGCCACCTTCGAGCCGGCCTGGCCGGACGGCGGGATGCAGAGCATGGGCGCGGTCGCGATGACCACCGACGGTGTGCTCTTCGCCGGCACGGGCGAGGCGCAGCCGGGCGGCGGCTCGATCACCTTCGGCGGCGACGGCGTCTACCGGTCGCGGGACCGGGGCCGGACGTGGCAGCGCGTCGGCCTGGAGAACAGCCACGCCATCGCCCGGTTCGCCATCGACCCGGGCAACCAGGACCGGATCTTCGCCGCGGCCGCCGGCAACCTGTTCGTGCCGGGCGGCGAGCGGGGCGTCTACCTCTCCGAGGACGGCGGCGACACCTGGCGGCAGGCCCTCGCCCCGCCGAACGCCACCACCGGCGCCACCGAGGTCGTCATCGACCCCGAGAACCCGAACCGGGTGTACGCGGCGATGTGGGACCACCTGCGCGAGCCGCACCAGCGCACCTACGGCGGGCCCGGCTCCAGCCTGTGGCGCTCCGACGACGGCGGACGGACGTGGGAGCGGATGACCACCGGGCTGCCGACCGACGCCGACCAGGGCCGCTGGGGTCTCGCCCTCGCCCCGAGCGACCCGGACCGGTTGTACGCGTACGTCGGCACCGCCCTCGGCCCGTTCCGCGCCTTCTACCGCTCCGACGACGGCGGCGACACCTGGACGCAGACCCCGGTCAACGCCAACCAGGCGTCCCAGTCCACCTTCAGCTGGTGGTTCGGCAAGCTGTTCGTCGACCCGGCCGACTCCGACCACGTGTTCCTCACCGGGGTCAACCTGCGCCGCTCCACCGACGGTGGGCAGAGCTTCGGCAACGTCGGCGGCATGCACGCCGACCAGCACGTGCTGCGCTGGGATCCCAAGGTGCCGGGCCGGGCCTACCTCGGCAACGACGGCGGCTTCTACCGCTCCGACAACAACGGGGTGAGCGGCTGGGTCAAGTCCACGTACGAACCGTACACCCAGTTCTACACCGTGGACGTCGCGCAGACCGACCCGGCGCTGAAGGTCGGCGGCGCCCAGGACAACGGCTGCAACCGTGGCTACAACGGCGTGGGCGGCCCGTGGAACGCCATCGGCTGCGGCGACGGTCTCCAGGTGATCATCCACCCGGAGAACCCGAACATCGTCTTCGGCTGCAGCCAGTACGGCTCCTGCTACCGCTCGGAGAACGCCGGCGCCGCGCCGCGCCAGTCCATCGGCCCCGGCCAGACGACCTCGGACCGCCGCAACTGGCTCACCCCGCTGCAGTTCGACCCGAGCGACCCGGACGTCATGTACTACGCGGGCAACGTCGTCAACCGGTCGACGGACAACGGCCGCACCTGGACGGCGATCAGCCCGGACCTCACCGGCGGCGGGCCGAACGACCCGTCGGGCTACCCGTGGGGCACGATCACCACGATCGCGGCGGCTCCCACCGACGGCGACAAGCTCTACGTCGGCACGGACGACGGCAGGCTGTGGTGGACCGACGACCTCGGGGGCACCTGGACCCAGGTCGACCCCGCGCAACTGCCCGGCACGTGGGTGACCCGGGTGGCGGCGCACCCCACGGACGCGAACATCGCCTACGCCACGTTCTCCGCGTTCCGCTCCGGCAGCGACCGCGCGCACGTCATGATGACGCGCGACGGCGGCCGCACCTGGACGGACATCGGCGGGGGGCTGCCCGACGCGCCGGTCAACTCCGTGGTGCCGACCGCCGACGGCCTGTTGCTGGTCGGCACCGACGTCGGGGTGTTCGTGTCGGCGTGGAACGGCGGCGAGTGGGCCTCCCTCGGCGGGGAACTGCCGGCGGCGGCCGTGATGTACCTGCGCTACCACGAGCCGACCCGGCAGCTCACCGCGGCGACGTTCGGGCGGGGCGTCTACGACCTCACCGTGCCGCGGTGCCCGGCGGCGTCGACCCGGCTGCCGCTGCGCGACCCGGGCGTCGGCGTGGTCGGCGTGCTCGCCTCGTGCCGCGCGGCGTGACCCGCTGAACAGGGGCGGGGGTGACGGGCGGCAGCCCGTCCACCCCCGCCCCTGCCCGTCACGGGGCCGGGTGGCGCGGACCGGGCGACCGAGGTCGTGGCGCTGCCGACCGCCGCTACCGGGCCTGGTCCGCCGCGGGCACGGCCAGGTGCAGCAGAGCCGGCGACCGGCCGGTCGACAGGTAGCCCCGCCCGGGTGGATCGGTGAAGTACTGGTCCGGTTCGAGAGCCACGTTGTGCGCGAGCGCCGTCGCGCGGTTCTCGGGGGTGAGCAGCAGGCGGGTGCCCGTGTTCATGACCGTGTTGATCAGCCGGGCGAGCGGGCTGGGAAAGCCGGTGAGCACGGGTGCGGCGTCTCCGGTCAGGACGAGGGCGCGACCACCGCGGGCAGCCGGCTGGGCGATCTCCTCCAGCAGGGTGGGCGCGCTGGCGAACCCCTGCTCGGTCGGGAGCACCGAGACCTGGTCGGCGTCGTCGACGATCACGGCGAAGGGGGTGTCGGCGAAGGCCGCGGCGGCGGCCCGCAGGTCGGTGTCCGCGATGGCCGTTCCGGTGAGCACCCGTACCCGCGGATCGTCCGGAACCAGTCGCGGTAGCGGCGACCGGGACGACGCGACCGCGAGCACGCCGACACCCCGTCGGCGGAGGCCGTGGGCAACGGTGGCGGCGGCGGTGGTGCGACCGGCCCCCGGCGGCCCCGAGACCATGAGCAGGTGGGGCCCGGCCTCGAAGAGGTCGACGCCGACGGTGGTGTTGTCGGCCCCGCCGACACCGAGGGGAATCCAGGTGGCGCTCGGGGATGCGTCGGGCGGGGCCAACTCGTCGAGGGTGATCCGGGTGGGCAGCGCGGGGAACCGTCGGGGCAGCCGGGCGGGGTCGACGTCCCGGGCGACAGCACCGGCTTCGGCCACGAGACGCGCGGCGGACGGCGTGGGCTGACAGACCTGGACGTGACGGCCGCTGCCGGCGTCGACGGCGCGGCCGGGCAGCGGGGGTGGACTGGCCATCGCGGAGCTCAGCTGCGCGCGCCGGGTGTCCTCCTTCGGGAACGGCAGGAGCAGCCGCCGGTTGTACAGGCTCGGCAGCTTGTGGTTGAGCATGTCCTGGCCGCCGAGGGGGATGACGTGCACACCGAGGGGGGCTCCCGCGGTGACGACGCCGCGGAGCGTGGCGAGCAGCGGGGTCTCCACGAAGTCGGGGTCGCCGTGGTCCTCGAAGTGCTCCCAGCCGTCGACGACGACCACGACGTGGGGACGTGGACTGTCGTCCGGGCCGGGCCCGTGGGCCGCGCGCCGCCTGGTCTCCTGGTCGAGCCAGATGATCAGGCGGCGGATCCGGTCGGCATCCGCCGGGGTGAACACTCCGCCGCAGTGCGGCAGGTCGGCGAAGTCGGCGAGCCCGCCAGGTCGGCGCTCGATGAGGTAGAGGTGCGCCCGGTCGGGTGCGAATCGGGTGACGAGGCTCGTCACCAGGGTCCGGGCGAACGTCGTACGGCCCGACTGGGGACCACCGGCGACCATCAGCCGGTCGGCGGCGGCGAGGTCGAGGAACTCCGCCGGCTGCGCCTGCAGCCCGGGTTCGTCCGCCAGGCCGAGCGGTACGGCGGTGGCCGGCGGGGCGGCGGTCTGCCGGCGGGGCAGGTCGTCGAGGGTCAGGGTCGCGGGCAGCGGGGGCAGCAGCGGCCGGAACGGAGCGGACAGCCCGGCTGTGCGGGCGGCCTCCTCGACGGCGGCGATCGCCAGGTCCTGGTCGGTCGCGGCGTCCCCGGGGCGGGTGCTCTCGACGGCGCGCGGCACGCCCAGGTCGCCCCGTTCGAGGGCACGGACGGAGGCCACGACGACGCCGGAGCGCGGTGGGTCGCCGAGGTAGCCGGACTGGAACTCCTGCGGCACCCGGGTCTCGGCCGTGGTGCAGAAGATCATCGCGCGTCCACGGAGTGCACCGGGGATCGCGGCGGCGTCCGGCACGCCGAGCACCTCCGTGCTGTCGGCGGCCTCGTTCTGGCGCAGGCTGATCCGCAGCGAGACGTTGTTCTTCAGTTCCGGCGAGAGCTTGCCCTGCAACGACTGGGTGGCCAGCACGAGGTGCATGCCCAGGGACCGTCCCTTGGCGGCGACGTTCACCAGTTCCCGGACGAAGTCCGGAGCGGCGTCGAGCACCCGCGCGAACTCGTCGAAGATCATGACGAGTCTGGGCAACGGCGGCAGTTGCGCCTGTGCGTGACGTTTCTCCCAGTAGCGGTCGATCTCCCCCTCGTAGCGGGCCAGCAGGGACTCGCGCCGGCTCACCTCCGCGCGTATCGACGCCAGCACCCGCGCCGCGGCCGCGTCGTCGAAGACGTCGGCGACGGTCTCCCCGGTGGAACGGATGAGCGCGACCACGTGGGGACAGCGCTCGAAGGGCAGGAAGGCGCTGCCGCCCTTGAAGTCCACCAGCACCATGTTGAGCTCGTCCGGCCGGTTGGTCAGCAGCAGGGCCGTGACCAGGGTCTGCAGCAGGACGCTCTTGCCGGCGCCGGTGGCGCCACCGAGGATCGTGTGCGGGCCCTGCTCAGCCAGGTCGACGTGCACCGGCCCGCCGGCGTCCGCGCCGAGCACCACCCGGGTGCGTGGCCCTCGACCGTCGCCCCAGAGCGCGAGCACGTCGTCGCCCGTCGGCACGTCCAGGCCCAGCAGGTCGAGCAGGCGGACCCGGCCCGGGACGGCGTGCTGCGCGGCGGCGAGGGTGGCCCGGTCACGCATCGGCGCCAACGAGCGGGCCAGCCGGTCGGCTGTCGCGTCGTCGAGGGCGTCCGGCCGGCCGGTGACGGGCGGGTCGTCCGGACTGCGGGTGACTTTCACCGAGCGCTCGCCCACCTCGCACAGGCCCCGGCACTCGTTCATGCTGTGCCGGTCGGCGCAGATCACGTACACGCCGACCGCCGGACCGTCGCGCAGGACCACGTCCATGCCGGGCAGCTCCCGCAGGGCGAGAGCGCCGTCCAGGACGACGACGACCTCCGTGCCGACCTGACCGCCGGGCGCGGCGACCCGGTCGGCGCGTCGGGCGGCGACGAGACGGCGCAGCTCCCCCACCCGGGCGGCACGCGTCTGCGCGGTGTTGCCGATCCAGCACGGCACGGCCTCCCCCGCCCCGGCGTCGACGTGCGGCAACCATCGCGTCCAGCCCAGCCCGTCGGAGTCCCGTGCGGTGATCACGACCAGGCGCAGGTCGTCGGGACCGCGCAGGGTGGCCAGTTGGATCAGCAGCCACCGCAGCATGTCGGCCACGGGCTGGTCGGCCCCGACGACGCCGAGCACACCGGTGACCCGCAGGTCGACGGTCACCGGCACGGCCCGCACCGTCGGGGGCTCGAAGCCGGGCCAGGGCTCCCCGCGTACCGTCACGGAGGCCGGCTGGTCGGCGGTGCCGACGCGCAGGGTCAGGCCGTGCGGCGAATCCGATCGCCGCGTCCACAGGTCGGCACGCTCCCCCGTAGCCGTCTCGGCGATCCGGCTCGGCCCGGGGGCGAGCAGGTGACGGATCCTCTGTTCCTCCCGCACCTGGAACGTGATCTTGTCCTGGACGGCCTGCTTCGCGTCGGTGAAGGCCTTCTCCCGCTCCTGGCCCTGCTTCTCCTCCTGCGAGCTCATCACCAGGTACCCGATGACGGCCGCGGCCGCGCCCAGCCACAGCATCGGTTGCTGCGTGACGAGCGCCGCCACCACGGCCACCCCCGCGCCGAGCAGGGCCATCGTGGCGGTACCCCGCATCGCGGGCTGGTGGACCGGCAGGGTCACCTCGACACTCGGCACGACCGGGGCCGGGTCGAAGGCCCGGTCGAAGTCGAGTCGCCCGTCCGGGGCGCGCACCACCCGCAGGGCACCGGCCCTGGCGGGGCTCCACCGCAGCTCGTCGGCTCCGACCCGCAGCACGGCGCGCGGGGTCAGCCTCGTCCGCCCGGCGATCCGCGCCCCGTCGACGAAGGTGCCGTTGCTGGAACCGCTGTCGACGACCTCGGCGGTGCCGTCGGCGTGGACGACCACCTCGGCGTGGCCGCGCCGGGACACGTCGGAATCGCGCAGCGGCACCGAAGCCCGGGAGCTCCGGGCGAGCGAGTGCCGGCCCGGGGGCAGCGCCACGGCGAGGCCGGCGTCCGGGCCGCCCACCACCTCCAGCACGCCGCCGGCGCCGGAGCCGACCGGGCGACCGGCGGGACCGGGCCCGCCCACGCTGATGACCGCACCCGGCACCAGCGGACTGTCGGCCACCGTCGAGCGGCCGTCCAGTCGGACGGCGCCGACGAAGCACGGTCGGCCGTCGACAGGCACCGGCAGTGCCGAGAGCAGGGCACCCACGTTCGTGTCCGGCTCCGCGATCACCTCGGCGTCCGTGCAGAGCCCCGTCCCGGCGTCCCGAACCGTCACCCGGAGGATCATCGTCACCGCTCTGCCCCGAACGCCCACAGCCGGAGCCCGTCGTCGCCCCCGCACGCGAGGGTCTCGCCGTCGGGGCTCAGCGCCAGCGAATCGCAGTCGGGACCGCTGAGCCGGAAGAGGTTGGTTCCCAGGACCCGCACCGTGCGCCCGGTCGTCGTCCGCCACACCCGGATGTCGTCCCAGCTGCGCGTGGCGAACAGGTCCCCGGGGCCGAAGGCGGTGGCGGTGACGCTGTTGGTGTTGCCGCGCAGGGTGGTCAGGATCCGGTCGGAGCCCGCATCCCGGATGAGAACGGAGTTGTCGGGCCGCACGGTCGCCATGGGACCGAAGGTGCCGGAAGGGCGGACGCTGGCGCCGCTGGTCGTCTGCCAGAAACGCCGGACGCCTTTCTCCTCGTCGACGCCGAGCAGGATCCGGCTGTCCGCGCTGAACCGGATGACGCCGACGTCGATGCCCTCGGCATCGACCGGAACTGGCCTGCCCAGGTTGGCCAGCCGCCACAGCGCGACGTTCCCGGCATAGTCGGCGACGGCGAACGCGGTGCCGTCGGGACTGAAACGCGCCGAGACGATCCGAAATTCGCTGTCGTCGACGGCGAGGGTGGCCGTGTTGCGCTGGGTGCTGACGTCCCACAGCTTGACGGCCCCACCGTCGTCGCCGCTGAGCAGCAACTTCCCGTCCGGGCTGAAGGTCAACGAGGTGACCTCGTCGCCGTGGCCGGACAGGATGGCGACGGCATGCCCGGTGGCCACGTTCCACACGGTGATCGTGTCCTCGGCGGCGCTGCCGAGCAGAGTGCCGTCCGGCCCGTACGCCACCACCGACGTCGCGTCCTCGGTGAGGGTGACCAGGTCCCGGGCCTGGTCACGGTAGTAGTAGGTTCCCCCGATCAGGCCCAGGACGAGCAGGATCCACAGGACCAGGCCACCCCGGCGCGGGTTGACGTGACGGTTGGCCGCCGGGGGCCGGCCGGCGGCGCTGCCCGTCTCGTCCGCGACGGTGACGTGGTCCGGGACGGCGGCCTCGACCGTCTCCGCCATCTCCTCGGGGTCGGCGACGACGTCCCCCACGACCCAGATCGGACCGTCGTTGACCCGCTGCCGCAGGTAGCCCTTGAACGGCGGCACGGAGAGCGGGGCGGCCGCGGCCTTGGTGGCGAAGCCGACGGTGATCCTCGTTCGATCCACGGACCCTGCCGTGGCGGGGGCCACGATCAGCTCGCTCACGTCGCCCCAGCGCAGGACGACATCGGACCGCCCCTGCGCCGTCAGGGCCGCTGTGCCCTGGAGTACCAGCGCCTCCTCGGTGATCTTCAGCCGGCCCTGCCACGGGAAGTGCACACTGCTCGCTCCGACGGCCCACGCGGCCGCCACCGCCACGATGACGGTGATCAGCGGCATGCTCAGCGTTTCGTGCAGCAGGATCCAGCCTGCCCATCCGGACAGTGCCAGCAGGACCACGAGAGCCAGCAGGTTGGCGCGGCGGATCGACTGCGGCGGCGACACCTGGAAGGCGGCGTCCGGGTCGGGCGGCGCGAGCCGGACCGGCCCGCGTGGCTCTGCCCCGGGGGCGGTCCTCCCGTGCAGGGTGGTGGGCTGCTGCTCCCAGTCGGCGGCCCCGGCCATGGGCCCGCCGGTTCCGCTGCCGGCCGGCCGGACGGACGCGGCGTCAGCGCCGGCATCGGCGCCGGCGAGCAGCGTGCGGGCCTGCTCCAGCGTCATCCGTCGGTCCGGGTCCCGGGCGAGCAGTCCGGCGATCACGGTGGCCAGCGGCGGATCACAACGTACGGCCGGCAGGTCGTCGTGGAGGACCGCGCGGATCGTCGCCGCGGTGGAGGCGCGGTCGAACGGAGCCTCGCCGTTGACCGCCTGCACCAGAGTCACGCCGACCGACCACAGATCCGTCGCCGGGGTCGGCTCGGCACTGTGGAACAGCTCCGGCGCGAGATAGCCGGTGGAGCCCATCACGCCGTTGCGGGTCAGCCGACTGTCCTCGTCGGCCTGGGCGATGCCGAAGTCGACGAGCTTCACGTAGTCGCCGTCCAGCACCATGATGTTGCCGGGCTTGATGTCCCGGTGGACGACACCGGACGAGTGCGCCGCCGCCAGCGCGTCGAGGATCCGCACGGCCATCGTGGTCACCCGGGCCGGCGGCAGCGCCCCGGCATGCTCCAGGACGTCGGCGAGACTCGGCGCCTCCACCAGCTCCGACACGATGTAGACCGCCTCGTCGTCGGCGTTGGCGGGCACCACGTCGTGGACGGCGGCCACGGCCGGGTGACTGATCCGCCCCGCCGTCCGCGCCTCGCGCAGTGCCCGCTGCCCGAACAGCGCGCGCTCCTCGGCCGGCAGGGCCGGGTCGGCACGTATCTCCTTCACCGCGACCGCCCGGCCGATCAGCTCGTCGGTCGCGCGCCAGACCACTCCCATCCCCCCGCGGCCGAGCACCTCGGCGAGCCGGTACCGCCCCGCCACCAGCCGCTGAGACGACCGGGAATCCTGCACGCCCACTCCTTGCCGACAGCCCGTAGAGTCACTGTGGACAGTACCGGGACGGCCCTGGCGGCAACGCCCCCAGCACGGCCGGGGCACCGGCGTCACCAGCCGATCCGGCACCATCGGGCGGTGCCGGGTGACAGCCGGTCGGCGACGGATGTCAGGAGGCGGCAGGACCGATGGCGGAACGCTTCAGCCTGGATCCGGAGGGGATGCGTCAGCTGTCCAGGGGCCTGGACGCCGTCCGGTCCGAGGCGGCGGCCACCTGGCAACGACCCGACGCCCCGGGGTTCGCCGGATCCGACGCGGTGGCGGAGTCGTTGCAGCGCTTCGCCGATGCCGCGGCACGGTCCCACCACGACCTGGACGAGTCGCTGCGACGCCTGGCGCGGTGGCTCGACCGGGCCGCCGACGGGCAGGTCTCGCTCGACGAGATGCTGAACCGCCAGGCGATTCCCGACCACACCAGCAGAAGGAGCGACACATGACGGATGTGAATGTCGGCTACGACGGGCTGCAGCGGGCGGCGTCGCAGCTGAGGTCCGGGCAGGTGGAGATGACCCAGCGACTCCAGGCGCTCAAGTCCATGATCGACCAACTCGTGGGCAGCGAGTTCCGGACGCAGCTCGCCTCCGGGCGGTTCCAGGACTCGTACCAGCAGTGGTCCACCGGCGCGCAGAACATGATCGACGGCCTGGAGGGCATGTCGACGTTCCTCAACGAGGTTGTCCGGGAATACCAGGACCTGGACAACCGCCTCGCCGGCGGGCTCGGCTGACCGCCGCAGATGGAGAACTGGCTGGTCGTCGACCAACGGACCGATCCGACGCCCGGGTCACCGGAACAGGTTCGTGCGCTGGCCGATCGACTGCGGCAGCAGGCCGACCAGTCCCGCAAGGCCGGCCAGCGGCTCCGTGGGGTGGCCGTCGACCGGGCCCGCCTCCGTCTGTGGGGTGACTACGCCGACGTCCTCGACGTCATGCTCGCCGAACTTCCCGACGACGCCGCCACGCTGACCACGGCATACGACGCCTGCGCGGCCGCCCTGTCCGGCTACGCCCAGGAGTTGGATCAGGTCCGGACGGCGTCCCGGCTCGCCCTGCGGCAGGGCACCCAGGCGCACGAGCGCTACCAAGCGCTGTTGCAGCGGTTCTGTCAGGTGGTGCCCGTGTCCTTCCAGGGTGGCGGCATCTGGCGCGGGCTCGACGCGGCGTCGGCGGCGCACCTGAGCCAGGGCCTCCGGGAGCCCGAACGGCAGTGGGCCGTGGCGCTCGGCCGCGAAGCGGGCATGTGTGAGTTCGAACGGCAGACCGCCTGCCGGGCGGTGGCGGAGGCCGCCCACCGCCACCGGGACGCCGCGAACCGCTGCGCCCAGGCCGTCCTCGCCGCCGCGCCCCGCCTTCCCGCCCACCGGTCGCGGCGGACCACGCCGACCCGGCAGACGCAGCCGAAGGGCGCCAAGATCGTCTCGGCGTACCTGGAGAACGCCGACGTGTTCCGCACCGCCAAGGCGG
>NZ_JBEOVW010000030.1:0-73135 GCF_040295705.1 Micromonospora sp. NPDC002717 | reverse complement strand
ACCGCCCGGAGCCGGGCACGGCGGGCCACACCCCCACCACCACGCACCGCAACCCACACCCACACCACGACCGCAGAGCAACCCACACCCCACCACGACCGCACAGCGAGCCACAACGCCACCAAGCCGGCGAGCCACGACGCAGAGCAACCGCCGATCACACCCCGCGGCCCCACCACCGGTACTAGCCTCGACGACAGGGCCGGGCGCGACGCCTGCGGAGGTGATGCCGGATGGCCGCAGCCACCGAGGCGGCCGTGCTGGTCGGGCTCGGCTCGGAGCGCAACCTGCCGGTGGTCAGGCTGGCCGCGCAGGAAGCCGCCGCGCACGGCCGCCCGCTGTGCCTGCTGCACGCGTTCAACTGGACGGCCGCGCTGGAGGCCCCGTCGATCGCGGGGCCGCGCGCCGAGGCCGAGAATCTGATCTCCAGGGCCGCCGAGATCGCCGCCGAGGTCGACCCGGCGCTGCCGGTCAGCGGCGAGATCGTCGAAGGTGCCGTCGTCGCCACCCTGGTCCGCCGGTCGGAGTCGGCGTTCCTGCTCGCCATCGGAGACGCCGGCATGGCGGCCTGCGGCGACTGCGTGCCGGCCGACGTACCGGCGGTGCAGCTCGCCGCCCGGGCCGGATGCCCGGTGCTGGTGGCCCGCCGGGATCCGCCGCCGCAGGGGCCGGTGCTGGTCGGGGTGGACGGCTCCGCCAGTTCCCGGGGCGCGTTGGAGTGGGCGTTCGAGTGCGCGGCCCGGCGGGAGTCGCGACTGCTGGCCGTCCGGGTCGTCGAGCCGGAGGAGGGCACGGAGGACCCCGGCCTGCTCGTCGAGTTGGTGGCGCGGTACGCGCGCCGGTTCCCGTCGGTGCCGGCGGAGTGCCACACGATCCGCGGCGACCCCGGTACCGTCCTGGTCGATCAGTCCCGCTCGGCGCAGGTGGCGCTGGTCGCCGCCCGGGGCGACGAGCCGTGGCGGGGCATGCTCGGCGCGGTGAGCCAGGCGTTGCTCTACCACTCCCCCGCGCCGGTGATCGTGGTGCGCGGCCTGACGGGGGGGCCGGTGGACGGGGCGTAACGCCCGCCCGGCGCGGGACCAACGGCCCTGATCCACATCGACGCCGACCGGCGAAGCTGGGACCGGCCCGGACGAATCCGCGCTCCGAGGATGCAGGATTCCCCTATCCGCGAGAGGCTCATGCAGTATGGACACCGCTCTCGACCTGCACAGCCCCCTGACCCGAGACGAGCTGCGCCGGCTGGACGCCTACTGGCGGGCGGCGAACTACCTGACCGTCGGGCAGATCTACCTGCTGGACAATCCGCTGCTCCGCGTGCCGCTGGCGCCCGAGCACGTCAAACCGCGGCTGCTCGGCCACTGGGGCACCAGCCCCGGACTGAACCTGCTCTACGCCCACCTCAACCGGGTGATCGTCGCCCGTGACCTGCGGGCCATGATCGTGACCGGGCCCGGCCACGGCGGCCCGGCGATCGTCGCGAACACCTGGCTGGAGGGCACCTGGAGCGAGCGGTACCACCACATCGGCCGCGACGAGGCCGGCATGGCCGGGCTGTTCCGCCAGTTCTCCTTCCCCGGCGGCGTCCCGAGCCACGTGGCGGCGGAGGTGCCGGGTTCGATCCACGAGGGCGGCGAGCTGGGGTACGCGTTGAGCCACGCCTACGGCGCGGCGTTCGACAACCCCGACCTGCTGGTCGCCTGCGTCATCGGGGACGGGGAGGCGGAGACCGGCCCGCTCGCGGGGAGCTGGCTGTCCAACGTGTTCCTCAACCCGGCCCGCGACGGCGCGGTGCTGCCCGTCCTGCATCTCAACGGCTACAAGATCGCCGGCCCGACCGTGCTGGACCGGATCCCCGAGGGCGACCTGCTGGACATGATGCGCGGCTTCGGCTACCAGCCGTACGTGGTGGCCGGTGACGACCCGGCGACCGTGCACCAGACGCTCGCCGCCACGCTGGACCGGGCGCTGGACGAGATCGCCGACATCCAGCGGCGGGCCCGCTCCGGGGGCACCGTCGAGCGTCCCCGCTGGCCGATGATCGTCCTGCGTACGCCGAAGGGCTGGACCGGGCCGCGGGACGTCGACGGCAAGCGGGTGGAGGGCACCTACCGCGCGCACCAGGTGCCCCTGGCGGAGGTACGGAAGAACCCGGAGCACCTGGCCGAGTTGGAGCGCTGGCTACGCAGCTACCGCCCGGAGGAACTCTTCGACGCGACCGGCGCGCCGGTGGCCGAGCTGGCCGAGCTGCCCCCGACGGGCGACCGGCGGATGAGCGCCAACCCGGTCACCAACGGCGGGCTGGTACTGCGCGACCTGAGGCTGCCGGACTTCCGCGACTACGCCATCGACGTGCAGCGGCCCGGCGAGACCGTGGCCGGGGCCACGGGCGTGCTGGGCCCGTGGATACGCGACGTGATCACCGCCAACCCGGAGACGTTCCGCCTCTTCGGCCCGGACGAGGTCGCCTCGAACCGGCTGGGCGCGGCGTTCGAGGTCACCGACCGGGCGTGGATGGCCGGGACGGTGCCCGGCGACGAGCACCTCTCGCCGGACGGGCGGGTGATGGAGGTCCTCTCCGAGCACCTGTGCCAGGGCTGGCTGGAGGGCTACCTGCTCACCGGCCGGCACGGCATCTTCACCAGCTACGAGGCGTTCATCCACATCGTCGACTCGATGGTCAACCAGCACGCCAAGTGGCTGAAGGTGACCCGCGGCATCCCGTGGCGCACGCCGGTGGCGTCGCTGAACTACCTGCTGTCGAGCCACGTGTGGCGGCAGGACCACAACGGCTTCTCCCACCAGGACCCGGGCTTCATCGACCATGTGATGAACAAGAAGGCCGAGGTGGTACGGGTCTACCTGCCGCCGGACGCGAACACCCTGCTCTCGACGATGGACCACTGCCTGCGCAGCCGGCACTACATCAACGTGGTGGTGGCCGGCAAGCAGCCCGCGCCGAACTGGCTGTCGATGGACGAGGCGGTCATGCACTGCCGGCGGGGCATCGGCATCTGGGACTGGGCCAGCACCGACGGCGGCGAGGAGCCGGACGTCGTGCTCGCCTGCGCCGGCGACGTGCCGACGCTGGAGACGCTGGCCGCCGCCGACCTGCTGCACAAGCACCTGCCGGAGCTGAAGGTGCGGGTGGTCAACGTGGTCGACCTGATGCGCCTGCAACCCCCGACGGAGCACCCGCACGGGCTGTCGGACAAGGAGTTCGACACGATCTTCACGCGGGACAGGCAGGTCATCTTCGCCTACCACGGCTACCCGTGGCTGATCCACCGGCTGACCTACCGCCGGACCAACCACGACAACCTGCACGTGCGCGGCTACAAGGAGGAGGGCACCACCACCACGCCGTTCGACATGGTGATGCTCAACGACCTGGACCGCTTCCACCTGGTCATCGACGTGATCGACCGGGTGCCGGGGCTGGCCGCCCGGGCCGCCCACCTGCGGCAGGACATGGTCGACGCGCGCCAGTCCTGCCGGGATTACACCCGCCGCTACGGCGAGGACGACCCTCGGGTCGCAGAATGGCGCTGGGTCCGCGAGACGGAGGCCGGTCTGAGGAGTGAGGCATGAGCGGCAACGAGATCCTGGTCGGCTACGACGGCTCCTCCGACGCCTCGGTCGCGCTGGAGTGGGCGCTGGAGGAGGCCGGCCGCAGCGGACGCCCCGTCCGGCTGGCGTACGTCTTCGAGTGGGTCACCGTGGCCGGCTGGGTCGGCCCCGGCATCGCCCCGGGCATCTGGCCGGACGAGGCGGCCCGCCGGCAGGTCGAGGAGCTGGTACGCAAGGCGGCGGCGGACGCGGTCGCCGCGCACCCGGAACTGACCGTCACCGGTGAGGTGTTCGACGGGCCGCCCACGGTGGTGCTCCAGGAGCGTTCGAGCCGGGCCGGCCTGCTGGTGCTGGGCACGCGGGGGCACGGCGGTTTCGGCGGGCTGCTCGTCGGCTCGACGGCGGTGGCGGTCACGGCCCACGCGCACTGCCCGGTGGTGGTGGTCCGCCAGGAGGCAGCCGCGGGCGGGCGGACGGGGCCCGTGGTGGTCGGCGTGGACGGCTCGGAGTGCTCGCTGGTGGCGCTCGGCTTCGCGTACGAGCAGGCGGCCGCCCGGGGGCTGCCGCTGCGCGTGCTGCGGGCCTGGCACCCGGGGCCCGGCCAGCGCCCGCCGTCGGGGCCCGAGGCGTGGGAGGCGACGGCCGCCGACCGGGCCGAGCTGGACGAGCCGCTGGCCCGCTGGAGCCGGTCCTTCCCCGACGTGGAGGTCGACGTGGCGGTGACAGCGGGCAGCCCGGCGTCCCTGCTGGTCGACGCCAGCCGCACCGCGTCCCTGGTGGTGGTCGGCACCCGCGGCCGCGGCGGCCTGACGGGGATGCTGCTCGGCTCGGTCAGCCAGCAGCTCATCCACCACGCCCACTGCCCGGTGGCCGTGGTCCGGGAACGCTGAACGAGGGGCCCGCCCGGGGCTCCGCCGGGCTGGGGCACGATGGGGAGAAACGAAAGGTCGTGACGATGAGCCACGAAACGCCGGCCAGGGACCGCCCGCTGACCACCGCCCTCGCGGAGGCCGCCGCGACGGCCGGGCACGCCCCGTCCGTGCACAACAGCCAGCCGTGGCGGTGGCGGGTGCTGCCGGACGCGTTGGAGCTGCGCGTGGTCCGGGATCCCCGGCTGACCGCCACGGACCCGGAGGGCCGCCTGGTGGCGTACAGCTGCGGGGCGGCGCTGCACCACGCGCGGGTGGCGCTGGCCGCGGAGGGCTGGACGGCCGTGGTGGAGCGGATGCCCGACCCGGACGCCCCTGATCTGCTCGCCCGGCTGACCGGGCTGGCCCGCGTGGAGGCCGACCCGGAGGCCATGCGCCTGGTGCAGTGCATGCAGGTCCGGCACACGGACCGGCGCCCGGTCAGCGACGAGCCGGTGCCGACCGCCACCCTGGGGCGGATCGCGGCGGCGGTCGCCGCCGAGGGGTGCCAGCTCCAGTTCCTCGACCGCGACAACATCCTGGAGCTGGCCGCCGTCGCCAGCCACGCCGCGACGGTCGAGGCGGAGGACTCGCAGCTGCGCGAGGAGTTGGAGTACTGGACCAGCCGGGGCGGCTCCGGCACCGGCCTGCCGCCGGAGGTGCTGCCCGCGGAGGCGCCGCAGACCACCGTGCCGGCCCGGGACTTCGGCCGCCCCGGCACCCTGCCGGTCGGTCCGGGGCACGACCGGGCCGCCGTGTACGGGCTCCTCTACGGCGACGAGGACGAGCCGGACAGCTGGCTGCGCGCCGGCGAGGCGCTCTCGGCCGCCTGGCTGACCGCCACCCGGCTCGGGGTGTCGGTGGTACCGCTGAGCGGCGTGGTGGAGGTGGCGGGCACCCGGCAGACGCTGCGCGGGCTGCTGGCCGGCCTCGGCTACCCGTACCTCGTGCTGCGGCTGGGGATCGCGGACCCGGCGCACGCCGGCCCGCCGCACACCCCGCGGCTCGAGGTGCGGCAGGTGGTGGACACGTCGGCGGTCCGCTCCGGGGGCGCGTAGCGCGCGCCGTCGGCCACGGCCACCGGGAGATACCATCGCCCGGTGGCCGCCAGCGCACCGAACCCCCCGCACGAACCGCACGTGACCCCCTCCCTGGGGCTGAGCCCGCTGTCCCGGATCCGGCTCGACGAGCTGCTCCAGGAGATGCTGGACCGGGTCGGCGAGGTGGTGACCAGCCGGGAGCGGCTGCGGGCCCTGCTCGACGCGGTGGTCGGCATCAGCACCGACCTGGATCTGCGCAGCACCCTGCAACGCATCGTGGAGGCGGCCTGCGAGCTGGCCGGCGCCCGCTACGGCGCGCTCGGCGTGATCGGCCAGGACCGGATGCTGCACGACTTCATCACCCACGGCATCGACGCGGAGCTGCACGCGAAGATCGGCGACCTGCCCCACGGGCGGGGTGTGCTCGGCCTGCTCATCGACGATCCGCGCCCGCTGCGGATGCCCGACATCACCCAGCATCCGAAGTCCTACGGGTTCCCGCCGCACCACCCGCCGATGCACAGCTTCCTCGGCGTGCCCGTGCGCATCCGCGACCACGTCTTCGGCAACCTCTACCTGGCCGAGAAGCAGGGCGGCGCGGAGTTCACCGAGGACGACGAGGAGATCGTGGTCGCGCTCGCCGCGGCGGCCGGCGTGGCGATCGAGAACGCCCGCCTCTACGCGCTGGCCCACCGGCGGGAGCGCTGGCTCGCCGCGACCGCCGAGATCACCGGCGTGCTGCTGGGCGAGGTGCGCCGCACCGACGCGCTGGCGCTGGTGGCCCGACGCGCCCGCGAGGTCGCCGAGGCGGAGGTGGCGCTGGTCCTGCTCTACGACCCCGACGCCGAGGAGTTCACCGTCGAGGTGGTGGACGGGGCGGACGAGCAGGCCGGCGCGCTGGTCGGCACGGTGCTGCCCGCGGCCGAGACGAGCTTCGCCGCCGCCGTCGCCGAGGGCCGGCACGACCAGGTGGCGGACCTGGCCCACGCCGCGCCCTGGCCGGCGTTGCTGAGCACCGGACCGGCGGTGGTCTCCCCGCTGGCCACCGCCGACACCCTGCACGGCGTGCTGGTGATCGCGCACCGCCCCGACCGGTTGCCCGTGGCCACCGACGACGACATGGCCCTGTTGGGCAGCTTCGCGGGGCAGGCCGCGCTGGCCATGGAACGGGCCCGCGGGCAGGAGGAACGGGAGCTGCTGGTGGTCCTGGAGGACCGCGAGCGGATCGCCCGGGACCTGCACGACGTGGTCATCCAGCGGCTCTTCGCCACGGGCCTGCAGTTGCAGAGCGCCGCCCCGATGGCCACCCGGCCGGAGCTGGCCAAGCGGATCAACGCGGCGGTCGACGACCTGGACGCCACCATCAAGGACATCCGCCGCACCATCTTCGAGCTGCGCACCCCGATGAGCGCGGCGCTGCGCACCGAGATCCGCGAGGCGGTCGAGGTGGCCGCCGAGTCACTCGGCTACCGGCCCCGCCTGGAGCTGACCGGGCCGATCGACAGCGCCGTCCCCGACGAGGTCCGTCCCGACGTCACCGCCGTGCTGCGGGAGGCGCTCTCCAACGCCGTACGTCACGCCCAGGCCACCCGGTTGACCGTGGCGGTGCGCGTCGACGCCGGCAGGGTGACACTGACCGTCACCGACGACGGGGTGGGCTGCGACCCGGCCGCCGCGCGCGGCGGGCTGGTCAACCTGCGCGAGCGCGCCGAACGACACGGTGGCGAGTTCGAGGTACGCCGGGCCGAGCCCCGCGGCACCGAACTCCACTGGTCCGTCCCCCTGCCCGCCTGACGCCGCGACCCGGCGCCCGCTCGTGTGGGCTCCTCGCGCGCGCTGTCGAGCTGCCCCACGGGACGGGGCAGGACGACGGGCGCGACGGTCGGTGGCGGTCAGCGGGTCTTGCCGAGGAGCCGGGTGGCGAGGACGGCGGCCTGGGTGCGGCGCTCCAGGCCGAGCTTGGCCAGCACGCTGGAGACGTAGTTCTTCACCGTCTTCTCGGCCAGGAACATCTTCCCGGCGATCTCCCGGTTGGTGAGGCCCTCGGCCACGTACTCCAGGATCCGCCGCTCCTGCTCGGTGAGCGACTTCAGCTCGCGGGGCTGCTCGACGCCGCTACGGATGCGCTCCAGCACGCGGGTGGTGATCGCCGGGTCGAGCAGCGACTGGCCGGCCGCCACCCGGCGCACGGCGTCGACCAGGTCGGTGCCGCGGATCTGCTTGAGCACGTAGCCGGCGGCGCCAGCCATGATCGCCGCGAAGAGCGCCTCGTCGTCCTCGTACGAGGTGAGGATCAGGCCCTTGATCGACGAGTCCACGGCCCGGACGTCCCGGCACACGTCGATGCCGTTGCCGTCGGGCAGCCGCGCGTCGAGGATCGCCACGTCCGGCCGCAGGGCCGGGATGCGGCGGGCCGCCTCCTGGGCCAGACCGGACTCGCCCACCACCTCGATGTCACCGCTGCTCTGCAGCAGGTCGGCCAGGCCACGACGGACGACCTCGTGGTCGTCGAGCAGGAACACGCGGATCATCCCTCGTTTCTACCCCGTACCCACCGGGTTCCGCACGGGCCGAAGGTCCCGAACCGGCCCGTCCACGCCGTCGTCCGGCCCCACTCCACCGGGACGCCCGTGGGCAGGTGGGCGGAGCCAGCCGGGCCGAAGGCCCTCTGACCTGCGACGGAGCCGGTCGGGCCGAAGGCCCGTGACCTGGGACGGGGCCGGTCGGGCCCGGCGGGACGGGACGTCCGGCCCTGCCCGCGCCCCACCCCGCTGACGCACCGTGGAGGTGTACCGGACGGGGACGGCACGAACTGCCACGGGAAGGAGCACAATCATGGACACCGGCTTCACCGTCGAGCAGCTACGGGCCGCCGCGACCGACGCCGTACGGGCACCGTCGCTGCACAACACCCAGCCGTGGCGGTTCCGGCTGCGCGACGGCGGCATCGAGGTGCTGGTCGACCCGGCCCGGCGGCTGCCGGCCACCGACCCGAACGGCTGGGGCGTCCGGATCGCCTGCGGCGCGGCGCTGTTCAACCTGCGGCTCTCCCTCGCCGCGGCCGGCGCCCCGGCGACCGTACGGCTGCGCCCCTACCCGGCGGAGCCGGACGTGGTGGCCCGGCTGGTCCCGGACGTGCCGCGCCGCCCCACCCCCGCCGAGCAGGCCCTGCACGCGGCGATCCCCCGCCGGTTCAGCAACCGGGCGCCGTTCTGGCCCGACCCGGTGCCCGCCGACGCCCGCTGGCGGCTGGCCGAGGCGGCCCGCGCCGAGCACTGCTGGCTGGAGCTGCTGATCGGGGTCAGCGCCGTCAACGCGTTCGCCGAGATCGCCCGCAGCGCCCACCGGGTCCTCGAACGCGACCCGGCGTACGTGGCCGAACGCCAGGAGTGGGTGCGCTCGGCCCCCGCCCCCGACGGGGTGCCGGTCGCGTCCGGCGGTCCGCTGGGCGAGCCGCAGGACCTGCTGCCCTCCCGGGGCTTCGGCGGCCTGGACCGGGCGCCGGGGCGGGACTTCGAGCCGGAGCCGCTGGTCGTGGTGCTCGGCTCGCCCGGCAACACCGCCGTCGACCAGGTCGTCGCCGGCCAGGCGTTGCAGCGGGTGCTGCTGACCGCGACGGATTCGGGGCTGGCGGTGTCGATGCTGTCCCAGCCGATCGAGGTGCCGAGCGCGCGGGAGCGGTTGCGGCTGTCGCTGGGGCGGTTCGGCACGCCGCAGATGGTCATGCGCATCGGGTACGGCCAGCCGGGCTGGCCCACCCCGCGCCGCGCCGTCGAGAAAGTTCTCGATCTGCCGGTGCCGCACGTATAAGCAACGACTCCTGGCTGCCCAACGGCCGGCAATTCACGCAACAGGTGATCCCTGCGACGACTGCCGCAGGGATCACCATGATTGCGCCGTGTTACTGCGAAGAAGGAACCGACCAGTCCCAGTCGGGCTCACTCTTAAACCTGGACAGCACCTCCGGATATGAAACGAACTCACCGTGGTTGGTATCAAGAAGCCCGTTGAGTTGCGGAAGAACGACCTCGAGCAGCCGCCGCACGCAACCGACGCCAGAATATTCGACGAGGATGCCCTCGGCTTCGTTTACACGACCAGCTATATCTTCCAGTTCCCCTTCTTCATACTCCGACATGACGTCGTTGGAAAGATCGATACCGAACGAGCATTCGCCGATCATCAAGAGGTCGAACGGCTCCCTCCGGTGATACTCTCCCGCCCTCCGCAAGCGGTTTTCAAGCTCCGACCTACCCATGGGGTCGGACAACAAAATGATTGTTGGGCGCATCCCATCCCCCACCTGCGGCTCTAAGGCTTGATGACTTCCAGGAGAAGTTCCTTATCCCTCGTGACCATGATCCCCGCCCGCTCCAGCCCCTTGACCACACTTCCTCGAGCTTGAGGAATATACACGACCACGGGGAGATTCGTGAGTGTCTGCGTCTTGAGAGCCTGCTTCAAGGCACCCTTGGCATTTCCACTCTTCACCTGAATCACGGCGTTCCTTGTCACAATGTCAAAGTCAGTCAAAGGCTCAGCGTTCTCGCCTATGATCTTGATGCCTTCCGCCCGCACATGTCCCGGGTAGCGCCCTTGAATCTCGGCCACAAGTTCCGGAACGAGTGGATCGTCGCCCTTGCCAACCAAGTGGGAGGGAACCCCTGGGCCACACCCATTGTTATGCACGAGCACAGGCGCGTCGTCGACCATGACGAAATAGGTGTGCAACTCGGCAACAGTCAGGTCGTGCATCACCTTCGCTCCGACGTAGGAGCGAACGGCCCTTACCGTAACCTCGCGCCCGTCGCCCGAACGCAACTTCTCACCAACTCGTAGGTCCGCCGCATAGACCCACTCATCCCGTTCTTCACTCCAGAACGGATGGTGATTCGTAGTCCGGAGGACCGACTCACCCCCACCCTCCACAGCAACCCGCACGTCAGTCAGATCCGTGTCCTCGTTACGGTGGAGTTGGGTGACCGACTTAGCTGCCGTGCGGCCGGTTTCGGGATCGGCGGCGACAACCTGATCGCCTTCCTTCAGTTCCTCAATCGGCCTTTCCGCCCCGTCAGGCATCAGGACCCTTGTGCCGGGGGCGAAGCTGTGCTTGACGAGACACGACTCCGCCTGTTCGAGGACGTCATCGGCCCACTTGGACTCCTCGGACCACTTCATCAACGCCTTGCCCGCCCGGCCGAGCATCTTGACCAGGTCTCCGGCCTTGTTGGCCAACTGGAGGGCCTTGCCCCACGGCAGCATGCCGGCGAGTGACCAGGCGCATGCCTTCAGGTCACCGCCGATGCAGTCCATGATGTCGTTGATGCCGAAGAACTCGAGCAGGATCTGACCGCCGGCCTTGATGATGATGTCGATGGCGTTCTGCTTCTTGATTTCCTTGGCACGCTTGATCTGCTCGTCGGTGGGGCCCTTTCTCCCACCGCCCTTGCCGCCCCCGTTGCCGCCGCCAGCCTCGTGTGCAGCCCGGGCCGCAGCCCAGTCGTCGTCGCCGCACTTGCCGTTGCAGCCGTCGTTGGGGCCGTCGACCTCGTGGTACTCGCCGTACATGTCCTCGTAGTCCGCACCGTCGCGACAGTTGTCGTCGGAGCAGGACTTGAGGCCGGTCGGGTCGGCGAAGGTGACCGGGCTGTTGTTGCCGTAGGCGTAGGCGTTCCACTGCTGCGGATCGGTCAGGTCCTGGATCGGGTCGACCGAGATGAACCGCCCCAACCCCGGGTCGTACTGCCTGGCCCCGATATTGGTCAGACCCGTCGGGTCCTTGTCGCCGCCGACGAAGCCCTTGCTGTTGGTCCACTGCGGCTGGCTGCCGCGCGGATCGCCGTACGGGGTCTGCCGGCGGACGCTGACCGCCTGCGTGCCGGCGTCGATCGCCGTCTGCTGGGTGCCCTGGTGGTCGGTGTAGAGCCACGTCAGCCCGGTCGGGGTCCGGTTGCCCACGGTCTTGCCGGCGAAGCTGTAGTAGCGGGTTCCGGTGACGACCGAGGTGTTCTCGCGCCGGATCTCCTGTCCCGGCAGGTAGAGGGTGGTGCCGGTGGCGTCGCGGCGGATCAGCCGCACCCCGTCGGCGTCGTAGATGTTGGTCTCGACGGTCTGCCCGCCCGCGCTCACCGAGGCGAGCTTGCCCTCGGAGTTCCAGTTAAGCGTCTGGGAGTTCGCCCCGGTGTCGCAGGCGTTGGCGGCGGTGCCGACCGGCCGGCAGGTCATGTTGCCGGCGTCGTCGTAGGCGTACGTCGTGGTGACCGCCGACTGGCCCGGCGCCTCGGTGACGACCTGGGTGACGGCGTGCGGACGGACCACGTCCTTGCCGCTGGTGGGCGCCGTGTAGGAGCGGGTGGTGTCGCCGGCGGCGGTGTGGACCTTCTCGGTGCTGCGGTTGCCGACGTCGTCGATGCTCCACTCGTGCCAGTACGGCGCCGGGCCGCCCAGGTTGGGCACGCTCGGGTCCGCCGCGCAGTCGATGCCCGACTTCGGCGTCCACGCGGTGGTCATCCGCCGCAGCTCGTCGTAGCCGAAGCACTGGGTGTCCGCCGCGCCGACCTCTGGAGTGTCCGCGATCGACAGGATGTTGCCGGCCGCGTCCCGGGTGAAGCGGGTGTCCGCCACCGTCCCGGTCGCGGTCTCCGGCTTGATCTTCACCCGGTCGACCCGACGGGTGGTCAGGTCGTAGTAGGTGGTGTCCTGGACGTAGACCCCACCATCGGTCTTGCGGGTGGTCAGCGTCGGCTCACCGTACTGGGTGTAGTCCTGGCCGATGACGTAGCGGCCGACGTTGATCAGGTTGGTGGCCAGTTCCGTCGGCAGGCCGGTGACGGGGTCGTACTTCGTCTCGACCTTCTCGGTGGTCAGACCGCCACCGGCGGGGTAGGTGATGGCAGCCGGGCTGCCGTCGTAGGGCGAGTATCCGTAGGCGTAGATCCACGTGCCGGCCAGGCTGGTGCCCTCGTTGGCCGGGATGACGTAGTTCGCGCCGGTCGGCTGGTAGCGGGTGTTGAAGCCGCGCGCCTGCCACTTGTAGGCGTTGGCGGAGCCCGCCGACTCGTATCGGATGCTCTGGGTGAGCTGACCGCGGACGGTCTCGCCGCTGTAGAGCTTGTCGTACTTCCACTCGGCGAGCTTGTTCGTCGCTGCGATGCTGCCCTGGTAGAGACCGGTCCGCCGGCCCAGCGAGTCGTACTGGTTGACCAGCACGTTCTCGTTGGCGTCGGTGGTCGTCTCCACCTGGTCGTACTCGGTGTAGGTGGTGGTGGTCGTGCCCTTGTCCGGATCCTTCGCGGTGATCTGCCGGCCCTTGACGTCGTAGGTGTTGACCCACTCGTTGCCGCCGGTGTCCTTGACCAGCGTGAGCTGGCCCTTGCGGTTGTAGGTGTACGTGGTGACGTGGTCCGGCTTGACCCCCGTCTTGTCGACCTGCTGACGCAGTTCGACAGTGCGGCCCTCAATGTCGGTCTTCGACGTGGTGACGGTGCCGCCCTCCGGCGGGGTCACGGTGGTGGTGTCGCCCAGGTACCGGGTGGTGGTGCGCCACTTCTCGACCAGGTTGGTGACGCCGTCGGTGCCGAAGAAGACCCCGTCGGTGGCCCGGGAGGCATTGTCGTAGACGGTCTTCGACAGCGCCGGCACCGACCACTCCGGCTCCCACCAGAGCGCGCCCGAGGGCGCGCCCGGCTCGGCGTGCGCCTGGTAGGTCGTCACGGCCCGGCCGACGGCGTCGTACAGGGTGTCGGTGACGACCCGGTCGCCGCCCACGCCGGCGACCTGCGTCTGGCGCGGCCGCAGGAAGGCGTCCTTGATGTCGTACGCCGTCAGGTAGCCGCCCCCGGCGTGCAGCGTCCGGCTCTTCGTGTACGGGTAGGCGTCCCGGTTCGGCGCGTACGAGTAGGTGTGCTCGACCGACGGGCTGGTCGGGTGGTCGGCCTTCGACCAGCCGATCTTCCAGCCCCGGGCGAGCCGACCCATCGGGTCGTACTCCATGTCGGCGACCCGGCCGTTGTAGTCGGTGGTCCGGATCGGCGCGCCCCAGTAGGGCCGGGTCTCGATCGTGGTGGTCCAGTTGGTCGTGCTGCCGTTCGGGTCGGGCGTCTTCGTGACGACCTTGGTGACCGGGCCACCGGTGGCCGGGGTGTACTCCGTCGTCACCGTCCGGCCGCGCACGTCGGTGGCGGTCGTCGGCCGCCCGTACGCGTCGAAGGTGGCCTGGCTGACGGTCTGCCACACGGTGCCACCGGCGGCCGACCAGTCCTTCAGCCGGTCGACCCGGGTGACCGCACCCGTCGTCGGCGCGGTGTCGACGCTGGTCGCGCCGTCGTAGAACTTCCGCTCGTCGGCGAGGATGTCGTCCTGGCTGGCCGGCGCGGTGGCGCAGGGCACGGCCTTGACGGTGGTCTGCTTGACCGTCTGCGTGATGTTCGCGCCGGTGTTGCGGTTGTAGAGGTAGGTGGTGCACTTCTCGTCGCCGGTCTTGGCGATGTCGCCGTCGAACTGGACGCTGTCCGTGGTGCCGTAGGTGTCGTTGAAGTTCGACACCGTGCGCGAGACCCGCCAGCCCGACCCGCCGTCCACGCCCAGGGCGGTCCCGCTGTACGTGATCCGGATGTTGGTCCAGCGGGCGGTGACCTCGTCGCCGTTGATGGTGCGGGTGGCGAGCGCCGGCGAGCGCCAGGGCACGTTGACGGTCTTGCTGACCGGCTTGGTGTCGACGCCGTTGTAGATCACCTGCTCGCGCACCATGCCGGCGAACTGGTCCTCGTCGTACACCGTCTCGGTGCCCAGGGACGCGGCGACGGTGACCTCGCGGGTGCCGCCGGACTTGTTCAGCCGGTCGCCGTGCATGCCGCGCAGGAAGGTGGTGCGGGTCAGGGTCTGCGTCGGGGCGTCACCCTTGCGGACCTCGACCTGGGCGTAGCCGCGGAACTGGTTCCAGGTCTTGCGCTTCGGCTTGACCAGGCCGTTGTCGTCGGCGTAGTGCCACGCCGGCGTGCCCAGGTACTTGTAGTAGGTGTTCTGCACCGGCTGGCCGCGGTCGGAGCCGCTGGCCATGACCATGATGTCCGACTCGGACACCTGCTTCACGACGTACTTGTGCCAGTACTCCGTGAGTTCCTTGCTGGAGTCGTACGGGTCCGGGCCGACCACCGGGTAGCAGAGCCGGGTGTTGGTCTCCGGCGCCGACGGCAGGCTGCCGGAGGTGCAGTCGGGCAGGCTGTAGGTGACCTGGATCTTGCCGCCGGTCTCGGTGACGATGTTGCCGATCCGCATCCGGTTGTTGCTGGTGTTGTTCTTGCTGAGGACCCGGTTCGGCATCGACACCGGCTCGAACGTCACCGGCGGCATCGCCTCGGTGCCGCCGACGAGGCCCTTGTACTGCAACGAGCTGAGCCACAGGCCGGCGTGGTCGCTGCCGTCACCGACCGAGGGGTAGGTGTGGCCGAGCGTCCACGAGTCGACCGGCTGCCAGGCCGGGGTGGTCTTGGTGGTGTCCCAGACCTGGGTGGTGACGGTCGACAGCCGCTTGGTGGTCCAGAACGTCGGACCGTAGTTCTCCTTGCAGTCCGCCGCCCCGGCCGTGCACTCCTGGTCCCACGGCACGTCCTTCCAGTGCGCCGCGTCCTTGACGTGGCAGTCCGACGCGCACCGGTCGACGCTGTTCAGGACGACCTGCGCGAGCGGGGTCACGGACCGGTCGGTGGCGCCACGGTCCCAGGTGCCGTAGTCGATCCGCTTCAGCACGCCGCCCCGGGTGTACAGGGCCTTGTTGGTCGACGTGGCGTTCTTGCCGTAGTAGTTGGTCTCCTTGTCGTACCAGTACGACAGCGTGTTGCCCCGGGGATCGACGACGTAGTCGAGGTTCCACCGCCACGTCTGGTTGCAGAACGACGAGGCGAACGACGACACGTTGCACGGCTCGTTGGTGTGGTTGCCGGCGACGGGGACGGTCCACGCCGAGTTCGTCGCGCTGCCCTGCCCCGGCAGGTTGTTCAGGCCGAAGAAGTACTGCACGCCGTCGGACGTGGTGACTTTCCAGTGCTCACCGTTGTCGTCGCCGTTGCCGGCGCCGGTCAGCTTCTCGATCTTCGAGCCGTCCTCGCTGCGGGTGTGCCAACCCTTGCCGGCCTCGTAGATCAGCTCGCCGCCGCGCCCGTTGAGCGACAGGGTGGCGTTGTCGGACCGCCAGCACTGGTCACCGGTGCGGTTGGTGCTGTTGTTGCCGCCGGTCATGTCGTCGGCGCACGGCACGTAGCTGCGCTCGATGTAGCCGGACCAGAGGTCGAATCCCTCACCGACCCAGGACGGCTGGCTGTTCGACGCGTCCGACTGGCCGTCGACCTTGTCGGAGGTGTAGGACAGGCCCAGGGTCGGCGCCGGGCCGCCGATGGCCGGCGGCATCCGCATCGGGTACGACCAGGTGAAGCCGCCCGTCGACGTGCCCGCCGACCAGGTCGCGCTGGCCGACATCGGGGTGGCGGAGAAGTCGCCCTCCGGCCCGGAGGAGCCGGCCGCCAACGCCACCAGCGTGGTGGTGGTTTCGGCGCTCCGCGCGTCCGCGCCGCTCGCCGTGACCGGCACCTCGGCGCTGACGGAGCTGCCGTCGTTGCGGGACTTCAGCGGGGTGGCCGCGCACTCGGCCTTCCCGGGGGTGCGCAGCCCGCACTCCGGCACCTGCCAGAGCGTGAGCCGCGACGACCAGTTGCCACCGAAGGCGTGCTTGAAGCCGCGGTAGTCCACCGAGACGGTGGCGGCGGCCGGCTGGGGCGCGGCCCCGTCCGGCGCGGCGGTCGCGCCCGCCCTGGTCGCCGGCGGGTCGGCGCTGGCGCCGCCGACGCGCAGCAGCAGGCCGTCGCGCCAGCGCGCCGGCACCGCCGACCGGTCCAGCACCTCCACGGACACCGCCGACGCGCGGTCGCCCGCCGCGCCGGGGGCGCGGCTCACCGACACCGGCAGTGCTCCCGCCTTGACCGGAGCAGCGGCGGCCCGCCGCTCGCCGGCCGGGGCGTCGGGCAGGGTCACGGACGCCTTGCCCGGCTCCGGCCACACGGGGGCGGCGAGCTTCGCGCTCTCCGCCTCCTTGACGGGGTACGCCCGCCCCTGCGCCGTGCCGCCGTGCTTGTCGAGCCTCTCCCGCTGGCCGGTGAGCTTCGTCGGGTCGGGCGCCGCCTGCGCGGGCACCGACAGGCCGGAGACGGCGAGGGTGCCGGTGAGCGCCGCCGCCACGGCGACATAGATCCGGTTAGGCCGCTTTCGCAGCTTTTGTGGTGGTTCGAGGAGTGGTTTCGGGACGCGTTTCACTGTGCCTCCACAGGCTCGGTCGCAGGGATCGATGGAGAGGAAGAGGGGTGTGAGGGGGTCAGTCGACCGGCTCGACGGTCTCGGCGGACTCGGAGTTGAAGAGGATCTTGACGGCGGTGTCCGTCAACGCGCCCTGGTAGAGACCAAGGTCGTCGATGTCACCGAGCCACCGGTCGGTCATGCCCGGTGTTCCCCCGGCCGGCGTCCACTGTGCGTCGCCAACGACCAGCGGGCCGGTGGAGTCGAACGCTCCGGTGAAGGTGCCCGAGAAGGGGACGTTGGCCTCGAGGACGCCGTTCACGTAGAGGCGGATCTGTCGTCGGGAGGCGTCGTGGACTCCCACCAGGTGGGTCCACCTGGAAAGGTCATCCTCATCCATCAACCGGGACATCATCAGCGCGTCTTTGCCGTTGCCGTTCACATCGCTGTCGGCTCCGAAGACGGTAAACGACCACCGGTTTTCCGTGACGCCGTTCACGACCTTCACCCGCTGCCCGAGGTAGAAGGCGGACTGCTTCGCGCCCATCTGGGAGACGGCGGTCCGCGTGCCGCCGAGCGCCAAGGGGCGCACCCAGACCGCGACGGAGAAGGACTGGTCGGTGCGGAGGACCCGGCCGTTCTGCCAGACGGGGTTCTGGGGCTCGCCGAGGTTGTCCTGGGAGAGGCCGTACTCGCGGGTGGCCAGGCCGTAGTAGGGGTCGGTCGTGTCCTCCGTGAAGTGCACCGCGTCGAGCAGCAGCCCGTCGTCACGGTGCCCGGCCCCGACGTTGCTGCCCTGGGTCAGGGCCAGGTGGCGGCCGAACTGGCCGGCTTCGGGAGCGCTGCACAGCGTCGGGTCGAGGAACTCCTCGTAGCAGGGCTGGGCGCCGGAGAAGGTCCAGTCGCCGACCTTGACCGCGCTGAGCATGCCGGGCTCGTCGAAGCCGCCCGACTCCGGGTCCTCCGCGGACTGGCCGACGAAGTCGTGGTCGACGAGGATCCGGTCGTAGACCTGGACGTCGGCCAGGTTGCCCTTGAAATAGTTGCTCACCGCGCCGGAGCTCCAGCCACGCCCCACGGCGAACTTGCCGTTCGCGCTCCAGGGCGTCGCGGTCCGGGCGACCTCGGCGGTCAGGGCGCCGTTGACGTAGAGCCGCACCTTGCCGGCGGTCTTGTCGTACACGCCCGCGATGTGCGTCCAGCGGCCCACGTCCGCGGAGGTCAACGCGGTGCTGCTGAACGCGGCCCGGCTCGCGCTGGACTGGAGGTCGGTGTCCTTCATCAGGAACGACCAGCGCGGCGTCGCCGGCGAGCCTTCGAGACGCGTGCCGAGGTGGAACCCGGCGGCGCTCACGCCCTCCTGCGAGGCCACCACCATGTCCGCCGTCGTCGGCAGGGAGTTCAGCCGCACCCAGCCGGCAACGCTGAACGACCTGGTGGTGTCGACGACCTTGGTCGTGGTGGTCAACGCCGAGGAGGTGCCGTTGAAGGAGGCCGTCTCGCCCCGGATCAACCTGAGGTCACCGGTCCAGGAGACGCTGCCTCCGGTGAAGGAGTTGTCGCCGGCCAGCGTCGGCTGGCTGTCCGTCATCGGTCCCGGGTTGACGCCCGGATAGTTCTCCAGTCCCCAGCGGGCGATCGCGGGCGTCGGCCGGGCGGCGGTGAACTCGTGCGAGCCGTAGCCGACGTTGCCGGCGCCGTCGACGGCGGAGACGGAGATGGTGTTCTGGCCGTACTTCGGCACCATGAGCGACACGTTGGCCTGCTTGCCCGTGACGGTGGCACCCGTCGACGGGTCGGTCCAGGTGCCGGTCGTGGCGGCGATCTCCGTGGTGGGCGGGTTGACCCAGCCGTACCGGAACTTCGTCACGGTGGTGTCGGTGGAGCGGACCGCGAAGGTGGCCACGGTGCCCGGCACCGGGTTCGCCGAGGTGAGCGTCGCGGTCACCGGGGGCACCTTCGTGTCGGCCATGAACTTGCACCAGTCGGACCAGACGCTGGTGCGGCTGTAGGGGGCGGGGTCGGTGGCCCTGGCGCGGAACGCGTACGTGACGGCCTCGGAGACGGTCACCGCCGCCGTGGTGGAACGGCCACCGGCGGGCACGGACGCTCCGGCCGGCGGGGTCCGGCGCGGCGTCGACGCGTCGATGACCCCGTTTGCGGGCACCTGCACCCACTCGTACGCCGTGGTCAGCGCCTGGGTGCTGTCGGCGTCCGGGAAGATCGCGGAGAAGGTCGGCTTCAGGGTGCCGATGACCAGCGTGGTGTTGGTGGGGCAGGCCACGCCGGCTGCCTGGAGGCTGCTGGGCTTGCCCGGGATGTTGTCGTAGTCGACGATCAGCTTGGCGTTGTTGGGGAAGAACTTCTTCCACCGGTCGGTGGTGGACTCGCCCGAGCCGTCGGTGGCGCTGCACGCGCAGAAGCCGAAGGTGATGTTCGTGGCGTTGCTGGTCGCGTGGGTCTGGATGACGCTGGTGACCGCCGAGCCGGTGAAGTTGACCGTCATGTCCGGCTGCGGCGAGTCCGAGCAGCCCGAGCCCTCGTTGGCGTGCGAGCTGGCCGACGACTTGAGGCTGTTCAGCTTGGGGGACCAGCCGGTGCGCGGCGTCGAGGCGATGCCGCCCGAGTGGTACATGTACGTGGGCGTGTTTCCGCAGGACCAGGAGTGGTCCAGCTTCATCTGCACGTACGCCGACTCGATGTGCTTGCCCTTCATGGCGGTGAGGGGGAAGTCGAAGAAGGAGCGGTACAGCCTGCCGCTCTCGGGGTCCTTGCCCACCCGGGCGACGGTCGTGTCGGTGTTGTTGCTGTTGTTGCTCGTCGCGTACGCCCACCGGGACTTGCCGGTCGACCACGCCGGGTCGATGTAGACGGGGAACGTCGCGTTCGCCGGGGCGAGCAGCTTCGCGTCCGGCCGCAGCACCAGGTCACCGCCGGCCACCTCGACACCCACCGGCGCGGTCTTCGCCGCGTCACCCGGCGCCGCCGCCGACGACCGCGACGGCAGCCCGCCACCGGTCGGGGCGTCGGCCGCCGGCGCGCGGTCCGCTCCGGCCGACCGGGCAGTGGCGGCCGACGGGGTGTCGTTCGAGTCCCACATGACGGCGGGTTCGGCCGAGGCAAGCAACTCGCCACCCGCGAGTGCGGACAGCCGCCCGTCGGCGCCCCGCACCACCCGGGCGTCCCCACCAAGGTCGAACCGCAACTCCCGCAACCGCGGATTCGCCGCCGCCTGCGCCGACCTCACCACGAACACATGCGTGAAACCCGTCCGCGTCGCCCGCAACACCAGATCCACGCCCGGCATGACGTCCGCATACGTCGCCGCATCCCCGGACACCACCGGCTTCGGCAACCCACCCGGCCACGACAGACTCAACGACTTCCCCCGCCGGGTCAGCGTCACCGCCGCACCCGCACCACCATCGGAGAACCACACATCCGCCACCGACGCCACCGGACGCCACCCATCCGACCCACGCCGCAACGACAGATCCACATCCGCCCACGACCCGTCCGACCGCTTCACCCGCTGCGGCACCACCGCCGACTCCGACGTGAACCCACCCGACGGATTCGCGAACACCTGCGTCAACTCCGTCCGAGCCGACGCCACCTCCACCCGCCGACCCGACCGCACCGCCGCCACCGCCGCCGACCCCGCATCCGGCGCCACCGAGGGATCAGTCCGCGGCGCCGCCGGAGCGGCCTGGCCCGCCGACGGCACCCCCAGGACCGAGGCGACGAGCGTCCCGGCCACGAGCGCGGCGACAGCCGCGCGAGTGCGGTTCGTGGGCTTTGGTGGTTGTTTGCGTGATGAATTCGGGACGCGTGTCACCGTGTGCCTCCAAGGCGTGATCGAAAAACAGCGGAACCTGGTGAGGTGGAAGGGAACCGGTGGTGCTCAGCCCACGGCGTCGGTGGCCGTCGTGGACCCCTCGGAGAAGATCTGCTCCACGGCGACGCTGGTCAGCGCACCCTGGTACAGGCCGACGTCGTCGATGTCGCCGTGCCAGCGGTCGACCAGCAGGGTGCTGCCACCGGGTGGGGTGTACCGGGCGGCGCCCACGTAGAGCGGGCCGGTGGCGTCGAAGGCGCCGGTGAACGACCCGGTGCCGTACGCGACGGTCGACTCCAGCTTTCCGTTGACGGAGAGCCGGACCTCCCGGCGCGACTGGTCGTGGACCCCGACCAGGTGTGTCCAGGTCGACAGGTCGTCCTCGTCGTTCATCACCCGGGACGTCATCATCGCGTCGGCCACCCGGCCGTTGAGCCCGTCGACGTCGACGCCGAAGACGCTGAACGACCACCGGTGCTCGACCGTCCCGTTGACCGTCCTCTGCCGCTGCCCGGGGCAGGACGGGCACCTCTCGACCTGCGCGCAGGCAGCGGCCAGCGGCCAGTAGTCATCGCAATCCCCCGTGGAAGATGAGAACCAGTCGGCCGAACTGTAGGGGCGCCCCCGACCCTTGTCTATATCGATCACGGTCCGTGACTTCGGACCGGATTTCGCCGCTCACCGGGCACCGGGAAACCACCCACGGTGAACGCTTTCCCGGCAGCGCGACGCGGCCGTCCACTCAGGACAGTGGACGGCCGCCGTCGTGCCGGTGGTGTCGAAGCGGGATCAGGCCCGGGCCGGGCCCGTCGCCGACAGCAGCGCCGCCTCCCGCTGCGGGGCCAGACCGACCGGGGCACGCTGTGGCCGGCCCGCCCGCGGCGGGACCGTGCCCACCTTCCGCAGCCACGCCCAGGTGTCCGCGACCGTCTCCGTCACCGGGCGGCAGGTCAGCCCGGCCGCGTACGCCTTCTCGACGCCACGCTCCTGCAACCAGCGGTACTCGTGCCCGGCCGGGATCCAGGCCGGCAGGTCGTTCCACGGCACCACCCCGGCGGCCAGGATCGGCTCCGGGTCGGTCCACCGCAGCCGGGCGTCGGCGCCGGTGACGGCGACGCAGGCGTCGAGCAGTTCGCCCATGGTCGCGTGCCCGGTGCGGCTCACCACGTTGAACGTCCCGCCCAGCCCCTCCGCGCCCCGGTCCAACATCCAGGCCGCCAGGTCCCGCACGTCGACGTACTGCAACGGCAGGTCGACCGGGCCCGGCGCCAGCACCTCCCCGCCCCGGGCGATCCGCTCCAGCCACCAGGGCAGCCGGCCGATGTCCTCCCCCGGCCCGAGGATCAGCCCGGCCCGGGCCAGCAGCGCCCGGTCGCCGAACACCTCCCGCACGGCCCGCTCGCCGCCGGCCTTGTTGTGCGGGTAGTCGCCGTCGTCGGCGTCCGACTCGGCGTCCACCACCGGGGCCTCCTCGCCCACCCCGTCGACGACCGGCTGCGCGTAGACCGAGCCGCTGGAGACGTAGACGTAGCTGCCGACGCGGTCGACCAGCGCGCGGGCGGCGTCCCGCGCCGCCCGGGGCGCGCCGTCCCAGGTGTCGACCACCAGGTCCCACTCGCCGTCCGCCAGCGCCGCCAGGCCGCCGGGCGCGGTCCGGTCACCCCGCAACCGGCGTACGCCCTCCGGGGCCGCGCCGTGCAGGCCCCGGTTGAACACCGTCACCGACCAGCCCCGACGCACCCCCTCGGCGACCGTGGCGCCGCCCACGAAACCCGTCCCACCCAACACCAGCAGTCTCATGGGCTCCACTGTGCCGGCTCGGACCGGCCGTCCGGCCCCCTGTTCACGGTGAGCGGATCTGCCCAGGGCAGAAGATCCGCCGGGCGACGGGACAGGGACCACGTGGCGGAGCGCACAGCCCCGGGCGTACGCCTGGAAAGCACGAAGGCCCGCCACCGACGACGGTGACGGGCCTCGTGGATCATCCGGTGGGCGATACTGGGTTTGAACCAGTGACCTCTTCCGTGTCAAGGAAGCGCGCTCCCACTGCGCCAATCGCCCGTGGTGGCCACCCGGGCCCGGCAGGCCGGGCCGGCAGGGGCGGGATGCGAGCGGACGACGGGATTCGAACCCGCGACCCTCACCTTGGCAAGGTGATGCGCTACCAGCTGCGCTACGTCCGCGTGCCGCCGGTGTTCCCCGGCGACGGGATGAACTCTACCCGACGGCAAGATCGCCCGGCACGCCGCCCCGCCGGCCGCCGCGGACGATTCCCGCGCAGCCGATGGTTGCGCTGGTCAGCCACCGGGTACTGACCCCCTTCGACAGCACACCACATCCCCTGACCAAGGAGGCTGTCGTGGGTATCGGCACCAGCATCTTCCTGATCGCGCTCGGCGCGATCCTCACCTTCGCGCTCGACGCGAGCCTCGGCGGCATCGACCTCGACATCGTCGGCTGGATCCTGATGGCGGCCGGCGTGCTCGGCCTGATCATGACCACGCTCATCTGGGGACGCCGCCGCCAGGTGGTCAGCACGACCGAGCCGGTGGAGTACCGGCGGGTCGAGGAGCGCCGGGACGTCGCCCCGCCGCTCTGACCGACCGACCCGCGCGGCCGACGGAGTCGGACGGCCGTCGGACGCACCGCGACGCACGTGCCGGGCACCCGCGAGGGTGGCCGGCACGTCGACGTCACCGGCACCACCCGCCGTACGCCGACCGCGCGGCGGCCCCACGCCCGACAGCGCGCAGGCCGCTGCCGGCCGGCGGCGCCCCGCCCGCCTGCGGCGGCCCACCCCGGGGCGCCTCCCCGAGGGGCGGGAGCGCCGGCGTGCCGGGCGTCACCCCTCCCCCGCCTCTCCTCGTGACCCCCGCCACCCGGGTACTACCGTCTGCTGTCGTGCGGACGGAGCAGGACGGGTCGCGAACGCCCGGGCGACAACCGTCGCGAGTCCGCTTCGAGCGCGCCGAGGCCGTCGTCGCGATGACCCGCCTCGCCGCCGGCCCCGATCCCGTCCGGGCCATCCTCGACACACTCGCCCGTCGATCCACCGCGGCTGCCCTGATCGGCGTGGACGGCACCCTGCTGACGGTCCACCCGGGCCGGAGCCCGCTCGACCGGACCGTGCTGGGCGCCGCCGCCCGCGCCGTACCTGAGCTGCACGGACGCGGCACGCCGGCGGCCGTGCGGGGCGGCGCGGGCACGCCCACCGTCCACCTGGTCTCCCTCGGCGCCGGGGAGGCCGACGACGGCGCGGGGTGCGACCCCGACCGCGGGACCGAGCCCGCCCCCTGGCTCGCGGTGGTGGACCCGCTCCCCGGCGACCCGCTCGCCGACGCGGCGCGCGTCCTCGGTCTCTGCTGGCGGCTGGAACGCTCGGAGCGGGCCCGGCGGCGGGTCGCCGCCGGCGACGTGCGCAGCCGGGAGGCGGTGCTGCACCTGCTGATGGTCGGCGACGTGGCACCGGCCCGACGTATCGCCGCGGCACTGCGTCCCCACCTGCCCGACCTGGTCCGGGTGTGCGTCGTCGAGTGCGCGCCCCGGCGACGCGACGAGGCCGCCGGGCAGGTGACCCGCGCGCTGGGCGGGCGGGCCTGGGTGGTGCCCTGCCCGGTCCGCTCCCGGCACCTCATCGCGCTGGTGCCGGCCCCGGACCGCGCCGGGCCGCGAGAGGCCGGCGACGCGGACGCGCTGGGGATACTCGTCACCGGACGGGTGCCCGGGACGCGGATCGGGGTGAGCGAGCCGGTCCCGCTGCGCCGCACCGCCGCCGGCTACGAGCAGGCGTTCCACGCTCTCGCGGTGGCCCGGAACGGACCGGACGGGCACTGCCGCTTCGACCGGGCGACGGAGCTGCGCGCCCTGCTCGGCACCGCAGGGCAGGACTGGGCGCGGACGCTGCTGGCGCCGTGCCTGTCGTACCGGCCGGCCCGACGGATCGATCCCGACGGGCAGGAACTGCTCGCCACCCTCAACTCCTGGCTCGCCTTCGACGGCGCGGCCCACCGGCACCTGCGGATCCACCGCAACACCCTGGCGGCCCGGCTGGCGCTGCTGCGCGACCGCCTCGGGCTCGACCTGTCGCGGATCTCCGACCAGTCGGTCGCGTGGTTGGCCCTGCACCTGCTCGGTTCCGCTGCGACCCCGGAAGGCGTGCCGGAGGCACCGCCCGTCGTCGGTGGTGGCGCGGACGACGCGTTCGGGCAGGGGGCGGTGGCCGGCAGCCGGTGGGTCGGCCTCGACCGGCTGCTGGCGACCCCCGCCCTGCGCCTCTGGGCACGCGGCCAGCTCGCCCCCCTGGAGGCCGGCGGTACGCCCGTCGCCCTGGTCACCGTACGCGCGTGGCTGCGCGCCGAGACACGACTGCCCGACACCGCCACCGCGCTCGGCGTCTCGGTGTCCGCCGTACGCAAACGCCTCGGCCGGGCCGAGCAGGCACTGGGGCGTTCCCTGCTGCGCGGGCCGAGCGCCCGGCACGAGCTCTGGCTCGCCCTGCGGGCCCTCGACGCGACCGCCGACGCGGGCCTGGTCGACGACCCGGCCGGGTGGCCGCCCGCCTGAGCGCCGGTGCCTCCCGCCCGTGCGCCCCGGGCAGCGGCACCGGTCGCGGTCGCTGTGCAGCCCGACACCGCCGGCGCCGCCGCTGTGCGGATCGGTCCTCGCGCCCGGCCGGCGGTGCTCCCTACCGTGTGATGGGAGACGGCGGCGAGGACGCCACCATTCGAGCCCGACCGGCGATCCGGTGAGCTGACGACCGACGTCCGGACGCGCCGCAACGGGGGACGCGTCCGGCCTGCTCCGGGGGGTGCGGCCGCCCCGTCCGCGACGACCCCGCGGGCGGGCGGCCGTGGTCGTCCGTGGCTCCGGGGGCACCGGGGCGATCCGGGCGCGGCCCGCGAACGGCGGCGGTCCGAACGGCAGCGCCCTGCGCGGCGGAGGCTCGGCACAGCGACGTCCGGGAACGGCGAAGGCCCGCCACCTGATGGTGACGGGCCTTCGTTCTGGTGGGCGATACTGGGTTTGAACCAGTGACCTCTTCCGTGTCAAGGAAGCGCGCTCCCACTGCGCCAATCGCCCTCGCCTGTTGCCGAGGTGGGGACGGGATTTGAACCCGCGTACACGGCTTTGCAGGCCGTTGCCTCGCCTCTCGGCCACCCCACCGAGGTTGCCCCCGTCATGCGTGGCGGCATCTCCGAGCGGACGACGGGATTCGAACCCGCGACCCTCACCTTGGCAAGGTGATGCGCTACCAGCTGCGCTACGTCCGCGTGTCTCCGGCGTTAACCGGTGACGGGTGAGAACTTTAGCCGAGCCGACGAGCGGTTGCCAAATCGGGGTGGTTCTCGGCGCGTCCGATGAGGGCGGGCCACCCCACCCCTGAGCTTCCTAGGAGGCTGGCCAGCCATTTCCCCCGGTCTGGACGGAGGAACGGGTCGGTCGTGGCGCGGTCGAAGTGTCCGGCTTCCGACTCTTTGGAGGGCGGATGGACCGTGATCGGTGACGCCTCGTGTTCAAGCTGATGCGCTACGGTAACGGCGTGACGAGACGTGCGGCCGAGATCCGCCTGGATGCCCTGCTGCGCACGGCCTGTGACGTGATCGTGGAGCGGGGTCTGGCCAACACCCGCACGGCCGACGTGGCGCAGGCGGCCGGGGTGAGCCAGGCGCTGGTCTTCTACCACTTCGCCACGAAGGACCGGCTGCTCGCGCAGGCGTTCGCGTACGCGGTGGAGCAGGACCTGGCCCGGCTGGACGCGGTGATGCGGTCCAGCGCCCCGCCGCTGACCAAGCTGCGCCGGATCGTGAAGCTCTACACGCCGGCCGGCCGGGCGACGTCGTGGGCCATGTGGATCGACGGCTGGGCGGAGTCGCTGCGCACCCCGGAGCTGGAGAAGGTCTCCCGTCGGCTCGACCTGCGCTGGCGGGAGGACCTCGCGGCGGTGATCTCGGAAGGCGTTCGCGACGGCACCTTCGAGTGCGCCGACCCGGCCGGCGCCGCGTGGCGGATCAGCGCCGTGATGGACGGCCTGGCGGTGCAGCTCGCAGTGCACGACCGGGTGATCTCCCGCCGCCAGCTCGCCGAGTGGGTCCGCCTGGTCACCGCCCGCGAACTCGGGCTGGACCCGGACCAGCTCGACTGACCGCGACCGCCCGAGGCCGGCGGAGCGGACCAGCTCGACCGAGGCCCGTCCCCGGAGGGCGGTGGAGCGGACGGGCTCGGCCGATGCGGTCATCCCCGGTCGAAGGCGGCAAAACGGCTCGGGCCCCCAGGGCACCCGGAACAATCGTCGGCATGGACCCGCTGGAGACGTACCGCCGCAGCCTGGCCGAGTTCATCGACCGGGTGGAGCTGGTCGGCCCCGGGCAGTGGTCGGACCCGACCCCCTGCCCGGACTGGGACGTCCGGGCGCTGGTCAACCACGTCGTCGGCGAGGACCGGTGGAGCGTGCCGCTGCTCGCCGGCCGGACGATCGAGGAGGTCGGCGACCGCTACGACGGCGATGTGCTCGGCCCGGATCCGGTCGAGGCGGCCCGGGACGCGGCGGCGCAGGCGGAGCTGGCCTTCACCCACCCCGGGGCGCTGGAGCGCACCGTCGCGCTCTCCGCCGGCGAGACCCCGGCGGACGAGTACCTGCACCAGCTCGTCGCGGAACACCTGATCCACGGCTGGGACCTGGCCGTGGCGATCGGCGCGGACCCCCGGCTGGACGCCGACGCGGTCGCCGAGTGCGCCCGCTGGTTCGGCCGACGGATCGGCGACTACCAGCGGGACAGGCTGATCCGGGCGGAGGCCGACGTGCCGGCGGAGGCCGACCAGCAGGACCGCCTCGTCGCCGCTTTCGGCCGCGACCCCGACTGGGCGCCGTAGCCCCCGCGTCGCACCCGCCGTCACCCGGGCGGCACCAGCGCGGCGACCACCCACCGTCTCGTGACGACGGGCCGGGGTGCGTCGCCGACGAGCCCGTGGCGCTCCAGGGTGATCGACCACCGCCGGTCTCCGCGATCCGTGGAGCCGCCATCGCGGCCGGGGCCGCCTTGAGTAGGCGTGGCTCTTGTCCCCGCCGACCAGGGCTGATATCCACAGATGCGCATGCTTGACCGCACGCGCGGCCGGCGGAGGGCCGGCCACCCCCGCTCCCACGAGGAGGTCCCGTGGCACAACCGGAGTGGACACCCTGGATGAGCCGGCGTCGACGCCGGCTCGTTCCCGTCCTGGCGGCGACCGCGGTGGTGGCCGCGCTGCTCCCCGCCGGCCCCACCGCCGCCGTCCCCACCGGCGGTGCCGCCACCGAACGGCGCTCCGGCCCGTTCGCCGAGGGGCACGAGCACGCCGACGTCGACAACCGCCCCGGCACCGCCGCCCCCGACGCCCGGCAGCGGGGCCTGGCCCGCAGGGCCGACCCGGACGTCCGCTGGAACCGGCTCGGCACCCCGCACGCGCTCGGCCCCGCCCGCGCCCCGCTCGCCACCGGCCTCCCCGGCGACCCGGAGGCGGCCGCCCGCGCGTACCTGACCGGCAACCAGGACCTCTTCGGCCTGGACGCCGCCGCGGTCGCGGCGATGGACCGGCTGCTGGTCCGGCCGATCGGCGACGGCGCGGTGGTCACCCTCCGGCAGCGCTTCGGCACCCTGCCGGCCGGGCACGACGGCCTGGTCACCGTCGCGGTCGCCGCCGGCACGGTCCTCGCGGTCAGCTCCTCGCTCTCCCGGGACACCGCCGCGCCGGCGCCCGCCACCCTCACCGACGAGCAGGCGTACGGCGCGGCGCTCGCCGACGCCGGCCTGGCCGCCGACGCGGTCCGCAGCCACAGCGTGCGGGCCGTCGCCGTGCCGACCCCGCTCGACGGGCCCCGGGCCGCGTACGAGGTGACCCTGATCGGCGCCGACGACGACCACCCGGAGGCGTTCACCACCTACGTCGACGGGATCACCGGGCAGGTGCTGGTCCGCGAGGACCTCGTCGACTTCGACTCCGACAACCCGAGCTGGGCCGTCTTCCCGGCCACCCCGCCGCGCGACCTCGGCCCCGGGCAGGACCCCCGGGTGCGCTGGTGCGGCGACCCCGCACCGGAGTGCCGGGAGGCGTTCCGCGACCCGGCCACCGGGCAGCCGTGGGACGTCGACGCGGCCACCGGCACGCCGACCGGCGCCGCGCGTGGCAACTCCGCCAACACCGTACGTTCCTGGGGCGGCGGCACGCCGGCCGTGCCGGTCACGCCCAGCCCGGAGCGGCGCTACGAGTACCCGTTCACCGACCAGTGGCACCAGGCCCGCTGCAACCCCGCGGTGTTCACCTCGGCCCAGCGCAACGACGGCGACGCGGCGATCGCCAACCTCTTCGCCATGCACAACCGGATGCACGACTGGGCCTGGCACCTCGGCTTCACCGAGGCCACCTGGAACCTCCAGGCGGTGAACCTGACCCCGCAGGGCCGGGGCGGCGACGCCGAGCAGGGCCGCGCGCAGCAGGGCGCGCTCAGCGGCAACCGGAACAACGCCAACCAGGGCACGCCGCGCGACGGGCTGCCGCCGACCACCAACATGTACCTGTGGCAGCCGCAGGCCGGCGGGCCGTACCCGCCCTGCGTCGACGGCGACTACGACATGACGGTGATCGGGCACGAGTACACCCACGCCATCACCAACCGGATGATCGCCGGCCCGGACAGCGGCATCGGCGGGCACCAGGGCGGTTCGATGGGCGAGTCGTGGAGCGACCTGCTGGCCGCCGAGTACCTCTTCGAGCACGGGCTGCGCGCCCCCGGCGAGACGCCCTACGTCACCGGCGGGTACGTCACCGGCAACCTGGTCAGCGGCATCCGCAACCACGACTTCAGCCGCAGCCCGCTGAACTACTCCGACGTCGGCTACAACACCGGCGGGCCGGCGGTGCACGCCGACGGCGAGATCTGGAGCGCCACCAACTTCCGGGTCCGTGCCGCGCTGATGAAGCGGTACGGCGTCGGCACCCCGCAGCGCCAGCTCGACTGCGCGCAGGGCCGGGTGGCGGTGGACCAGTGCCCGGGCAACCGGCGCTGGGCGCAGCTCGTCTTCGACTCGTTCCTGCTCCAGGCCGCCAGCCAGGTCAGCATGCTCGACATGCGGGACAACATGCTCACCGCAGACCTGCTCCGTTTCGGCGGCGCCAACCAGGACCTGCTCTGGGCCGAGTTCGCCCGCTCCGGGATGGGCCGGGACGCCGCCAGCAACGGCGCCTCCGACACCGACCCGACGCCGAGCTTCGCCGCCCCCGACGCCGACAACGCCGTGCTCACCCTCCGCCCGAAGGGCGACAGCGCCGACGCGCCGATCCGGGTGTACGTCGGGGCGTACGAGGCGCGGGCGGTCCCGGTGGCCGACACCGACCCGGCGACGGCGCTGCCGGACCGGATCGAGCTGGTGCCCGGCACGTACCAACTGCTCGCCGTCGCGCCGGGCTTCGGCCACCAGCGGCTCACCGTGGTCGCCAAGGCCGGCAAGGAGGGGTACGTCGACCTGCGGATGAGCCGCAACCTGGCGTCCACCGCCTCCGGCGCGACGATCACCGGCGACGGGGTCAACCTGGACCGGATCGCCGACGACACCGAGGCGACCAACTGGGCCTCCCTCGACGGGGTGGCCGGCAAGCAGGTCACCGTGGCGCTGCCCGGCGACGCGCCGCAGGTCGTGAAGCGGGTCAGCGTCAGCGCGATGCTGCGCCCGTCGATCACCGGCGACGCCGACCCGGGCAGCCAGAACTCGCTCAGCGCGCTGCGGTCGTTCGCGGTGTCGGCCTGCAACGCGAAGACCACCGACTGCGCGGATCCGGCGAACTGGCAGCGGATCCACACCAGTGCGGCGGACGCGTTCCCGGGCGGGGCGTACCGGGCGTACGTGCGGGACATCAACCTGCGCGAGTTCCCGGTGCCGACCACGCTGGCCACGCACCTGCGGCTGGAGGTCCTGACCAGCCAGTGCACCGGCGGGCCGGACTACGCGGGCGAGCAGGACGACGACCCGGCGACCACCACCGACTGCGCGACCGCCAGCCCGGCGCGTACGCAGGTGCGGATCGCGGAGTTCCAGGCGTTCTCGAAGTGACCGTCCGTCGGGGCCGGTCGGCGCGCCGGCCGGCCCCGACGGAAGCCCCGCGGCCCGACGGGCGGGGCGGCGGGAGACAATCGGCGGCGTGTCCGACCTTTCCACCGCCTTCGTCCGGCTGCACGCCCGCCTCGCCCCGGTCGCCTTCGTCCCCGAGGTGCGGCTGCACCAGGCGGACGACGCCATCGGGCTGTGGGAGCTGACCGAGGGCGAGTTCCGCAGCGCGCAGCCGCCGCCGTTCTGGGCCTTCGCCTGGGCCGGCGGGCAGGCGCTGGCCCGGTACGTCAGCGACCATCCCGAGCTGGTCGCCGGCCGCCGGGTGCTCGACCTCGCCGCCGGCTCCGGCCTGGTCGCCATCGCCGCCGCGCGGGCCGGCGCCGCCGCCGTCCGCGCCGTGGAGATCGACGAGCTGGCCGTCGCGGCCGTGGCGGTCAACGCCGACGCCAACGGGGTACGCGTCGACGCGGAGCTCGGCGACATCCTCGACGGCGACGCCGGCGGGGCCGAGGTGGTGTTCGCCGGGGACGTGTTCTACAGCGAGGCGATGGCCAACCGGGTGCTGCGCTTCCTGCTCCGGGCCGCCCGCGCCGGGGCGGACGTGCTGGTCGGCGATCCCGGCCGGGCGTTCCTGCCCCGCGACCGCTTCGACGAGTTGGCCGCCTACGACGTGCCGGTGCCCGAGACGTTGGAGAGCGTACGGGTGAAGCGCACCACGGTGTGGCAGTTGCGGGCCGGGCTGCCGGGAGCCGCCCGATAGCGTGTCGACGTGCTGTTCCGGAGCTGGGCGCAGACCACCGACGCGCACTGGCCGGACGTGGCCCGGGTGGCCGACCACGTGGGTGTCGAACACCTGGTGGTGACCCGGCACGCGCTGGTGCGGGAGGTGCTGACCGACCCGGTCACGTACCGGCCGGACAACGCCCTGGACGCGGTGACCCCGATCCCGGTGGCCGCCCTGCGGGTGCTGGCCGGGCACCGGTTCCGGCTGCCGCCGACCCTGGCGAACAACGGCGGCGCCAGCCACCCGCAGATCCGGGCTATCGTCGCCGAGGCCCTGCACCCGGCCCGGGTCGCCGCGCAGCGGCCCTGGCTGACCGGACTGGTCCGGGAGCGCCTCACCGCGATCGGCGCCGTCCTGGACGCGGGCGCGCCGGTCGACCTCTACGCCGAACTCGCCGCCGACCTGCCGCTGCTGGTGCTGGCCCGGCTGGTCGAGCTGCCCGACGCGCCGGTCGGGGCCGTGAAGGAGTTCGCCCGCGCGGCGCTGGAACTGTTCTGGGCGCCGCTGGACGCCGACCGCCAGGCGGCGCTCGCGGCCGAGGTGGGCCGGTTCCACCGGGTGCTGCGGGAGTTCGCCGAGACCGGGGGCGGGCTCGCGGGGTCGCTGCGGGCCGCCGGGCACCCGCCCGACGTGGTGGTCGGTGCGCTGTTCTTCCTGCTCGTCGCCGGCCAGGAGACCACGTCGCAGTTCCTCACCCTGCTGCTGCACCGGCTTGCCGGCGAGCCGGCCGTGCTGGCCGGCCTGCGGGCCGGCACCGTCGCGGTCGCCGACGTGGTCGAGGAGGGGCTCCGGCTGGAGCCGCCGATCGTCACCTGGCGACGGGTGGCCGCCGTGGACGCCACGCTGGGCGGGACGGCGGTGCCGGCGGGCACCAGCATCGTGCTGTGGCTGGCCCGCGCCGGCCGGGACCCGGCCACCGTGGAGGCGCCCGACGAGTTCCGGCCCGGGCAGCGCGGATCCCGCCGGCACCTGGCCTTCGGGGCAGGCGCGCACCGCTGCGTCGGTGACCAGCTCGCCCGGATGGAGGCGGCGGTGGTGGTCGGTGAGACGGCGCCGCTGCTGGACGGGGTCGCCGTCGTCCGCGCGCCGTGGTGCCCCGACAACCTCACGTTCCGGATGCCCGACGCCTTCGTCGTCCGACGCCGCTGAGCCGCCGGCGTGGCGGCGTGGCGGCGGATGGTCGGGTGCCGCGCCCGGTGGCGCCGCCCCGGGCGCGTGCGGGCCCGGGGCGGGTCAGCCGCTGGGCTCGACCAGCCCCGCCTCGTACGCGAGGATCGCCGCCTGCACCCGGTTGCGCACCTCCAGCCGGGTGAAGATGCTGGTCAGGTAGCTCTTCACGGTCCCCTCGACCAGGTACAGCCGGCGGGCGATCTCGGCGTTCGACAGTCCCGCCCCGACCAGCGCGAGCACCTCCCGCTCCCGCTCGGTCAGCCCGGCGAGCCGGTCCCGCGCCACCGGCCGGCGGGCCACCCGGTCCCCGCCCAGCTCGATCACCCGACGGGCCACCCGCGGCGACAGGTACGCGCCGCCGTCGGCGACGGCGTGCACCCCGGCGATCAGCTCGCGCGGGTCGCCGGCCTTGAGCAGGAACCCGCTCGCCCCGTGCCCGAGCGCCCGGGCCACGTGGTCGTCCTCGCCGAAGGTGGTCAGCATGACCGTCGCCGTCTCCGGCACGAGGCGGCGGATCTCGGCGGCCGCGCTGAGCCCGTCCAGCCTCGGCATCCGGATGTCCAGCAGCGCCACCCGGGGCCGGTGTGCCCGGACGAGGTCCACGGCGGCCCGGCCGTCGGCGGCCTCGCCGATCACCTCGATCCCGGGGTCGGTGGCCAGGATGGCCCGGACACCGGCCCGGATCATCGCCTCGTCGTCGGCGAGCACGACCCGCACCGGGCCGCCCGTGTCGGCGTTCATCCGTCGATCCGCTCCTTGCTGACCAGCCGGCCGTCGGTGAAGCAGAGCCGCCAGGTCGGCTCGGCCAGGGGGAAGTTCCCGTCGGTGTAGTACTCACAGCCGGGCCGCGCCGGCCCGGCGGGCGGGTCGAGCTGGCGCCGGGGCAGCCCGGTCAGCGCGGCGCGCTCCGCGCCGAGGGGCATCCGGGCGAAGGCCTCCGCGCGAAGCACCGTACCGGCGGTGGCCACCGGGTAGTAAACCAGCGACAGGACCAGGGCGAGGCCCACCGGGGCGCCGAGCGCCGTCAGCAGGCTACGCCGGACCCGCCGGCGGGCGACGCGCAGCCGCCGCTCGGCCTCGGCCGGCCGAGGGCCGCCGGCGAAGCCTGGGCCGCTGGCGGGGCCTGGGGCGTCGCCGGGACCTGGGGCGTCGCCGGGCGAAAGGACGGCGTCGGCGCCGGGAATGCCGCCCAGCGGCAGCCGGGCGCGGACGGCGAAGCCGCCACCGCCCAGGGGACCGGCCGTCAGGGCACCGCCGGCGAGGCGGACCCGCTCGGCGAGGGCGAGCAGGCCGGAACCGCTGGACGGCGGGCCGGGCAGCGGCCCGGCCGGCGGCGGCGCGTTGACGACCGACACCTCGACCCGGTCGCCGTCGCCGACCAGGGCGACGGTGACCGCCGCGCCGGGCGCGTACCGGGCGGCGTTGGTGAGCGCCTCCCGGACCACCCGGTGCAGGGTGCGCGCGGTGGCCGCCGGCAGGTCCGGCAGCCCGCCCGGCGGGTCCACGTCGACCGCCATGCCGGCCTCCCGGGCCCCGTCGACCAGGTCCGCGACGGTCTCGTCGGCCGGCCGGGTGGTGGCCGTTGCGCCCTCGTCCCGGAGCACCCCGATGATCCCGTGCAGCCGCTCGGTGGCGGCCGCGACGCTGGCCCGCAGTTCGCCGGCGGCGGCCCGGTGCGCCGGGGCGAGGTCGTCGGTGACCTCCAGGGTGGCCGCGCGCAGGGCGATCAGGCTCAGGTCGTGCCCGAGCGAGTCGTGCATCTCCTGCGCGATGCGGGCCCGTTCCCGCAGCCGGATCCGCTCCGCGGCGCCCCGCTGCTCACGGTCCCGGGCCTCGGCGTGCCACCGGCCGGCGTCGGCCAGGGCGGCCTGCTGACGCCGGTACCGCCCGACGAGCCACGGAAACACCCCGGCGAAGAGCAGCACCGAGGCGAGCAGGAACCAGGTGGCCGCGCCGGTGCCGAGCAGCCCCAGGTTGAGCGCGGTGCCGCCGGCCGCGATCGCGGCGAAGGCGAGAGCAGCCGGCACGGCGGTGGCGCTGCGGCGGCCGGCCAGGTAACTGAACACCGGGATCGCGAAGAGGAAGTTGCCGTCCAGCAACGAACCGAGCACCGCCGCCACCAGGGCGGCCACCGGCCACCGCCGGCTCACCGCGACCGCCGCGGTGAGCAGCAGCAACGCGCCGACCGTCAAGGCGACGGCCCGCCCGGAGTGCGGCGGCGTGACGCCCGCGTACCCGATCGGGGCGGCGGTCACCAGCCACAGGAGCAGGTCAGCGGTCCACCGCCGGACGCCCGCCCGGGCCACCCGTCCGCCGCCCGCGAGCCCGGCCCACCAGCTCTCCACGGCGGCCAGGCTACCCACGCCCGACCTGGGCGGGCACCGACGAAAGTCAGGTTCTCAGCTGATCTCCTCGGCCCAGGCACGCCAGTCGTCGAGCACCCCGTAGAGGGCCGGGGTGAGCCAGCCGGGCGCGGACCGCCGGAACACCCCCGGGTCCATCGCGCCGGCCCCCGCCGGCAGGGCACCCAGCAGATGCGGCACCAGCTCGGTGAGGTTGGCCCAGTGCACCAGCTCCGGGTCTGCCGGCCACGCGCCGATCACCACGCCGGCCGGCACCGCCCGGCGTTCCAGTGCCTCCAGGGTGAGCGCCGTGTGGTTCAGGGTGCCCAGCCCGGCCCGGGCCACCACCACGGCCGGGGAACCCAGCGAGACCGCCAGGTCGGCCACCGTCCAGGGCTCGCCCGACGGCCGCAGCCCCATCGGTACGAGCAGCCCACCGGCGCCCTCCACCAGCACCAGGTCGTGCTTCTCGGCCTCCTCGCGGACCGCGTCGACGGCGGTGTAGAGCTCCAGCGGCTCCAGCTCGGCGACCCGGGCCGCGGCCAGCGGGGCGAGCGGGTCCGGGAAGCTGGCCAGGGTCCGGCCGGTCAGCGGGGCGGCCAGCCGGGTGACGGAGTCGACGTCGCCGGGCTCGCCGGTGGCCGTACCCGTCTGGCCGGGCTTGACCACCGCGACGCGCAGGCCGGCGGCCTGCGCCGCGGCCGCGATCGCGGCGGTCACCACGGTCTTGCCGACCTCGGTGTCGGTGCCGGTCACCAGCACCGGCCCCCGCCACGGCACCGTCACCGTGTCACCTCGGTCCGCGACCGCGGGGCTCGCAACACCGGCTCACTCCTCGCGCTCACGGTGCACACTCCACGATGACCTCCAGGGCCCGCTCGAAGTCCCGCCGGGGCACCCCCGCGCTGATGGTGAGCCGCAGCCGGGACCGGCTGTCCGGGGTGGACGGGGGACGGAAGCAGCCGACAGCCACCCCCCGGTCACGGCAGTCGGCCGCCCACGCGCTCGCCGCCTCGGGCCCCGGTGCGGTGACCGAGACGACCGCGCCGTCGGGGTCGGAGACGGCCAGGCCGGCGGCGGCCAGCCGGCGTACCACGAGAGCGGCCCGCTCGGCCAGCTCCGCGCGCAGGTCGTCGCCGGCGCGGGCCAGCCCGACGGCGGCGTGGACGCCGGCGGCGACCGCCGGGGGCAGCGCGGTGTCGAAGATGAACGTCCGCCCGGTCTCGACCACGTGCCGGACGAGCGCGGCCGGCCCGGCGACCACGCCGCCCGCGCCGCCGAGCGCCTTGGACAGGGTCGCGGTGACCACCACGTCGGGCTGGCCGGCGAGACCGGCGGCGGCGACGCCCCCGGCGCCCGCCGGGCCGGTCACCCCGAGGGCGTGCGCGTCGTCGACGAGCAGTATCGCGCCGTGCTCCCGGGCGACGGCGTGCAGCCGGGCCAACGGGGCGAGGTCGCCGTCGACGGAGAAGACCGACTCGGTGACGACCACCGCCGGCCGGCCCGGCGCGGCGGCGAGCGCGGCGGCCACCGCCGCCACGTCGGCGTGCGGCGTCACCACGGTCTCCGCGCCGGAGATCCGGCAGCCGTCGATCAGCGACGCGTGATTGTGGGCATCGGAGACCAGGAGCGTACGCGACCGCACGAGCGCCCGGACCGCCCCGAGGTTGGCCAGGTAGCCGGACGAGAAGACCAGCGCCCGGTCGGTGCCGAGCCAGTCGGCGAGGGCGTCCTCGAGCGCGTGATGGGCGTCGGTGGAGCCACGCACCAGCCGCGACCCGGTGGCCCCCAGCCCGTACGCGGACAGCGCCCGCGCCGCCGCGGCGGCGACCTCGGGGTGGGTGGCCAGGCCGAGGTAGTCGTTGCCGGCCAGGTCGACCACGGCGTCGCCGGCGGCCCGGGGCAGCAGCGTGCGGGTCAGCCCCGCCTTCGCGCGCAGCTCGGCGCGGCGGTCGAGCGCCGCCAGCCAGTCCGCCACCGTCACCCCCACGCCGCCCGGGCCGCTCGTCGTCGGCCGCTTCCGCCGGGCGAAATTACCACCCGCCGGACCTGGCCCGGCGCGTCCACCCCGGCGCCGCCGGCCCGGCACGCTGGCCGTTTCTCCCGGCCGGGCGGCCTTGTAGGGTACGAGCCATGCCAGAGATCCTCGACCAGGCCCGAACCCAGGTGCTGGAGAACGGCGTCGGTCTCGACGAGGCCGGCGTCCTCGCCGTGCTGAACCTGCCCGACGAGCACCTGCCCGCCGCGCTCCAGCTCGCCCACGAGGTGCGGATGCGCTGGTGCGGCCCCGAGGTGGAGGTCGAGGGGATCGTCTCGCTGAAGACCGGCGGCTGCCCGGAGGACTGCCACTTCTGCTCGCAGTCCGGCCTGTTCACCTCGCCGGTGCGCTCGGTCTGGCTGGACATCCCGTCGCTGGTCGAGGCGGCCAGGCAGACGGCCGCGACCGGGGCGACGGAGTTCTGCATCGTGGCCGCCGTGCGCGGCCCGGACGCCCGGCTGATGAAGCAGATGCGCGAGGGCGTCGCCGCGATCAAGGCCGAGGTCGACATCCAGGTGGCCGCGTCCCTAGGCATGCTCAGCCAGGAGCAGGTCGACGAGCTGGTCGACATGGGCGTGCACCGCTACAACCACAACCTGGAGACGTGCCGCTCCTACTTCCCGAACGTGGTCACCACGCACTCCTGGGAGGAGCGCTGGGAGACGCTGCGGATGGTCCGCGAGTCCGGCATGGAGGTCTGCTGCGGCGGCATCCTCGGCCTCGGCGAGACGGTGGAGCAGCGGGCCGAGTTCGCCGCGCAGCTCGCCGAGCTGGACCCGCACGAGGTCCCACTGAACTTCCTCAACCCCCGGCCCGGCACCCCGCTCGGCGACCGGCCGGTGGTGGAGGGCAAGGACGCGCTGCGCGCCATCGCCGCCTTCCGGCTCGCGATGCCGCGCACCATCCTGCGGTACGCGGGCGGCCGCGAGATCACCCTCGGTGACCTGGGCACGCGCGACGGCCTGCTGGGCGGCATCAACGCGGTGATCGTCGGCAACTACCTGACCACCCTGGGCCGGCCGGCGACCGCGGATCTCGAGCTGCTCGACGACCTGAAGATGCCGGTCAAGGCGCTCTCCGCGACGCTGTGAGCGCCCGGTGACGACGAGCGACGCGGTGAGCGCCCCGGTGACCACGGGCGACGCCGTGAGCGCCCCGGTGACCACGGGCGACACCGTGCCGGCGGCGGGCGGCGGGGTGGCCGCCGACCCGTGGTGCGACCGGTGCGGCGAGCCGGCCGGCGCCGGTGCCCACACGGCCTGCCGGGCGGCGCGCGAGCTGGAGCCGCCGCGGTACTGCGCGCGCTGCCGCCGCCGGATGAAGGTGCAGGTGCTGCCGGTCGGCTGGGCGGCGGTCTGCGTCGAGCACGGCGAGATCCGGGGCTGAGGGGGATGCTGCGGGGCAAGGCGGTCACGCTGCGTCCGGCCACCGCGGCCGACGTGCCGGCGCTCGCCGCGATCCGCGCCACCCCGCAGGTCCGGCGCTGGTGGCGCGGCGGCGACGACCTCGCCGCGGCCGTGCGGGCCGACCTGGCCGACGACGACCTGTCGGTGTACGCGATCGAGCACGACGGCCGGGTGGTCGGCGCCATCCAGTGGTACGCCGAGGACGACCCGGACTACCGGCACGCCAGCCTGGACGTCTTCCTCGACCCGTCGGTGCACGGCCGGGGGCTCGGGCCGGACGCGATCCGCACCCTGGTCCGGCACCTGGTCGAGGCGCACGGGCACCACCGGTTCACCATCGACCCGGCGGCGGCGAACACCCCGGCCGTGCGCAGCTACGCCCGGGTCGGCTTCCGTCCCGTGGGCGTGCTGCGCCGCTACGAGCGCGGCGAGGACGGCCGCTGGCACGACGGGCTGCTGATGGACCTGCTCGCCGACGAGCTCACCGACTGACCGCCCGGCGCCGACGCCACCGCCACCACAGCACCGCCCCGGCGACCCCGCCGCCGACCACCAGCAGCACCGGCACGGCCGGCAGCAGAACGAGCGGCCGGGCCGGGAACGGACGCGGGTCGGGGGCCGTGGCGCCGAACCGGCCTGCCTCCATCAGGTGGCGCGCCACGTCCATCGCCCGCACGCCGTCGGGCGGGTCCAGCAGCACCTGGACGCGCCCGTCGGGGCGCAGCGACACCAGCTGGACGTGGCCGGTCTCCCAGTAGCCGGTGTCGTCCCAGTCGTCGGTCTCCCCCATGGTCACGCCGGGCTCCGGAACGTACCTGAGCGCGACCAGGGCGCGGCCGTTGCGCCAGCCCAGCGCGCGCAGGGCCTGCCCCTCGGCCGGGGGCAGGGCGGGGCCGCTGCCGTCCCGGCCGGTCGCCGCGTCGACGTAGCCGGTCCGCCACGTGCGGGCGGCCCGCTGGTCGGCGTCGCACCCGCTCCGGCAGCCGTCGAGACGGAAGACGGCCACCGCCGAGCCGTCGGGGGTGAACGCGCCGACCCCGGCGAGCCGCTCGTCCGGCCCCAGCTCGCGGGACCAGGCGACCGCGCCGGAGCGGTCCAGCATGGTCAGCTCGCCGCCGGCGTCGACGGCGATCCGGGTGCCGTCCGGGGAGAACGCGGCCAGCGACCCGGTACGCAGATCCCACCGGTCGCCGAGTTCGCCCCCCAACCGGCGGGCGGCGCCGGTGGCCAGGTCCAGCAGGAGCAGCCGGCTGGGGTACACCCCGTCGCCGTCCGCGTCGGCGTCGGCGTGGTAAAGCACGAGCAGGGCGTCGCCGCCCGGGGCCCAGGCGACCGGGGTGGTGCAGCAGGTGCTGTCCGCCCCGCCGGCGAAGTCCCGCCGCTCGCCGGTGGTGAGGTCGGTGACGTGGATCCACCCGTCGGCGGAACCGTCCGCGACGTACCGGCTGTCCGGAGAGAGCAGCACGTCGATCCCGGCGCTGCGCTCTGCGTCGCCGTAGAGCAGCATGCGGTACTTCCCGCCCATGCCGAGCACCGCCACCTTGCCCTCGTGGTCGATCGGGTCGATGCCACGCAGGCCGAGGTGGTCGCCGCCGCTGAACAGCAGCGACGCCCGGCCGGGCGGATCCTGCTCGACGGTCGCCTGCCACATGTACGGCAGCCCGATCCGGTGCGGCACGGCGGCGGGCACGGCGCCCGTCATCGACCGCTGCTCGACGGCGCCGAGCGTCACCGGCACGCCGAGGGCGCAGGCCAGCACCACCACCAGCGACACCAGGGCGGTACGCCGGCGCGCCCGCGACCGTAGCCGCCGTCCCGCCGTCCACGGGTCGTCGCCCAGCCGGACCGGTGGCATCCGCTCGCCCAGATCCCGCAGCACGTTCCGCAGCTCCTCGCCCATCACGCCTCCCCCGCCGTCGCGCCGACCAGCTCGGCCAGTTCGGGAGCGTGCGTACGCAGCCGCGCCAGCGCGTCCCGGGTCTGGCTCTTGACGGTGGAGACCGAGCAGCCGAGCGTCTGGGCCGTCTCCACCTCGGTGAGGTCCTCGTAGAAGCGCAGCACCAGCACGGCCCGCTGCCGGGGCGCCAGCCGGGCCAGCGCGGCCCGCACCACCAGGGCGCGGGCGACGTCGGCGCTGCCGTCCGGCAGGGCCCGCTCCGGCGGCTCGGCCCGCAGGTCCACGCCCCGCCACCGGCGCCGCCACAGCGACACGTGCTGGCTGTACATGGTGCGCCGCACGTACGGGTCGGGGTCGCCGGCCGCGCTGACACGCTCCCAGTGCCGGGCGACCCGCACCAGGGTGAGCTGGACGAGGTCCTCGGCCTGGTGGCGGTCGCCGGTCAGCAGCCACGCCGCGCGGGACAGCGCCGCGATGCGCCCCGACACGTACGCGCGGAACGACTCCTCAGGGTCCACACCCCACCTCCCGACCGGGACCACGCGCGGCGACGCCCCGACGGGTGGGTCCGGTGGGAGATTTTCTCAGCCGTCCCAGACAAGGTCCCCGCCGTCGAGCCGGCGGGCGCCGACGGCGGGCCGGTGCGGGGTGAGCCGTCCGTCGGGCATCAGGTGGACCGCCGGCACGCCGCGCCCCAGCGCGGCCACGTCGGCGATCAGCCGCCGGTGGCAGCGCCACCAGACGCTCTCGCTGCACATCACCGCCGTGGTCCGGGCCGCCGCGTCCGCGAGCACCGCGTCCAGCGCCGCCCGGAAGTCGGCGGTACGGGTGTACGCCGCGTACGCCCGGAAGGCGGCGACGGTCCACCAGCTGTCCGGCTCGGCGGTGCCGGCCGGGGTGTGCCGCCGCCCGCCGAGGCGCTGCTCCCAGCGGTAGTCGATCCCGGCCGCCGGCAGCCAGCGCGCCAGCTCCTCCCTGCGGACGTCGGGGTTGGTGCGGCTCGCGGGGAACCGCCGCACGTCCACGACGAGGGCGATCCCGGCGCCGGCGAGCAGCTCGCCCAGCCGCGTCCGGTCCGCCGCCCCGTGCCCCACCGTCACCAGCTCCACGTGGAGGGGATGCCCCGAATCCTGGACAGTTACCGTCCTCGGGAAACGGAAGCTGTCCAAGATCTGTGGGCCGGGCGGTCGGGGATCCGGCGGCGCGGGGCCGGGCGGGCGGCGATGGTGGGACGGATGTGGCCCATCCTTCCCGCCGACGAGGCCGACGCGTTCGGCTGGCTGGCGTTCGACCGGGCCGGCGTCGTCACCACCGCCCAGGCGGCCCGGCTGCTGACCGAGGGCACCGTACGCGGACACGTCCGCTCCGGGCGCTGGCGCTCGATCTGCCGGGGCGTCCTGCTCACCGGCAACGGCCGACTGCCCCGGGACCAGCAGTTGTGGGTGGCCGTGCTCGCCACGGGTCCCGGGGCCGTGCTGGCCGGCGCGACGGCTGCCGCCGAGGCGGGCGTACGCGGGCTGCGGCCCGAGCCGCTGCACGTGCTCGTGCCGGCGCACCGGCGGGCGGGCCGCACGGTGTTGTGCCGTCTGCCGATGGACATGCCGGCGGTCGTCGTGCACTGCACGTCGGTGCTGCCGGCGGCGCATCTCCAGCGCGCCCGTCCGCCGCGTACCTGCACCGCCCGGGCGCTGGTGGACGCGGCCGGCTGGGCCCGTACGGTCGATCAGGCGCAGGCGACGCTGGCGGCGGGCTGTCAGCAGCGCCGGGTCACGCCGGAGGAATTGTCGGCCGTGGTGGAGGCGCTGCCCCGAGCCCGTCGGCGGGCTTTGATCCGGCAGACCGTGGCCGACATCTCCGGCGGCGCGGAGGCGCTCTCGGAGCTCGACTTCGTCCGGCTCTGCCGCCGCCACGGCCTGCCCGCGTCCGGTCTCCAGCAGCGGCGCGCCGACGCCTCCGGGCGCACCCGGTGGCTCGACGCGTACTGGCGGGAGTGGGGGCTGCATGTGGAGATCGACGGGGCGCACCACATGGACGTCCGGCACTGGGCGGCCGACATGAAGCGCCAGAACGACGTCTGGACCTCCGGGGACCGCATCCTCCGCTTCCCGGCGTGGCTGGTCCGCGCCCGCCCCGACGAGGTCGCCGAGTCCGTCCGCCGTGCCCTCGTCGCCGCCGGCTGGCGACCCGCGAAGTAAATCTTGGACAGTTTCCGCACCTCGCGAACGGGTACTGTCCAAGATCCGCGTGACCGGCGAGTTCATGGGGACGGCGGGCCGGGGCCGCGGCCGGTGTGGGTGTCGTGTGCGAGCCCCGGCGGGCCGGGGCTCGGGGCGGTGTGGGTGCCGTGACGGGCGGCCAGGAGGGACCAATCTCGGGGTGGAGCGTCCGCGGGGCCGATCGCGTTACATCGACACGCCTGCGAAGAGTGAGGAATTCGAACGCCGAGCCGCTCATCTCGCCGCGTCGCCGCTGCTCAGGCCGATCGACCGATGTCCACGACCGTCACGCATTGTGCGATCATGTGCTGTCCCCTCGATCAACTCCAGAGGAGTCCTCATGGCACACCGTCGGCGCGTGGTGCGCGCTGCCGTTTCCACCGTCGCCACCACGGCCTGTCTCGCGCTCGCCACCCCCGCCTGGGCCAGCAGCACGGCCCCGCTCCACCCGGACCACCAGGGCTCGACGGCGGTCGCCTTCCAGCAGGAGTGCGACGACGAGCGCTTCGACGACCTCGCGGCCGGCCAGGACGGGTGGCACTTCGTGCTTCCCGGCGGCGGGAAGTCCGGGAGCTTCGAGAGCATCACCCTGACCTTCGACAACGGCACCGGCCCGGTGACCGTGAAGGTGCCGGACGCCTCCGACGCCTACCCCGACTACTTCTACTCCGCGGGCGGCCGGGTCATCCACGCCTACGTGTTCACGCCGGCCGGATGGACCCTGGTCGACGGCACCGCCACGATCAGCGGCGAGGCCGACAAGTTCAACCTGAGCCACACCTGCGCCGGCACCGCCCCGACGCAGTCGCCGTCCCCCAGCCCGTCGGTGCCGACCTCCCCGTCGCCGTCCACCTCGGTGTCGCCCTCGACGTCGGTGTCCCCGTCGGAGTCCACCTCCCCGAGCGGGTCCGTCTCGCCGTCGGAGTCGGTCTCCCCGTCGGGCTCCGTCACGCCGTCGGAGAGCACCGGCGGCAGCGGTGGCGGCAACGACGACGAGAACGAGGGCGGCCTGCCGCTGACCGGCGTGGCGACGACCAGCATCGCGCTGGGCGGCCTCGTCCTGATCGGCGGCGGCGCGCTGCTGATGCTGCGCCGCCGGCGCGACAACATCACCTTCACCAGCTGATCCCACCCAGCACCCGACCGGCCGCCGGACACCTCGTCCGGCGGCCGGTCACCGTTTCCACCCCCAGCCGTCGCACCCGCCGCCTCCCCGTGGGGCTGCTTCCGGTCTCGTCCCGGGCCGGCCGGCCGCCGCTCCGCCCGTCGGCGGCGCCAGCCGCCGCAGGCCGGCGAACCGGGCGAACGCCGCCATTCGGCGGCCCCTCGGCCGGCACCATTTCCCGGGCCGGTGGCCGGCGCGTCGATCCGCCGGAACCGCTTGCGCGTACTGACGGGCGGGCCGGTCGACGCCGCCCGGACGTTCATCACATCATCCAAGTTTGTGTATGCCCTGCCCGCGTACGACCAGCTCAGGGCCGGGGACGGCGGCCGGGAGGGCGCGCCATGGCCGGCCGGGCGCGGGCCGGGCGTTCCGGCATACGAACGTACGGTTGCCGCGCCGCTTTCCGGCGCGCGACAGTACGCGACACCAGCGGTGCCATCGACGCCGCCGCTCCCCCGGCCACACCCTGAGGAGATGCGATGGCTCTACGACTTGCCGACGGCACCGCCTGGCCCGACACCCTCGCCCGCGCGGTGGCCGCCGCGCCGGAGGCGTTCGGTGCCCCGGTCGACGGCGTCACCACGCTGCACAACCTCGTGCGCGGCGACTGGCACGCGGTGGGCACGCCCAGCCCGGTCCGCACCCCGGTCGACAACACCGTGCTGGTCAACCTGCCCCGCCTCGACGCGGAGACCGCCCGCGCGGCGGTCGCGCACGCCGCCGCCGCGCACCGCGCCTGGGCCGACACCCCGCTCGCCGAGCGCAAGGCCCGGGTCACCGACGCGTTGGACGCCCTCACCGCCCACCGCGACCTGCTCGCCCTGCTGCTGGTCTGGGAGATCGGCAAGCCGTGGCGGCTGGCCTGCGCCGACGTGGACCGGGCGCTGGACGGCGTCCGCTGGTACGTCGGCGAGATCGACCGGATGCTCGCCGACGGCCGGGAGCCGCTGCCCGGGCCGGTCAGCAACATCGCGTCGTGGAACTACCCGATGAGCGTGCTCGTGCACGCCGAGCTGGTGCAGCTGCTCGCCGGCAACGCGGTGATCGCCAAGACCCCGTCGCAGGGCGGCGCGGTCTGCCTCACCGTCGCGCACGCGCTTATGCGCCGGGCCGGGCTGCCCGCCACGCTGGTGTCCGGCGGCGGCGAGGAACTCTCCGAGGTGCTCGTCCGGGCCCCGGAGGTCGGCGCGGTGGCGTTCGTCGGCGGCCGTTCCAACGGCGGTAAGGTGGCCGCCGCGCTGCTCGACTCCGACAAGCGGCACTTCATCGAGCAGGAGGGCCTCAACGCCTGGGGCATCTGGGACTTCTCGCAGTGGGACCTGCTCGCCGGGCACCTCAAGAAGGGCTTCGAGTACGGCAAGCAGCGCTGCACCGCGTACCCGCGCTTCGTGGTCCAGCGGGACCTCGTCGACGAGTTCCTCGACATGTACCTGCCGGTGGTGCGCTCGGTCCGGTTCGGACACCCGCTCGCCGTCGGCGACGACTGGACCGCCGGGGACCCGCTGCCCGAGCTGGACTTCGGCCCGCTGATCAGCGCCGCCAAGGCCGACGAGCTGCGCCGCAAGGTCGACGAGGCGGTACGCGGCGGCGCGGTGCCGCTGCACCGGGGCAAGCTCGCCGGCGCGCCGTTCCTGGACGGGCAGGACACCTCCGCGTACGTGGCGCCGTCGGTGCTGCTGGCCCCGCCCGGCCGGTCCCGGCTGATGCACGCCGAGCCGTTCGGCCCGGTCGACACCATCGTGGTGGTGGACACCACCGACGAGCTGCTGGCCGCGATGAACGCCTCCAACGGCGCGCTGGTCGCCTCGCTGGCCTGCGACGACGAGGAGCTGGCCGGGAAGCTGGCGGTCGACCTCCAGGCGTTCAAGGTGGGCATCAACAAGCCGCGTTCCCGGGGCGACCGGGACGAGCCGTTCGGCGGCCGGGGCGCGTCCTGGAAGGGTGCCTTCGTGGGCGGCGACCTGCTGGTGCAGGCGGTGACCGTGGGCGGCGGCGGTCGCCTCTACGGCAACTTCCCCGACTACAGCAGCTACCCGACCACCTGAGGTGCGGGGAAGGGCCCCCTGTCGACGCCTGGCAGGGGGCCTTCCTGCACCGAAGGGGTCAACACGGTGCCCTTCCCGCCACGGGGGCGCCGGCGGTGAACGGGACGGTCACGGCCACCAGGCCGCCGTCCCGCTCGGTCGGGGTGGGCCGGCCGAGCCGCCGCACGGTGCGCAGCATCGGGGCGTTCTCCGCGTGGACGTGCAGCACCAGGGCCGCGTACCCGGCCTGCTCGGCGTGCCGGACCAGCCGGCGCAGCAGGGCCGAGCCGAGCCCCCGCCGCTGCCAGTCGTCGCGGACCAGCAGCGCCACCTCCGCCTCGTCGCCCTCGGCGAGCAGGTTCGCCATCGCCAGCACCGTCTCCGCCTCCCCGGCGTCGCCGCCGGCCGTGGCGAGCAGGGTCAGGCCCCGGGCCGGCTCCAGCAGCCGGCGCAGCCGGGCCGCCGAGGGCGCCGCCGCGCCGCCCAGGTAGCGGCGGTACCGGCTGCGCGCCGAGCACGCCTCGTGCAGCTCGACCACGCCCGCCAGGTCGTCGGCACCCGCCGGGCGTACGGCCGCCTCGGTCCCGTCGGGCAGGACCAGGGTGACCTGCTCGGCGGCCCGACGTGCGGCCGTGGCCGACAGCTCCAGCAGGGCCTGCGCCCGGGCGTACTCGGCCGGGGTGAAGTCCGGGGCGACGCGGCACAGGGTGAACGCGCCGCCGCCCGGGTCGGCCAGCAGCATGGTGGTGCCGGTGATCCCGGCACCGGCGCCGGCCGGCGTGGGCCGCCAGGTGACCGTGTCCGCGCCGAGCAGGGCACGCAGCGCCTCCCCGGCCGCGTCCGGGTCCCGCACGAGTCGGTTGGCCAGGCCGAGCACCCGGGTGGGCTGGTCGGCCAGCCCGCGCGCCTCGCTGCGCGCGACCCAGCAGTCCCGGCCCCGCCCCCGTTCCACGGCGGCGACGAGGTCGGCCTCGTCGAGCGCGTCCGGCGCGTCGACCAGGAAGTCGTCGACCGCGCCCCGCTCGGTGGTGTGCACCTGCACGGCGAGGATGTTGACCCCGCGCAACGCCAGGCTGGCCGTGAGCACCGACAGGTAGCCCGGCCGGTCGTCCACGGTCGCCCGGATCCGCCACAGCGTCATGGTTGCCTCCCTTCCTCGTACGACCCTCGCCGCCGGCTGTTGCGGGCCGGTTGCCCCGGGGTGACGGCCCGGATCGGCCGCCGCGACCTGCGCCACAGTGACCGCCGGGCGGGCCGGGCTCAGGGGTTCGCCACCGCCGGCGGAGCCCCGACCAGGTCGAGCCGGTCGCCGAGGATCACCGCGCCGGCCCGGACGAGCTGCGCCAGCCGGTCCACCTCGGTGGCGTGGAACGCCGCCGCGGCCGGCGTCCCGGTGCGCTCGCGGGCCACCACCAGCACCAGGCCGGCCCGGCCGAACGGCGCGACCGCGAAGTGTCCACCGTCGGGCGCGGTCATCGCCCGGGCGCGCAGCGGGGTCACCTCGGGCAGCCGCGCCGGTACGGGTGCGCGCCAGCTCGCGTAGCCGACGGTCGCCTCCCCCGTGGTGCCGGTCCGCGCGGCCCAGTCCACGGGCACCACCGCGGCCACGGCCCAGTCGGCGGCGAGCAGCCCGGGCACGGCGTCGACCAGGGTGGCCACCCCCTCGGCGGGGTTCGCCGCGACCTGGGCCAGCAGCTCGGCGTCCTGCCCGGTGGTGGTGGGCGCGCCGATCGCCCGCCACACCCCGTCCACCCGGACCCCGGGGATCGCGGCCAGGCCGGCCAGCAGCCGCTCCACCCGCGCCGCACCTGGCCAGACCACGGTGAAGTCGTCCACCGCCCGGCCGCCGAGCCGCTCCAGGACGACCACCTGGACGATGTCCGCGCTGGACACGCCCATCGTGCGCGCCACCTGGCCGAGCGTGCCCGGACGGTCCGGCAGGGTGACCCGAACGCGCAGCAACATGTCTGAACCCTCCGCTCGGCGGGCCGGCACCGCTGGCCGGCAGGCTGGGCACCAGCCTGACCCGTGGCCGTTTCGCCCCTGTTGCAGCGGCATGTCCCGAGGGTCAAATCCGACCTTGACAACCTGACGGAGCTGCCATCAACTAGTCGGATGACCGAGCCGGCCGTCGACGCGTACGGGCCGGGAAGCGGCCCCGCCCCCGCCACCTCGCCCCGAGGGCTAAATCTCGACCGGCTCGCCGGTTACCTGGCGCGGCACCGGCCCGAGCTGGCCGACGGTCCGCTGCGGGCCCGGCTGATCGCCGGCGGCAAGTCCAACCTGACCTACCTGCTGCACGCCGGCGGGCAGGAGGTCGTGCTGCGCCGCCCGCCGCTCGGGCACGTGCTGGCCACCGCGCACGACATGGCCCGCGAGCACCGGGTGATCTCCGCGCTGGCGCCGACCGACGTGCCGGTGCCGCGGGCGCTGCTGCTGTGCGAGGACCCCGAGGTGATCGGCGCGCCGTTCTACCTGATGGAGCGGGTGCGCGGCGAGGTGTTCCGCACCCGCGCCCAGACCGACCCGCTCACCGCCGGCCAGCGGCGGGAGCTGGCGATGGCGATGATGGACACCCTCGCCGCCCTGCACGCCGTCGAGCCGGCGTCGGTGGGGCTGGGCGACTTCGGCCGGCCGGAGGGCTACCTCGCCCGGCAGGTCCGCCGCTGGTCCGGCCAGCTCGACCGCTCCCGCAGCCGGCCGCTGCCCGGCATCGAGGAGCTGCGTGACCGGCTCGCCGCCACCGCGCCTGAGGGCGCCAACGCGGGCCGGATCGTGCACGGCGACTACCGGCTGGACAACCTCCTCGCCACCGTCGACCCGGTGGCCGTCCGGGCGGTGCTCGACTGGGAGATGGCCACCCTCGGCGACCCGCTGGCCGACCTCGGGCTGCTGCTGACCTACTGGGACGTGCTCGGCGGCAGCGACGCGGCGGCCGGCAACCCGGTCGCCGACGGGCTCGGCCCGCGCGCCGGCTTCCCCACCGGGTCGGAGCTGATCGAGCGGTACGCCGGGCGCGGCGACGTCGACGTCGGGCCGCTGCACTGGCACGTCGCGCTCGGCTGCTTCAAGCTCGCGGTGATCTGCGAGGGCATCCACTACCGGCACACGCTCGGGCAGACGCTCGGCGAGGGCTTCGACCGGATCGGCGACATGGTGGCACCGCTGGTCGAGCACGGGCTGACCGCCGCCGGGGAGCGGTGATGGACTTCGCGTACGACGCCCGCACGGAAGCGCTGCGGGCCGAACTGACCGACTTCCTGGAGCAGCACGTCCATCCCGCCGAGCCGGTGCACGCCGCGCAGGTCGCCGCCGCCGGTGACCCGTGGGCGCGGCCGCCGGTGCTGGCGGAGCTGAAGGCCGAGGCGCGCAGGCGCGGCCTGTGGAACCTCTTCCTCCCCGACCCGCGCCACGGCGCCGGGCTGACCAACCTCCAGTACGCCCCGCTGGCCGAGCTGACCGGGCGCAGCCCGCTCCTCGCGCCGGAGGCGGTCAACTGCGCCGCCCCGGACACGGGCAACATGGAGCTGCTCGCCGAGTTCGGCTCGCCGGAGCAGCAGGAGCGCTGGCTGTTGCCGCTGCTGGAGGGCGAGATCCGTTCGGCGTTCTGCATGACCGAGCCGGAGGTCGCCTCCTCGGACGCGACCAACATCGCCACCCGGATCACCCGGGACGGCGACCACTACGTGGTCAACGGGCGCAAGTGGTGGTCGTCGGGGGCGATGGACCCGGCCTGCGAGATCTTCGTCGTGATGGGCAAGACCGACCCGGGGGCCGACCGGCACCGCCAGCAGAGCATGATCCTGGTGCCGCGGGACACCCCCGGCGTCACGGTGCGCCGGGGCATGACCGTGTTCGGCTACAGCGACGCCCCGCACGGCGGGCACGCCGAGATCGACTTCACCGACGTCCGGGTGCCGGCGGAGAACCTGGTCGGGACGGAGGGCTCCGGCTTCGCGATCGCCCAGGCCCGGCTCGGCCCCGGCCGGATCCACCACTGCATGCGGCTGGTCGGCATGGCGGAGCGGGCCCTCGAGCTGCTCTGCCGGCGGGTCACCGAGCGGGTCGCGTTCGGCCGGCCCCTCGCCGAGCAGGGCGTCGTGCGCGAGTGGATCGCCGAGTCGCGGGTGCGCATCGAGCAGGCCCGCCTGCTGGTGCTCAAGACCGCCTGGCTGATGGACACCGTGGGCAACAAGGGCGCACACACCGAGATCCAAGCCATCAAGATCGCCACGCCGGCGATGGCCGAGTGGGTGATCGACAAGGCCATCCAGGCGTACGGCGGCGCCGGCGTCAGCCAGGACACCCCGCTGGCCGCCCTCTGGGCCCAGGCCCGCACCCTGCGCCTGGCCGACGGCCCGGACGAGGTCCACCGCGCGTCCCTCGCCAAGCGCGAACTCCGCCGCTACCCCCTCCCCTAACCCGACCCACCCCACCCCACCGCGCTCCCCACCCCTGCTCGCCTCGTTGATCATGAAGTTGTTGCCGCGACACGCGATGCCATCGCCAACAGCTTCATGATCAACGGCACGGGCCGGGGGGGTGGGATGGGAGGGGGGTGGGGGTTAGGAGGTGGCGCGTTGGATGAGGGTGGTGTTCAGGAGGAGGTGGGGGGACGGGGGCTTCTCGTCGCGGATGCGGGAGATCAGCAGGCGGGCCATCTGCCGGCCCATCTCCTCCACCGGCTGGAAGACCGTGGTCAGCGGCGGGTCGGACTGCCTGGCGATCGGGGCGTCGTCGAAGCCGACCACCGCCACGTCCTCCGGCACCCGCCGGCCCGCCTCGCGCAGCGCCCGCAGCGCGCCGAACGCCATCAGGTCGGAGGCGACGAAGACGGCGTCGAGGTCGGGGCAGACCTCCAGCAGCCGGCGCATCCCGGCCGCCCCGCTGTCCTCGCTGAAGTCCCCGTACGCGATCAGGTCGGGGTCGACCCTGCCCCCGGCGGCCTGGACCGCCTCCTTGTAGCCGGTCAGGCGGCCCAGGCCGGCGCCCATGTCCTGCGGGCCGGCGATCGTGGCGATGCGCCGCCGCCCCCGGCCGGCCAGGTGTTCCACCGCCTGGCGGGCGCCGCCGACGTTGTCCACGTCGACGTAGTACGCGGGCTGCGCGCCGGGCTGGAGCATCCCGGCCGGCCGCCCGCCCAGCACGGTGGGCAGGCCGCGCTCCTCCAGCAGGGTGGGCAGCGGGTCGGAGTCGTGCAGCGACAGCAGCAGGACCCCGTCGACATGCTGGTTGGTCAGGTGGTGCTCGACCCGCTCCCGCTCGATCGGCGACTGCACCATGGCGAGCCAGAGCTGCAACGGGGTCTCCAGCAGCCCCGAGCTGACGCCCCGGACGATGCCGGCGAAGAACGGCTCGGTGAAGACCCGGTCGCCGGACTCGGAGACGACCAGGGCGATGGAGTCGGTGCGCTGGGTGACCAGGGCGCGGGCGGCGCGGTTCGGCACGTACCCCAGCTCGGCGATGGCCTGCTGCACCGCGGCGCGCGCCTCGGGGCTCACCTGCGGTGAGCCGTTGACCACCCGGGAGACCGTCCCGCGACCGACGCCGGCACGGGCGGCGACGGCGTCGAGGGTCGGGCGCCCGAGCGACCGGGTGCGCTGCGTTGTCATCGTCTGCTCCTCCGACGGCGGGCCGGCCCCGGCCCCACCCCGGCCGGGTGGTTGCCGGGGCCGCCCGTTGCTGGCTGGCCCTCGCCTATTGTGCGGCCAGACCGTTGCGTCGGATCACCTCGGCGTACCACCTGGCGCTGGACTTGGGGATCCGGGCCTGGCTGTCGTAGTCGACGTAGACCATCCCGAACCGCTTGGTGTAGCCCCAGGCCCACTCGAAATTATCCATCAGCGACCAGGCGAAGTAGCCGCGCAGGGGAACGCCGGCCTCGATCGCCTCGTGCGCGGCGCGCAGGTGGGCGTCGAAGTACGCCACCCGGTCGACATCGTCGACCCGCCCGTCGACCACCGCGTCGACGAAGGCGGAACCGTTCTCGGTGACGTAGAGCGGCAGGTCCGTGTACTCCTCGTGGACCCGGCGCAGCGTCTCCACCAGGCCCGGGGCGTCGATCTCCCAGTCCATGTCGGTGACCGGGACGCCCCGGGTGACGAAGCGGACGTCCTCGCTGCCCGGCCAGCAGGACGGCGTCCGCCAGTACGGCTCCGGCTCGGCGCCCGCCACCGGGGCGGCGACGACGTGGCGGCTGTAGTAGTTGACGCCGACCAGGTCCAGCGGGGTGGCGATGGCCGCCAGGTCACCCTCGCGCACGTGCCCGAAGTCGGTGACCCGGGCGAGGTCGGCCATCAGGTCCGCCGGGTACGACCCGCGCAGCAGCGGGTCGAGGAAGAACCGGTTGGCCAACCCGTCGATGCGCCGCGCGGCGTCGACGTCGGCGGGCGCGTCGCTGGCCGGGGTGACCGGATAGAGGTTGACCGTCACCCCGACCTCGGCGGCCGGCCGGGCCGCGCGCAGCGCCTGCACGGCGAGGCCGTGGCCGAGCATCAGGTGGTGCCCGGCCCGGACGGCGTCCGCCCCGTCGGAGCGGCCCGGCGCGTGCGCCCCGGAGCCGTAGCCGAGGAACGCCGAGCACCACGGCTCGTTCAGCGTGGTCCAGTAGCGCACCCGGTCGCCGAGCGCGTCGGCGACGAGAGTGGCGTAGTCGGCGAACCGCGCGGCCGTGTCCCGGGCCGGCCAGCCGCCCGCGTCCTCCAGCGGCTGCGGCAGGTCCCAGTGGTAGAGGGTGAGCCAGGGCTCGATCCCGTGCGCCAGCAGCTCGTCGACGAGCCGTCGGTAGAAGTCCAACCCCTCCGCGTTGGCCGGGCCGGAGCCGCCCGGCTGCAGCCGGGGCCAGGAGACCGAGAACCGGTACGACCTCAGCCCCAGCTCGGCCATCAGCGCGACGTCCGGCCCCAGTCGGTGGTAGTGGTCGCAGGCCACGTCGCCGGTGTGCCCGGCAACCACCCGGCCGGGGGTGTGGCTGAAGGTGTCCCAGATCGACGGGGTCCGGCCGCCCTCGGCCGCCGCGCCCTCGATCTGGTACGCGGCGGTCGCCGCGCCCCAGAGGAAGCCGGGCGGGAAGGTCAGCGGCGGGCGGTCGGCGAGGACGCCGACGGCGGGCGGGGTGGCGGGGTTGCTCACGATTTGACGGCGCCTTCCATGATGCCGCCGACGATCTGGCGGCCGAACAGGACGAACACGATCACCAACGGTAGGGTGCCGACCGCCGTGGCGGCGAACACCTGCGAGTAGTCGGTGTAGTAGGCGTACGACAGGAAGGCCAGCGAGACCTGGAGGGTCGGGTTCTCCGAGGTGAGCACCGCGTACGGCCACAGGAACGAGTTCCAGGTCTCCATGAAGGTGAGCAGGCCGAGCACGGCGGCGGCCGGGCGCAGCGCGGGCAGCACGATGCTCCAGTAGATCCGGAAGGTGCTCGCCCCGTCCACCCGGCCCGCCTCGATCAGCTCGTCGGAGATGGCCTCGGTGGCGTACTGCCGCATCATGAACACGCCGAACGCGCTGACCAGGAACGGCACGGTCACCGCGTAGAGGGTGTCGAACCAGTTCAGGTCCTGGATCATGCCCCAGAGCGGGATGAGCCCGAGCTGCGTCGGGATCATCATGGTGACGATGATCGTCAGCAGCAGGGCGTTGCGGCCCCGGAAGCGCAGCTTGGCGAAGGCGAAGCCGGCCAGCGAGCCGGTGATCACCACGGACACCGTCACGACGGCGGAGACGATCACCGAGTTGAGCAGGCCGGTGAGGAAGTTGGCCGCCTCGTTGTCGAGCACCCGACCGAAGTTGTCGCCGAACGACCCGCCCGGCGTGACCGGCGGCGGGACGTCGTTGATCGAGTCCAGGCTGCGGGTGGCGATGACCACCATGTAGTAGAACGGGTAGATCGAGAACAGCGTCGCCAGGACGAGCGCGACGTAGGTCAGCGGGCTGGTGCGCCACAGGCGCCGGGAGGCCGAGTTCATCTGGGCGTTCCTCACTTCACCGTACGGCGGACGAGCAGGAAGTTGATCCCCGAGACGAGCGCGATCATCAGGAACATCGCCCAGGCGACCGCGGCACCGTAGCCGGCGGTGTTGAGGTTCTCGATGCCCAGCTCGTACATGTACATGGCCAGGGTCTGGAACTCGCGCTGGTCGCCGCCGATGATGTTGCCGTTGGCGAAGACCAGCGGCTCGGTGAAGAGCTGGAGCCCGCCGATCGTGGACAGGATCACCACGAAGACGAAGGTGGGCGTGAGCATCGGCAGGGTGATCCGCCAGAACTGCTTCCACTGGCTGGCCCCGTCGAGCGCCGCCGCCTCGTACAGGTCGCGCGGGATGGCCTGCATGCCGGCGAGCAGGATCAGGGTGTTGTAGCCGGTCCACCGCCAGTTGACCATGGAGGCGATGGCGGTCCACGAACTCCAGCGCTCGGCGTCCCAGTCGACCGGGTCGATCCCGACGAAGCCGAGCAGCCAGTTGACCACGCCGAAGTCGCGCTGGAAGAGCATGCCGAAGACGATCGCCACGGCGGCCACCGAGACCACGTTCGGCATGAAGATCGCCATCCGGAACAGCGTGCGGGCGCGCAGGAACGCGCGGTTGAGCAGGTTCGCCAGGAACAGGGCGAGCAGCAGCTGCGGGACGGTCGACAGCAGGAAGATCCCGAAGGTGTTGAGCGTGGCGTTCCAGAAGTAGTCGTCCCTGGCGAGGGCGACGTAGTTGTCGAACCCGACGAAGCTGTGGTCGCCGATCAGGTTCCAGTCGTGCAGGGACATCCAGGCGGTCCGCAGCATCGGGTAGAGCCCGAAGACGCCGAAGACCACGAAGAACGGCGCGATGTACAGGTACGGCGAGTACTTCAGGTCCAGGCGGGTCAGCGAGTGCGACCGGGAGCGGCGCCGCGACGGCGGGCGGGGTGGCGGTGCGGCGGGCGACGGCGGCGCCGTCGTGGCCGAGATGCTCATGCGGGGTCCTTTCCCGGCGTCGGCGCGGGGCGCGCGCCGACGCCCAGGCGGTGGTACGCGGAACGGGACGCCGGTGGCGTCCGGAGGCGCAACGGGGACGGCGCCGGTGGCGTCCGGGTGTGGGCCGGACGCCACCTGGCGACGAGGTGGGTCAGAAGGCGCCCTGCGTCCTGGCGTCCTTGGTGAACTGCTCCCAGGCCTTGTCCTTCGTGGCCTGCCCCTGTTCGTACGAGCGCAGTGCCGGCTCGAACGCGTTCTCCTTCACCGCCTGGTGCTTCGGGCCGAGGTGCAGCGGCTGGATCCTGGCGACGCTGTCACCGAAGATCTTGCCGGTCGGCGCGTTGTTGAAGTACTCGTTGGTGTAGCCGAGGAACTCCTGGTTCTTCAGCGCCTCCAGGTTGGTCGGCAGCGGGCCCTTGAGCCTGAAAGCCGCCACCTGGCTCTGCGCGTTGGTCAGGTACTCGGCGAGCTTCGCCGCCTCCTTCGGGTACCTGCTCTGGGTCGGCACGCCGAGCCAGGAGCCGCCCCAGTTGCCGGCCCCGCCGGGCACCGGGGCGACGTCCCACTTGCCCTTGTTGCCCGGGCCGGAGTTGTCCGCGACGATGCCGAGCATCCAGGACGGGCAGAAGGTCGCCGCGAAGGTGCCCTGCTTGAAGCCGGCCGACCACTCCGGCGACCAGGTGGCCGTCTCGGCGGTGATGTTCGCGTCGGCCATCGCGACCGCCGTGTCCCAGGAGGTCTTCACCGCCGCGCTCCGGTCGGCGACGACGTTGTCGTCCCTGTCGTAGAACAGGTCGCCGCCCTGCTGGAACATCACCGCGCTGGCGGCGGTGGTGACGGAGTCGAGCAGGCCCTTGCCGGTGGCGGCGCGGTACTTCTTGCCGGTCTCGATGAAGGCGTTCCAGTCCGGCCAGAGGGCGGCCACCTGGTCCCGCTCGACCGGCAGCCTGGCCGCCTGGAACAGGTCGCGGCGGTAGCAGACGGCGAGGCTGCCGACGTCGGTCGGCAGGCCGATCAGCCGGCCGTCCGGCGCCTTGCCCAACTCCCACTTCCAGGGCAGGTAGTCCTTGCTGTGGTCGGCGACCAGCGGAGCGAGGTCGGCCCAGTTGGCCGGGTTGGCCTTGAACTCGTTGAGGATGCCCTCTTCGAGGGCGACCACGTCGGCCGCGCCCTTGCCGGTGGCCAGCGCCCGGACGATCTTCGGCCGGTACTCGTTGAGCTGCGCTACCTTCCGCAGCTCGACCTTGATGCCGGTGTCCTTCTCGTACTGCTTGACGATCTCGTCGTAACCGAACTCGCCGAACGTGTCGACGACCAGCTTCGCGGGCTTCTCGCCGGCCGCGGGCGCGTCGTCGTCCTTGCCGCAGGCCGCGAGACCGCCGATGGCGGTGATCGCGGCCAGGGCGGCGGCCGCCATGCGGGTACGCCGCGTGGTGAGGCTCATCGGGAGACCCTCTTTCGGTGGTGAGGCTGGATCGGGTGTGGTGGGGGATGCCGTGCGCACCGCCGGTGCCGGACGGTGCCGGCGGCCGGAGCGGGCGCGGGTGAGCCGTGCCACGCTTCCGGGAGCGCTCCCATGAGATTGCCGACGGGCGTCAGGGGTGTCAATAGGCCTATGGGAGCGTTCCCAGATCGTTACCGCGAGGGCGGCTCCGGCGACGCCGGGACGCCGACAAGGTCAGCCGGCGGTGCGGCGACCCGGCCGGCCGTCGTCAGCGGAGCCGGCCGGAACGGGGTGCCGGGTCGGCGACGTCAGCGGAACGGGGTGCGGGAGCCGGCAGTGTCAGCGGAACCCAGGTGCGCGGCCTCCACCTGGGCGAAGCCATAGGACCAGGTGGCGGGTGCGGGAACCGGCCGTGTCAGCGGGACCGGCCGCAGCAGGGTGCCGGGTCGGCAGCGTCAGCAGAAGCGGCGCAGCAGGGTGGCGACGCGGCCGGCGTCGAAGGCGGCCGGGTCGAAGCTCTCGCCCACCCAGTCCCGCATCGACCGGTGCTCGGGGTGGCCCGGGTCGGTTACCGCGGCCAGCAGGGCCTGGTAGCCGACCGGCCCGCCCACGTCCTCCGGCGGGCACGCCCGCTCCCCGTCCAGGCAGGACGGGTAGCGCTCGTCGGGGTCGGCGGTGAAGGCGTCCTCCACCACCAGGTCGTGCTCCCACCAGTCGCCGAAGTCGTAGGTGTAGTGGAACCGGCTGCCCTTGCCGACCACCGCGTCGAGCCGGACGTCCAGCTCGTCGCGCAGGGCCAGCTCGCCGTCGGCGTCGGGCTCGCCGTACTGCCGGCCCTCGATCTCGAACGAGTGCAGGTGGCAGTCCCGCCAGCCCATGCCGTGCTGCACCACCCGGTGCACCCGGTCCAGCGTGTAGCCGCCCGGGACGAGCACCCGGCGCCAGACGGACGGCCGGACCCCGGCCAGGGAAATCTTCAGCTGGAAGATCTGACGCGGCATGCTGTCCCATCCTTCCTCGGCATAGGCTGCGAGCATGATCTGCCGAGCGTGCCGGGCGAGGCGGCACGACGACTGTCCGGGGCGGAACTGGTGCGACTGCCAGCACCGTACCCCCCGACCCACCCCTCCGGTCACCGGTCCGGCCGGCGAATGAGCGTCGGAATCCCGATTTCGGCGCTCTGGCCCGACCCGTCGGCGCAGCCGCTGGACGACGCCGCGCTCACGGCCCGCTACGGGCGCGCGGAGCGCCCGTACCTGCGGGTGAACTTCGTGACGAGCGTCGACGGCGCGGTCGCCGTCGACGGGTACTCCGCCGGGCTCTCCGGCGAGCCGGACAAGCGCGTCTTCGGCCTGCTGCGGATGCTCTGCGACGCCCTCGTCGTGGCCGCTGGCACCCTGCGGCACGAGGGCTACCGCGCGGTCCGGCTCGACGAGCGGCGCCGGGCGTGGCGCCGGGAGCACGGGCTGCCCGAGTACCCGACCCTGGTCGTCGTCTCCGGCTCGCTCGACCTCGATCCGGCGCAGGCGGCGTTCGCCGACGCGCCGACGCGGCCCGTCGTGCTCACCCGGTCCGACGCGGCGGCGCCGCCCGGCCTGACCGACGTCGCCGACGTGGTGCGCTGCGGCGACGACCGGGTGGACCTCGCCGCGGGCCTGGCCGAACTGCGCCGCCGCGGCTTCGACCAGCTGCTCTGCGAGGGCGGGCCGCGGCTGTTCGGCGCGCTCACCGCCGCCGACCTGGTGGACGAGGTCTGCCTCACCGTCGCCCCGCTGCTCGCCGGGGCGGGCCCGGGGCGGATCACCGCCGGGGACGCCAGCGACGTGCGCCACCTGCCGCTGCGGCACGTGCTGGCCGCCGCCGACGGCGTCCTCATGCTCCGCTACGCCCGCGACTGAGCGTGGTCGGGCGGGCACCCTGCGACGGGGTGGCGGGCCGGGTGCGTGGCGTCCGCCGCGTCGCGTGGCAACCTGTCGTACTCCTGCGGCAGGATGCACCACGTGTGCCCCGACCGCGACGACCAGCCGACCGGAGTTGCCCGATGACTGACGACGGGTTCGACGGCCCGGGCGAGGAGGTCGGCCGGGTGCTGGGCACGGCCGACGCCACCCCCCTGCAGTTCTGGACGGCGGTCTCCCCCGGCAGCTACCTCCAGCTCGACGACGTCGTGGTGACCCGCCGGGAGCTGCCCGACCGCGAGCCGGTGACGATCGCCGGGGTGGTCACCCAGGTGCGCGCCCGGCACGAGGGCGCCCAGTTCGACTCCGACGTCTTCGCCATCGCCGACGGCACGCTGCCGGCGCAGGTGCAGGAGGCCGCCGAGATCACCACCACCCGCGTCGACCCGGAGCTCTACGTGCCGCCGTCGCCCGGTGCGGTGGTGCACCGCGCCGAGGGCGACGCCCGGGCGCGGGCGCTGCACTTCGACCGGATGGAGCGGCGGATCCCGATGGGGATGGGCCGCGACGGGGTGCCGGTCTACCTCAACGCCGACTTCCTCGACGGCAGCCGGGGCGCGCACGTGTCGATCTCCGGCATCTCCGGCGTCGCCACGAAGACGAGCTTCGCCACCTTCCTGCTCTACTCGGTCTTCCGCTCCGGCGTGCTCGGCGGCGACGCCGTCAACGCCAAGGCGCTCATCTTCAACGTCAAGGGCGAGGACCTGCTCTTCCTCGACCATCCCAACACCCGGCTCGACGACGCCACCCGCGCCGCGTACGCGAAGCTCGGCCTGACCGCCGGCGCGTTCCCCGACGTGCGGGTCTACGCCCCGCCCAGGGTCGGCGACTCCTCCGGCACGCCCGACGTGAGCAGCCGGCTCACCGGGGTGGACAGCTTCTACTGGACGCTCGCCGAGTTCTGCGCCGACCGCCTGCTGCCCTACGTCTTCGCCGACGCCGACGACGAGCGCCAGCAGTACACGATGGTCGTCCACTCGGTCGCCGCCCACCTGGCCCGGCACGCCCAGCCCGCCGACGGCGGGGTGAGCATCGACGGGGTGCGGCTCGGCTCGTACGCCGACCTGGTCGACCACGTCGTCGAGCAGCTCAACGACGACGAGACCCGCTCCGACTGGGCCGGCAGCGCGGTCGGGCTGGGCACGGTCAACGCGTTCGCCCGCCGGCTGATCGGCAGCAAGAAGGACCTGTCCCGGCTGATCCGGGGCGACCTGGCCACCCGCCGCCCGCACTCGATCAACACCGCCGAGAGCGCCCAGGTCACCGTGGTCGACCTGCACAACCTGCCGGACCGCGCGCAGCGGTTCGTGGTCGGCGTGACGCTCAAGAGCGAGTTCGAGCGCAAGGAGAAGGCCGGCACCGCCAAGCCGCTGCTCTTCGTGGTGCTCGACGAGCTCAACAAGTACGCCCCCCGCGAGGGCTCCTCCCCCATCAAGGAGGTGCTGCTCGACATCGCCGAACGGGGCCGCTCGCTCGGGGTGATCCTGGTCGGCGCCCAGCAGACGGCGAGCGAGGTGGAGCGGCGGATCGTCACCAACTCGGCGATCCGGGTGGTCGGCCGGCTCGACCCGGCCGAGGCGTCCCGCCCGGAGTACGGCTTCCTGCCGCCCGCCCAGCGGCAGCGCGCGCTGCTGGCCAAGCCCGGCACGATGTTCGTCAACCAGCCCGACATCCCGGTGCCGCTCTGCCTGGAGTTCCCGTTCCCGGCCTGGGCCACCCGGGTCTCCGAGGCCGGCCGGGCGCCGTCGGAGACGCTCCGGTCGATCACCCAGTCCGCCGACCCGTTCGCGGTGGTGGGCTCCGGCGGCGGCGCCAGCGACGACGACATCCCGTTCTAGGGGGAGACCCGTGAAGATCCTGCACACCTCCGACTGGCACGTCGGCAAGGTCCTCAAGGGCCAGTCGCGGGCCGAGGAGCACAAGCAGGTCCTCGCCGGGGTGATCGACGTCGCCCGGGCCGAGCGGCCCGACCTGGTCATCGTCGCCGGCGACCTCTACGACACCGCCGCGCCGACGCCCGAGGCCACTCGGCTGGTCACCCGGGCTCTGACCGCGCTGCGCCGCACCGGCGCCGACGTGGTGGCGATCGGCGGCAACCACGACAACGGCCAGGCCCTCGACGCGCTGCGCCCCTGGGCCGAGGCGGCCGGGATCACGCTGCGCGGCGGCGTCCGGGAGAACCCGGACGAGCACGTCGTCGACGGCACCACGGCCGGCGGCGAGCGCTGGCGGCTGGCCGCGCTGCCGTTCCTCTCCCAGCGCTACGCCATCCGGGCCGTGGAGATGTACGAGCTGACCGCCGCCGAGGCCACCCAGACGTACGCCGACCACCTGGGCCGGGTGCTGGGCCGGCTGACCGAGAGCTTCACCGAGCCGGACCGGGTGCACCTGGTCACCGCCCACCTGACCGTGGTCGGCGCGGCGACCGGCGGCGGCGAGCGGGACGCGCACACCGTGCTCGGCTACGCCGTGCCGGCGACCGTCTTCCCGGGCACCGCGCACTACGTGGCGCTGGGCCACCTGCACCGGTCGCAGCGGGTCCAGGGCCCCTGCCCGATCCGCTACAGCGGCAGCCCGCTCGCCGTCGACTTCGGCGAGCAGGAGAACGTGCCGTCGGTGACGGTCGTCGAGGTCACCGCGACGACGGCGGCGCAGGTCCGCGAGGTGCCGGTCGTCGCGGCGGCCACGCTGCGCACGGTCCGGGGCACCCTGGCCCAGCTCGCCGAGATGGACGTGCCGGACGCCTGGCTGCGGGTGTACGTGCGGGAGCAGCCCCGCGCCGGGCTGCGCGAGGAGGTGCAGGAGCTGCTGCCCCGCGCCCTGGAGATCCGCATCGACCCCGAGCTGGTGCCCGCCCCGGGCGGCGGCGCCCGGGTGGCGCAGCGGGCCGGCCGCTCGCCCCGGCAGCTCTTCGCCGACTACCTGGACAGCCGGGGGCACACCGACGACGGGGTGCGGGAGCTCTTCGACGAGCTCTTCGAGGAGGTCGACCACTGATGCGGCCGATGCGGCTGGACATGGCGGGCTTCACCGTCTTCCGGGACGAGACGACGATCGACTTCACCGACGCCGACTTCTTCGCCCTGGTGGGGCCGACGGGCTCGGGCAAGTCGACGGTGCTGGACGCGATCTGCTTCGCCCTCTACGGCACGGTGCCCCGCTGGGGCGGCACCCGGGGGCTGGCCAACGCCCTCGCGCCGTCGGCCACCGAGGCGCGGGTGCGGCTGGTCTTCGAGTCCGGCGGGTCCCGCTACGTGGCGACCCGGGTGGTGCGCCGGGACGGGCGGGGCAACGTCAAGACGGCCAACGCCGGGTTGCAGCTCATGCCGGCCGGCTTCGACGTGACCAAGCTCGACACGGGGCTGAGCCCCGACGACCTCGGCGAGGTGGTCGCCGGCACCCCCGCCGAGATGGAGCAGGCGGTGCTGGAGGCGGTCGGGCTGCCGTACGAGCAGTTCACCAGCTGCGTGGTGCTGCCGCAGGGGCAGTTCGCGGACTTCCTGCACGCCAAGCCGGCCACCCGGCAGCAGATCCTGGTGAACCTGCTCGGTCTCGGGGTCTACGAGGAGGTGCAGAAGAAGGCGACCGCGCGGGCCGCGCAGGCCGAGGCGAAGCTGGAGGCGGTCGACCAGGCGCTGGCCGGGCTCGCCGACGTCGACGACGCCGCGCTGGCGGCGGCGACCGGGCAGGTCGACCGGATGCGGGAGCTGGTCGGGGCGGTGGCGGCGGCCGTACCGGAGCTGGCGGCGGCCCGGGAGGCGGCGCGCGAGGCGGGCGCGGCGCTGGCCGCGCTCGACGCCGACCTGGCGGTGCTGTCCGCCGTGCGCGCGCCGGACGGGGTGGCCGAGGTGGCCCGGTCGGTGGCGTCGGCGCGGGCGGGCGCGGACGAGGCGGCGACGGCGGTGTCGCTGGCCGAGGAGCGGGAGGAGAAGCTCCGCGGCGAGTTGGCCGCGGCCGGCGACGAGAGCGCGCTGCGGCTGCTGCTGCGGGCGTACACCGACCGGGAGAAGCTGGCCGGCGAGGCGGAGACGGTCCGCGCGGCGGTCGGCACGGCGCGGGGCGAGCACGCGGCGGCGGTGACCGCGCTGACGCAGGCGCGGGCGGCGGCCGAGCGGGCCGAGGCCGAGTTGGAGGCCGCCTTCCGGGCCCACGAGGAGGCCAAGGCGACGGACCAGGCGGTGGCGCTGCGGGCGCACCTGCGCGACGGGGCGACCTGCCCGGTCTGCGAGCAGACGGTGGCGACGGTGCCGGCGGTGCCGGCGGACTCGGCGGTCGCCGCCGCCACGGCGGCGGGCCGGGCGGCGCGGGCCGCCACGAAGGCCGCGCAGGCGGTGGTGGCGGAGCGCGACGCCGCGGCCCGCGAGCTGGAGCGGGTGCTGGTGCGGGCGCGGGCCCGGCAGGACCAGTTGGACGCCCGGCTGGCCGAGCTGGACGGGCAGTTGGCCGGGGCGGCGGAGCCGGCGGTGCTGCGCCGCGAGCTGGACGACCACGCGCGGCTGCGCCGGGCGCTGGAGGAGTCGGCGGCGGCGGTGCGGGCCGGCCGGGAGGCGGCCCGGCGGGCCCGGGCGGCCGTGGACGCCGCCGAGGAGCGGCTGCGCGCGACCTGGCGGGCGTTCGACGCCGCCCGCGACGGGCTGGCCCGGTTCGGGCCGCCGGCGGCCGACCGCGACGACCTCGGCGCGGCGTGGGCGGCCCTCACCGGGTGGGCCGGCACGGAGGCGGAGCGCCGCCGCGCCGAGCGGGCGGGGCGGGCCGCCGCGGTGGCGGAGGCCGAGGCGGTGGCGGCCGGCGTCGGCGAGCGCATCGCGGGCATCTTCGCCGCCGCCGGGCTGCCGGCCACCGACGATCCGGTACGCGCCGCCGACCGCGCCCTGGAGCGGGCCGAGGGCGACCTGCGCGAGCTGGAGCGCCGCCGCGAGCAGGCCGGCGGGCTGCGCGAGCAGCGGGCCGGGTACGAGCACGAGGCGCAGGTGGCCCGGGCCCTCGCGGGGCACCTGCGGGCCAACAACTTCGAGCGGTGGCTGCTGGCCGAGGCGTTGGACCTGCTGGTCGACGGCGCGTCGGGCATCCTGCGGGAGCTGTCCGGCGGGCAGTACGACCTGGTGCACGACAAGGGCGAGTTCTTCGTCGTCGACCACCACGACGCCGGGCTGCGCCGGGGCGTGCGCACCCTGTCCGGCGGCGAGACCTTCCAGGCGTCGCTGGCGCTGGCGCTGGCGTTGTCCGAGCAGCTCGCCGGCATGTCCACCACCGCGGCGAGCCTGGAGTCGATCGTGCTCGACGAGGGCTTCGGCACGCTCGACGCGGCCACCCTGGACACGGTGGCCGCCACCCTGGAGAGCCTGGCCGCCCGGGGCGACCGGATGGTCGGGGTGGTCACCCACGTGCCGGCGCTGGCCGAGCGCATCCCGGTCCGCTACGAGGTCAGCAAGGACGCCCGGTCGGCCCGCGTCGAGCGGACCGGCCGGTGAGCGGGGGCCGCCGCGGCGTCCCCCGGGCCACGACGGGAGGCTCGCCCCGGTGACCGATCCCCGGTTCTTCGTCGACGCCTGGGACCCGGCGTACGGGGCCTCGTTCGAGGCGTCCGGCGGCGGTCCCGCCGCGCCGAGCAGCGCCCAGGTCGACGCGGACGCCGAGCTGCCCGCGGTGGACTGGCGGGCCATCGGGCCCCGCCCCGGGGTACGCGCCCCCGACGTGGTGCTGCTGGTCGACGGGGTGCGCCGGATCGACGCGAGCGTGTGGACGGCGGAGGACGACGGCGCGTCCTTTCCCGGCCTGGCCGCCTCGTACGCCGCCGGGGTGGTCCGGTGCGACCTGGAGCGCGGCGCGGCGCGGCTCGCCGGCGCGAAGGTCGGCCGGGGCCTGTTCACCGCCAGCCCGTCGGCGGTGGACGTGGTCGCCGGCAGTGTCCGCTACCCGGTGCACCGGGTCAGCGGCACGGGCGAGCTGAACAAGCTCCCCGCCGCCGTGCAGGGGCCGCTGACCGCGCTGGAGGTGGAGGTCTCCGGGGCGGCCCGCACCGACGGCGACCTGCTGGTGGTGGACGGCCCGCTGCGCAACCGGCGACAGCTGCCGCGCACGCTGGGCTACATCAAGACGCAGCACAGCCAATACCTGGACGCCCGGCTGACGGCGGTGGTCACCGGGCTGGCGGCCGGCGAGCGGTCCCCGGTGTTCCGGCTCGGCACGGCGTGGGGCGGCTGGTCGTGGTATTTGCGGCTGCCGGTGGCCCTCGGGGCGCCGTGGGCGGGCATCGTCCGGATGGAGTGCTCCGCCGAGCTGGGCATCGACGAGGCGGTGGAGCTGGCCGACCTGTCGCTGGTGACGCTGCCCCGCTTCGCCTCCACCCCGTACAAGGACCCGCGGGCACCGCAGAACCTCATCCCGATCGCGGGCCTGGAGCGCCGGCTGCGGGCGCTGCTCGGCGACGCGCGGCTGCTGCACCGGGTGCTCACCGCCGCCGCCCGGGCCCGCCGCTGATGGGGCGCAGGCGGGGCGCCGAGACGGTGGCCGCGGGGGTGGACACCGGGCTGGCCGAGCTGGTGCCGGATCCGGACCGGCCGGGGTCGTGGACCCTGCTGCTGGACGGCGCGCCGCAGTCGCACGTGGACCTGGCCGACCCCACGCACCTGGAGTTCGAGTACGTCCGGCGGCTGGCCGCCGCGATCGACCTGCTGGCCCCGGCCGGTGCGCCGCTGCGGGTGCTGCACCTCGGGGGCGGGGCGCTGACCCTGCCCCGCTACGTGGCCGCCACCCGGCCCGGCTCCACCCAGCGGGTGGTCGAGGTGGACGGTGCGCTGGTGGAGCTGGTCCGCCGCGCCCTGCCGTGGCCGGCGGACTTCCGGCTCAAGGTGCGGGTGGCCGACGCCCGCGCGGTGCTCGCCGCCAGCCGGGACGCCGGCTACGACGTGGTGGTCGCCGACGTCTTCGCCGGCGCGCGCACCCCGGCCCACCTCACCTCGGTGGAGTACGCCGCCGAGGTGGCCCGGGTGCTGGGCCCCGACGGCTGCTACCTGGCCAACGTCGCGGACGGCCCACCGCTGCGTCACGCGCGGGCGCAGGTCGCCACGGTCCGATCGGTGCTGCCCCGGGCGTGCCTGGTCGGGGACGCGGCGGTGCTGCGCGGGCGGCGCTACGGCAACCTGGTGCTCGTGGCGAGCCGGGTCGAGCCGCCGGTGCCGGAGCTGACCCGGCGCGCCGCCGGGGACTGGTTCCCCGGCCGGGTGCTGGCCGGCGGGGAGCTGGACCGGTTCGCCGGCGGGGCCCCGGTGGTCCGCGACGCCGACGCCACCGACTCGACCCCGCCGCCGCCCGGAATCTTCTCCGTGCGTCGTTGATCCGTTCGCGGGGCCCTGCGAACGGCCGTGCCGAGCGGGGACGACCGGCCTACCGGCACCGCCGCGCCCCGCCGGTGCCGCCGGTCACGGGACCGGGGCGTGGCAGCATGGGCGGGTGACCGGGACCGAACCCTCCGCCCGCCGGGAGCTGCGCCCGCCGGCCGGCTACCGGCTGGCCGCGTCGGTCCGGGCGTTGACCTTCAGCGCGTACGACCCCTGCGCGCGCGTCGCGGCGGGCACCTTCTGGTGGGCCACCCGCACCCCCGACGGGCCGGCGACCCTCGCCCTGCGGCCGGCCGGCGGCGACCTGCTCGCCGAGGGCTACGGCCCGGGCGCCGACTGGGTGGTGGAGCGGGCGGACGCGGTCGCGGGGCTGCGCGACGACCTCAGCGGGTTCGCGGAACTCGCCGCCGGTCACCCCGTGGTGGCGCGGCTGGCGGTCCAGCACCGGGGGCTTCGGATGCCGGCCACCGGTCAGGTCTTCCCCCGGCTGCTCCGGGCGGTCCTCGAGCAGAAGGTGACCGGCAAGGAGGCGTACCGCGCGTACGCCGCGACGGTGCGGCACTTCCGCGAGGCGGCGCCCGGGCCGATGCAGCCGCTGCTGCTGCCGCCGGAGCCGGCGGCGGTGGCCGCCACCCCGTACTGGGTGTTCCACCCGTTCGGGGTGGAGCAGCGCCGGGCCGACACGCTGCGCCGCGCCGCCGCCGTCGCGGAGCGGCTGGAGCGCTGCGCGGACTCCGCCGAAGCCACCCGCCGGCTCACCGCCATCGCCGGCATCGGGCCGTGGACGGCCGCCGAGGTGGTGCGGATCGCGTACGGGGACCCGGACGCGGTCAGCGTCGGCGACTTCCACGTGCCGAACACGGTGGCCTGGGCGCTCGCGGGCGAGCCACGCGGCGACGACGCCCGGATGCTGGCGCTGCTGGAGCCGTTCCGGGGGCACCGGGGCCGGGTCTGCGTGCTGCTGGAGGCCGGGGGCGTCCAGGCCCCGAGGTACGGCCCCCGGATGCCGATCCGCTCCTTCGCCCGGTTCTGACCGGCCGCCGCCGCGCGGCGCCGTTCCGTCCGGCGGGGCGGTGCCGCCCGCCGCGCCGCCTCTGGCCGGCGAATGCCGTCTGTCGGCCACGGCGCCCGCGACGGGGCGGACGAGGCGCGCGGTCAGGAGCGGGCGCAGAGGCGGCGCAGGGTGCGGCCGAGCCACCAGGCGTACGCGTGCTGGAAGGCCCGGCCGGCCGGGCCGGCCACCCGCATGACCCAGCGGTCCGGGCGGCTGAACGCGACCACCTCGAACCAGACGCGACCGGCGGCGTCGCGGCTGACCACGAACGCCTCCTCGCCGCTGGCCGGATGCCCGGGCAGGGTGCCGTACCCGAAGCCGGCCCGCCGGTCGTCGTCGACGGCCCAGACCACCTCGCAGGGCGCGGCCAGCCGCAGCGGGCCGACGCCCAGCCGGGAGACCACCCGCACCCCGGGCGCGGCGCGGTCGGCCACCGCGTCCATCCGGATGCCGGCCGCCCGGTGCAGGCGCCAGCCGAGCACCGCCGCGCCGGCGGCGGCGAAGCAGGAGTCGGGCAGCCGCACCCGGTGCCGCACGTGCCGCCAGCCGGGCGGCAGGTCCCCGACGCGGGTGGCGCCGACGTGCGGATAGGTCAGTGCCGGCACGGCGCGCACCCCCGGGGCTCGACGGATCACCGCCAGCGTACGGGCGGCGCGACGGGGCCGTGTGGTTGGCTGTCGGCGTGATCGAGCCGCGCATCGCCCCCGCCGACGTGCCGGACGCGGGCGAGATCCTCACGGTGCAGCGCGCCGCGTACCTCGTCGAGGCCCAGCGCTACGCCGACCCGTTCCTGCCGCCGCTGACCGAGACCCTGGAGGAGGTGCGGGCCGCGCTGGCGGGGCCGGCGACGGTGCTCACCGCCCGGCTGGGCCACCGGCTGGTCGGCTCGGTGCGGGCGCACGTCGAGGGCGACACCGCGCACGTCGGCCGCCTCGCCGTCGCCCCCGACCAGCAGGGCCGGGGCGTCGGCGGGCGGCTGCTGCGGGCGGTCGAGGCGGCCTGCGCGGCCCGCGTTCGCCGCTTCGCGCTCTTCACCGGGGCCGACAGCGAGCAGAACCTGCGGCTGTACCACCGGCACGGCTACCGCGTGGTCGGGCACCGGCCGGACCCGAACGGCCACCGGCTGGCCCTGCTGGAGAAGTCCGTGGTCAGTCCCGCTCGCAGCGACGCCTGAGCCCGTCGGCCTCCATCCGCAGGTAGCGGCGCGTCAGGTCGCCGTAGAGCCAGCCGACCGGACCGGCCAGCGGCCCGGACTGCGCGAGCACCAGCTCGACCCGGCTGCGCCCGTCGGCCAGCGGCAGCACCCGGTGTTCGGCCAGGGTGCGCACGCCGGGGCTGCGCGACACCCAGGCGAAGGAGTGCCCCTCGGTCAGCTCGGTGACCCGCCAGACGGCCGGCCGCAGCTTCGGCTGCTCCAGCCTGACGGTGGCGCCCACCGCGAGCGGCCCCGGCTCCCCCCGCCGGGCCCGGCGCACCGAGGGCGTCCACTCCGGCCACCGCTCGACGTCGACCAGCACCGCCCAGACGCGTCCGGGCTCGGCGGCCACCTCCGTACCGGCCTCGAACCGCATCGCGCCCCCCCTCCCGGGCGGCGCCCCGCGCGCCGCGCCCACCGGTGACGACGCTGCCCGGCGGATCGTGACCGCGGCATCCGCCGACCGGTCGGTCGCCGCCGGGTCAGGCGGCCTCGTGCAGGTCGGCCAGCCCCAGGGGGGTACGCCGACGCAGCAGTTCCTCCAGCTCCGCCACCGAGCCGACCTCGCCGAGCACGTCCTTGCCCCCGCCGAAGCGGGCCGGGTAGCGGCGCACGAGCCGGTAGCGGTGGCGGCCCCGGATCAGCTCGATGCTCACCCGCCACCGACCGCAGCACCCGCAGACCCACTCAGACACCCCGCGAAACTAGCTCTGACCTGCGGTTTTCCGATTCGCCCGGGCAGGGACGAGGGACGCGCGGGGAGACACGCCGCCCGCCGACCGGCCGTGATCTGCCTCACGACTGTCGGTGCCGTCTGGTTGACTGGTCGCCGTGAAGCTGCCGATCAGTCCACCGGTCGAGCCGATGCTGGCCAAGAGCGTCCCGCGGATCCCCACCGCGTCCGGGATGACGTACGAGCCGAAGTGGGACGGCTTCCGGTGCATCGTGTTCCGCGACGGCGACGAGGTCGAGCTGTCCAGCCGGGGCGGCAAGTCGATGACCCGCTACTTCCCCGAGGTGGTCGAGCAGGCCCGCCGCCAGCTGCCCGAGCGGTGCGCGGTCGACGGCGAGCTGATCGTGATCCGGCGGGACGGCCCGGGCGGGCAGCCCCGGCTCGACTTCGAGCTGCTGGCCCAGCGCGTCCACCCGGCCGCCTCCCGGGTGAGGCTGCTGGCCGAGACCACGCCGGCCGACTTCGTCGCCTTCGACCTGCTCCTCCTCGACGACGAGACCCTGCTCGACCAGCCCTATCCGCAGCGGCGGGCCCGGCTGGAGGCGGCCCTGGCCGGGGTCCGCCCGCCGGTGCACGTCACCCAGGTCACCACCGACGTCGACACCGCCCACCGCTGGTTCGACGTCTTCGAGGGCGCCGGCCTGGACGGCCTGATCGCCAAGCCGGCCGACCTACCCTACGAGCCGGGCAAGCGGCTCATGTTCAAGGTCAAGCACGCCCGCACCGCCGACGTGGTGGTGGCCGGGTTCCGGTGGCACAAGTCGGGCCCGGTGGTCGGCTCGCTCCTGCTCGGGCTCTACGACGACGCGGGCGTCCTGCACCACGTCGGGGTGAGCGCCTCGTTCACCATGGCCCGCCGCGCCGAGCTGCTGGAGGAGCTGGAGCCCTACCGGGACGCCGGCGCCGACCACCCGTGGGTGCACGGCGACCACGAGCGCGGCCAGCGCCTGCCCGGCGGGGTCAGCCGCTGGACCGGCACCCGCAACCTCGAGTGGGAGCCGCTCCGCCCCGAGCTGGTGGTCGAGGTCGGCTACGACGCGATGGAGGGCGACCGGTTCCGGCACACCGCCCGGTTCGTCCGGTGGCGGCCCGACCGCGAGCCCGGCTCCTGCCGCTACGACCAGCTCGACCGGCCGGTCCGGTTCGATGTGGACCAGGTGCTCCGCGGCGACCCGACGGTGACCGTGGGCTCCGCCGCGGGCCCGGCGTAGCCTGGCCGTCGAAATCGATCACGGAGGCCCGCTCGTGACCCGCACTTCCGCCCGGATCCGCCGGTTCCGGCTCACCGTGGCCGGCCTGGCCGCCGCCGCGCTGCTCGCCGCCGGCTGCACCCTCCCGGCGTTCGCCCCCCGGACGGACGTCGAGGGCGAGGCCGCCGCGCCGGGTGCCGCGCCGACCTGGCGGCCCTGCCCGGAGGTGGCCGAGGAGCTGGTCGGGCGGAGCGCGCCGAACATGCGCTACGAGTGCACGCGGATCAAGGTGCCGCGTAACTGGGGCATGGGCGGCGCGGCCGGCACCGGCCCGGGCGCCAGGCAGACCTTCGAGATCGCGCTGCTGCGCGCCCGGTCGACGAAGCAGCGCGAGCGGATCGGCTCGCTGGTCGTCAACCCGGGCGGGCCGGGCGGCTCCGGGGTGGACACCGCGGTCTACCTCTCCTACGGGCCGGCGTTCGGCGGCCTGCCCGCCTCGATCACCGACCGGTTCGACATCGTCGGCTTCGACCCTCGCGGGGTCTCCCGCTCCAGCCCGGTGAAGTGCATTCCGGACGCCGACCTGGACGCGAGCTTCGGCTACGACCCCGACCCGCGCAGCCAGGAGTCCTTCGACGGGTTCGTGGCGCTCAACCAGCGGATCGGGCGCGGCTGCGGCGACCGCTACGGCGACCAGTTGCCGCTCTACGGCACCGAGCAGGCCGCCCGCGACATGGACATGGTCCGCGCGGCCGTCGGCGACGACAAGCTGACCTACCTCGGCTACTCCTACGGCACCCTGCTCGGCGCCACCTACGCGCAGCTCTACCCGCAGCACGTCCGGGCGATGGTGCTCGACGGCGCGATCGACCCGAAGCAGGGTCTGGTCGCCGGCTCGGAGAGCCAGGCCAAGGGCTTCGAGCGGGCCTTCGACAACTTCACCCGGTGGTGCGCCGCCAACGCCGGCCGCTGCCCGATCGCCCCGGACGCCCGCGCCGCGGTCACCTCGGCGATCGACAAGGCCCGGGTGTCCCCGGTGCGCGGCGACGACGGCCGGGAGGCCACCCCGGGCTGGGTCTTCTACGCGATCATCTCCTCGCTCTACACCGAGCAGGGGTGGCAGGAGTTGGCCCGCGCCATCGACGAGCTGGAGGGCGGCGACCCGACGGACGTGTTCCGCCTCGCCGACGCGTACGCCGACCGGGACTCCGACGGGCACTACTCGAACCTGTTCGACGCCAACCTGGCCGTCAACTGCGCCGACGAGGAGGAGAAGCCGACCCGGGAGCGGATCCGCCAGCTCCAGTCGCAGTGGCGGGCGAAGTACCCGCTGTTCGGCCCGTCGCTGGCCGTCGGCATGCTCTCCTGCACCGAGTGGCCGGGCGGCCGCGACCCGTACCCGACCGGTCGGGCCGACGGGGCGCCGCCGATCCTGGTGGTGGGCACCACCGGTGACCCGGCGACGCCCTACGAGCAGACCGGCGAGCTGGCCGAGATGCTCGGTGTCGGCCGGGTGCTCACCTGGGAGGGTGAGGGGCACACCGCCTACCCGCAGACCTCCTGCATCACGGCGGCGGTCGACGCCTACTTGATCGACCTGACCGTGCCCAGAGAGGGGCTGCGCTGCCCGGCCCGTTGACCGGCCGCTCCGGCGGCAGGTCGGGCAGCTCGATGCCCTGCCGCGCGGCGATCTCCTCCAGCAGCGCCCGCATCCGCCGGACGTCGGCCTTGAGTTCCTCCTGCTCGTCGTGCTCGAAGGCGTCGTCGTCGACGATCAGCTGGCTGGCGAAGTGCGCGGTGATCAACGGGATGACCAGCAGCACCATGGTCGAGATGAGCAGCGCGGCGAGGGCCCGGCCCTGCCAGCTGACCGGTGAGATGTCGCCGTACCCGACGGTGGACGCGGTCACCACCGCCCACCAGACCGCGTCCGCCGCCGTTCGGTTCTCCACCTGGCCGTAGATGACGCCGGCCACCACGATCATCAGCAGGTAGGAGATGATCAATGTCCGGGGCGAGTTGGCGAACCAGACCAGCGCCCGGTAGATCCACCGGAACGGCAGCAGCAGGACGTCCATGAGCCATCATGCTGCCCGGTGCCGGCAAGCGCCGCCCCCGCATCGCCCCACATCGTTGTGTCACGCTGGCGGCATGAGCGACGTGATCTTCCGGGAGGCGGTCCGGGCCGACCTGCCCGCCGTGCTGGCCCTGCTCGCCGACGACATGCTCGGGAAGTCCCGGGACTTCACGGAGGTCGACGACGCGTACGAGAGGGCGTTCACCGACATCGCCGCCGATCCGCGCAACCAGCTGATCGTGGCCGACGCGGACGGTGCGGTGGTCGGCTGCATGCAGCTCACCTACATCCCCGGGCTCGGCCGGCACGGCGCGGAGCGGCAGCTCGTCGAGGCCGTCCGCGTCCGCTCGGACCGGCGCGGGCAGGGCCTCGGCCGGCAGATGATGACCTGGGCCGTCGACCAGGCGAAGCAGCGCGGCTGCGCCCTGGTGCAGCTCACCACCGACAAGACCCGCCACGACGCCCACCGCTTCTACCTCAGCCTCGGCTTCGTGGCCAGCCACGAGGGCATGAAGCTTCCGCTCTGACCTCGGGCCCGACCCGCCGGCCCCGCCTTCCGGCGAGCCGCGCGGTGGCCCGGGACCGGGGGACGCTCCCCCGCGTCGGGGAGCCGGTTCACCCACCGGCGGGGTGGCGGGCCGTCCTCGGCCGGCGAGGCTGGAGCAGCAGCCGCCGAGGAACGGAGTCCGTCATGAGCACCGCAACCGCCATCGCCCCGTCGGGTCACGCCCGGGACGGACGATCGGCACCGCGGTGGGCGGTGCGGACCGCCCACCTGATTCCCCTGGTCACCCTCCCGTCGGGGCTGTGGCGCATCGCACTGGTGGCCGGCGTCCCGATCGGCGCGTTCGTGAACGGCGAGCCGGTCCGGGTCGGCGGTTGGGAGGCCGCCTACATCCTGTCGCTGAGCGTGGTCCAGGAGGCGCTGGCGCTGCTCTCGATCGGACTCGTCCGGCAGTGGGGCGAGATCTTCCCACGCTGGCTGCCGCTGGTCGGCGGCCGGCGGGTGCCGCCGCCGTTCGCCGAGACCGCGGCCACCGCGGGCGGCGTCGCGCTCATCCTGATCTGGGGGTACGCCGCGATTGGCGGGCTCCCGCGCGGCGACGGGTTCGGCTTCTCCCCTGGCGGGATGGCGTTGCTGTTGGCCTGCTACACCCCGCTGCTGCTCTGGGGTCCGCTGCTGCTCGCGCTCACCGTGGCCTACCACCGGCGTCGCTGCCGGGACTGAGTGCGCGACGCGCTCGACGCCCGGGCCCGGGCGCCTCGGTCGCCCCGGGCGCCGGCACCCGGGGGGGGGGCGGCCCCCCCCCCGGGGGGGGCCCCCCCCCCGGGGGGGGGGGGCCCGCGGGGGGGGGGGGGGGGGGGGGGCGCCCGGGGCGGGGGGGGGGGGCGGCAGGGGTTGGCGGTGGGGGGCGGGGGGGGGGCGAACGC
>NZ_JBEOVW010000029.1:0-76012 GCF_040295705.1 Micromonospora sp. NPDC002717 | reverse complement strand
CCGCCTTGGCGGTGCGGAACACGTCGGCGTTCTCCAGGTACGCCGAGACGATCTTGGCGCCCTTCGGCTGCGTCTGCCGGGTCGGCGTGGTCCGCTTCTTAGCCATTGAGGACCATGTCCACGGCCATGCCGATCAACTGGTCGATGATCAATCCGGTGATCATCTTGAAGATCGGGATCTGTAGCAGCGACGCGCCGAAGGTGACCGCCGCCGTGGCGATCGCCTGGGCGATCTGGATCGCCAGCACGATCAGCTGGATGATCACGTTGATCTTGAGGACGAGCACCACGCCCGCGGCGGCCATCAGGCCGATCCCGATGACGGTGGCCGGGTTCGCGGCATCGGCGATGTTGCGGGCCGCCGACTCCTTGTCGGTCCACTCGCTGGCGAAGGCGGTGAAGCTCTCGCCCCGGTTGGTGTCCAGCACCGTCCGCGCCGCCGACTCCAACTGGGCGACCGAGCCGTTGACCCGGTCCGCCATGCCGGTCCACTCGCCGGCGAGCTGGAAGATGGCCGTCTCGTCGGACTCCGGCCAGTCGTATCCGAGCATCGACAGCAGGGACGCCAGCTCACCCGGGAGCGTCAGACCCACGGTGACTCCTCTCTTCCGGGCTCAGCCCAGCTTGCCGAGGATCGAGCGGAACGCCTCGGAGACGTTGTCCTCCACGGCCTGGTAGCCGTCCGCCATGCCACGCAGGCTCTCGGCGTACGACTCCAGTTCGGTGATGTTGGTGCCCAGGCACTCGGCGACCGCCTCCACGCACGCCTGGTGCGCGACGCCGAGCAGCATGCCGATGTCGTCACCGCCGAACGCCTGCTCGTACCCGGCCACCGCGGCCTGGAAGGACTCGAAGGTCTGGCGCACGCTCTCCTTGGCCTCGCCGAGCTGCTCAGCGCCCCGGCGCAGCGCGTCGATGTCGACGTCGAGGGGTTCCACGGCTCAGCTCCGCTGCTGGAGCTTGCGCATGTTCTCGCTGATCGCGAGGCTCATCTCCCGCATCTGCCGCAGGCCCTGGTCCTGGATCCGCTCCAGGGTGGCGGTCATCGCGGCCAGGTCGGGCATCGGCTCGGCGTCGACCGCCGACTCCTGCCCGTCGAGGGCGGCGTTCACCGCCCGGCGCAGCTCCCCGGCGAGGTGTTCCGAGCCTTCGCGGAGCACCCGGGGGTCGATCTCGATCGCGCTGATCCGCCCGTCGGTGCCGAGGGTGACCCTGATCCGCCCGTCGGCGGCCTCTCCCACCGACTCCGCCCGCTCCCGGGGGACAGCGTTGCGGGAGGCGTCCCGCAACGCGGCCCGCGCCTGCGTCAGTTGCTGCTCCAGGGCACCGTCATCCAGCATGCCTCGCCTCCCCCGCGGCGGCCGTGCCAACCGGACCCAGCCTAGCGATCCGGCGCAACTCTCCACTACGGAGGCTCAGCCGCGCAGGTGGCCGTCCCCGGTGACCACGTACTTGGTGGAGGTCAGCTCGGGCAGGCCCATCGGGCCGCGGGCGTGCAGCTTCTGCGTGGAGATGCCGATCTCGGCGCCGAAGCCGAACTCCCCGCCGTCGGTGAACCGGGTCGAGGCGTTGACCATCACGGCCGCCGCGTCCACCCGGGCCACGAACTCCCGGGCGGCGGTGGCCGAGTCCGTGACGATCGCCTCGGTGTGCCCCGTGCCGTACCGCCGGATGTGCGCGACCGCCGCGTCGAGCGAGTCGACGACGGCGACCGAGATGTCCGCGGAGAGGTACTCGGTGGCGAAGTCCTCGTCGGTGGCCGGCACCACGGCCGGCGAGTGGGCCGCGACGCGGTCGTCGCCGTGCACGGTCACGCCCGCGTCGGCGAACGCGGCCAGCACCGATGGCAGGAAGGCGTCGGCCACCGCCGCGTGCACCAGCAGCGACTCGGCCGTGTTGCAGGTGGACAGCCGCTGCGTCTTGGCGTTCAGCGTGATCGCGACCGCCTTCGCCAGGTCGGCGGCGGCGTCGACGTAGACGTGGCAGTTGCCGACGCCGGTCTCGATGACCGGCACCGTCGACTCCTCCACCACGGTGCGGATCAGGGACGCGCCGCCGCGCGGGATCAGCACGTCGACCAGGCCACGGGCGCGCATCAGCTCCTTGACCGAGTCACGGGTGCTGGCGTCGAGCAGTTGCACCGCGTCCGCCGGCAGACCCGCGCCGGAGACGGCGTCGCGCAGCACCGCGACCAGGGCGGCGTTGGAGTGCGCCGCCGACGAGGAGCCGCGTAGCAGCGCCGCGTTGCCGGACTTCAGGCAGATGCCGGCGGCGTCGACGGTCACGTTCGGCCGGGCCTCGTAGATGATGCCCACCACGCCGAACGGCACCCGGATCTGGCGCAGCTCCAGCCCGTTGGGCAGGGTCGAACCGCGGACCACCTCGCCCACCGGGTCCGGCAGCGCGGCCATCTGCCGCAGCGCGTCGGCGATGCCCGCCACCCGCCCCGCGTCGAGGGCGAGCCGGTCCAGCACGGCCGCGCTCAGCCCGGCCGCGCGCCCGGCCGCCAGGTCCGCCTCGTTCGCCGCCAGGATCTCCGGCGTACGCGCCACCAGCGCGTCGGCCATCGCGACCAGCGCGGCGTCCTTGGCCGTACGCGTGGCGACGGCCAGCGCCTCCGCCGCCGTACGCGCCCGCCGGGCCTGCTCGCTCACGCTCATCGCCGCACTCCTCACAACAGCACGAGGTCGTCGCGGTGGACGACCTCCCGTTCGTACGCCGGGCCGAGCGCCGCGGCGAGTTCCGAGGTCGACCGGCCGAGCAGCCCGGGCAGCTCGACCGCGTCGTAGTTGACCAGCCCCCGGGCGACCGGCGCGCCCTCGACGTCCACCAGGTCGACCGGGTCGCCGGCGGTGAACGCCCCGTCCACGGCCGTGATCCCGGCGGGCAGCAGCGACTTGCGCCGGCCCACCACCGCGGCGACCGCGCCCGGGTCGAGGTGCAGCCGCCCCCGGGGCGAGGTGGCGTGGGCCAGCCAGAAGAGCCGGGCCGCCGGGCGCCGGCGGCTCGGGTGGAACAGGGTGCCGACCGGCTCGCCGGCCAACGCCGGGGCGGCCAGCGGTGCGGCGGTCAGCACCACCGGGATGCCGAAGCCGGTGGCGATCCGGGCGGCCTCCACCTTCGTCACCATGCCGCCCGTGCCCACCCCGGCCCGCCCCGCGCCGCCGATGTCGACGCCACTGAGGTCCCGCTCGTCGCGCACCTCGCTGATCCGGCTGGAGCCCGGGCGGGTGGGGTCGCCGGTCCAGAGGGCGTCCACGTCCGAGAGGAGCACCAGCAGGTCGGCGTGGACCAGGGCGGCGACGAGGGCGGCCAGCCGGTCGTTGTCGCCGAACCGGATCTCCTCGGTGGCCACCGTGTCGTTCTCGTTGACGATCGGCACCGCCCGCAGGTCGAGCAGCTTGCGCAGGGTGCGGTACGCGTTGCGGTAGTGCGCCCGCCGGGTCACGTCGTCGACGGTGAGCAGCACCTGCCCGACGGTCAGCCCGTGCCGGGCGAAGGCGGTCGCGTACCGACCGATGAGCAGGCCCTGCCCGACGCTGGCGGCGGCCTGCTGGGTGGCCAGGTCGCGCGGGCGCCGGGCCAGCCCGAGCGGGGCGAGGCCGGCGGCGATCGCGCCGGAGCTGACCAGCACGACCTCGCGGCCGTCGGCGGCGAGCGCGCCGAGGGTGCCGACGAGCGCGTCGACCCGCCCGTCGTCCAGCCCGCCGGCGGCGGTGGTCAACGAGGAGGATCCGATCTTGACGACGACCCGTCGGGCCGCCGTGACTGTGTCGCGCACCCGCCTATTCTGCGTGGTCGGTGCGGGTGCGCCCCGTCGCGTTCTCATATCGTGGCGGGTCGTGAGACCTGACGAGTACGTCGAGGCGGTGCTGGAACTGGTCGAGCGGATCCCGCCCGGCCGGGTGATGTCGTACGGGGCGGTCGCTGACGCGCTGGCCGAGCGCTCGGGGCGGGCGTCGGCCCGGCTGGTCGGCTCGATCATGGCCCGGCACGGCGGCGGGGTGCCCTGGCACCGGGTGGTGAACGCGGCCGGCCGCCTGCCGCCCGGGCACGAGCGGGAGGCGCGGGCCCGGCTGCGTGCCGAGGGCACGCCGCTGCGCGGCGACGGGGTGGACATGCGGGCGGCGGGCTGGTCCCCGGAAGAGGGGATGTGACCAACGCCATAACGTGAGTAACATTCGGCCCCATGGACGCGCCGCCGGGTGGAGCCGGCTCCCCGGGCGTGGCCGCGCCGGCCGTCCCGGTGCCGCCGGCCGCCGGCCCGCCCGCGTCGGGTGGGGCCGGGCTGCCGCGCCGGGTGCACGCGGGGTACGCGCTCGGGTCGCTGGCCACCGGCGCGTTCGGCACCGTGCCCGGGCTGCTCCTGCTGCCCTACCTGACCGACACCCTCGGGGTCGCGGCGGGCGCGGCCGCCCTGCTGGTGCTCCTGCCGAAGGCGTGGGACGTGCTGGTCAACCCGGTCGCCGGCCGCGTCTCCGACCGCACCCGGTCGCGCTGGGGCGCCCGCCGGCCGTACCTGCTGGGCGCCGGGGTGGCGCTCGGTGTGTTCTTCGCCGCCATCTTCGCCGCGCCGTTCGGGGCCGGGCCGGCCGCCGGGGCGTACGTCGCCGTCGCGTTCCTCGCCACCGCCACCGCCTTCGCCTTCTTCCAGGTGCCGTACGTGGCGATGCCGGCCGAGCTGACCGGCGACTACGCGGAACGTACCCGGCTGATGAGCTGGCGGATCGCGGTGCTGGCGCTGGCCATCCTCGTCTCCGGCGCGGTGGCCCCGCTGGTGCGCGACGCCGGCGGCGGTGGCGTCGCGGGGCACCGCTGGATGGGGCTCTTCGTCGCCGGGCTGATCGTGGCCGGCGCGCTCGGCGCGTTCCTCGGCACCCGGTCCGCCCCCGAGGGCACGGTGGGGGCGAGCGAGCCGACGCTGCGCGCCCAACTCGCCGTCGCCGGGCGCAACCGGCCGTTCCGGGCGCTGCTGGTCTGCTTCGTGGTGCAGTCCGCCGGGGTGGCCACGATCCTCGCCGGGGTCAACTACTTCGCCGACCAGATCCTGCGCGACCCCGAGGGCGGGCCGACCGTCCTGTTCGCCTGCTTCGTCGGGCCGGCGCTGCTGGTGATGCCGGTCTGGACCCGGGTCGGCGCGCGGGTCGGCAAGCCGACCGCCCTGGTCGCCGCGTCGCTGATCTTCGCGGCGGGCGCGCTGGCCCTGGTCGCCGCGCCGGTGCTGCCGGGGGCGGCGGTCTACCTCCTAGTCGCGCTGGTCGGCGTCGGGTACGCGGGCCAGCAGGTCTTCGCCCTCGCCATGCTCCCGGACTGCATCGCGTACGACACGGCGCGCACCGGCCGGCGGCAGGCCGGCGTGTTCACCGGCCTCTGGACGGCGGGGGAGACCCTCGGGCTGGCCCTCGGTCCGGGCATCTTCGGCCTCGTGCTCCAGCTCAGCGGCTACGTCTCCTCCGACACCGGCACCGCCGCCGCCCAGTCCGACGGCGCCCGCCTCGGCATCCTGCTCGGCTTCACCGTCCTGCCCGCGCTCCTGGTGGCCCTGGCCGTCCTCCTCCTCCGCCCCTACGATCTCACCCCCGCCCGCCTCGCCGAAGCCGAGGCCCAGGCCCAGGTCCACGCCGCCTCCCGCCCCGCCGTCGAGGCGGTCGCGGCGGGGACGGAAGCCGCTGAACCCCACGGAAAGGGCACCACGACTCCATGATCGACGAGAGGCCGGGCCGGAGCGCGCTGCCCGGGAGCGGGGTGCCCGTCGAGCGGGTGCTGGCCGAGCTGCGGGCGCTGCGGCGTGCCGACCGGCCCACGCACGGGGGGCGGCTCTTCGCGTACGTCTACGACCCGGCGGTGCCGGGGCTGGACGAGCTGGCCGCCGCCGCGCACGCCGGGAGCGCGCACGTCAACGGGCTCGACCCGACCGCCTTTCCGTCGCTGCTGGCGATGGAGAACGCGCTGGTCGGCGCGGCGGCCCGGCTGCTCGGTGGCGGCCCGGGCGGCGCCGCGCCGGACGCCGTCGGCAGCGTCACCAGCGGCGGGACGGAGTCGCTGATCCTGGCCGTGAAGGCCGCCCGGGACGCCCACCCGGAGATCGCCACGCCCCGGATCGTGGTGCCGGCCAGCGCCCACGCCGCGTTCGCCAAGGCGGCGCACTACCTGCGGGTCGCGGTGGACCCGGTGCCCGTCTCGGCGGCCACGCTCCGGCCCGCCGCCGCCGGCGTGGCCGCCGCCATCGGCCCGGAGACCGTCCTCGTGGCCTGCTCCGCCCCCTCGTACGCGCACGGCGTCGTCGACCCGGTCACCGAGATCGCCGGGGCGGCCGCCGAGGCCGGGGTGCGCTGCCACGTCGACGCCTGCTTCGGCGGCTGGACCCTGCCGTACCTGCGCCGGCTCGGGGCGCCCGTGCCGCCGTTCGACTTCGCCGTCCCCGGGGTCACCTCGATCTCGGTGGACCTGCACAAGTACGCGTACGCCCCGAAGGGGGTGTCGGTGCTGCTGCACCGCGACCCGGCGCTGCGCGCCCCGCAGTACTTCGCGTACGCGGACTGGCCCGGCTACACGATGGTCAACCCGGTCATCGCCTCGACCCGCTCCGGCGGCCCGATCGCCGCCGCGTACGCCACCCTGCGGCACCTCGGCGACGACGGCTACCTGCGGCTCGCGGCGGCGACGCGGGACGCCGTGGCCGGGCTGGCTGACGCCGTCCGCGCGGTCGACGGGCTGCGGCTGGTGGCCGAGCCGGAGTCGACCGTCGTCTGCTTCACCGCCACCGACCCGGGGCTGGACCTCTTCGTGCTGGTCGACGAGCTGACCGCCCGGGGCTGGCACACCCAGCCCCAGCTCGCGTACGCCGACCTGCCGCCGAGCGTGCACCTGACCGTGACCGCCGCGGTGGCGCCCCGGGTGGCCGAGTTCGGCCCGGCCCTGGCCGACGCGGTGGCCGCCGCCCGGGCGGCCGGGCCGGTCGCGCTCCCCGGCGAGCTGCTCGCCCTCGCCACCACGCTGACCCCCGACGCGCTCACCCCGGACCTGGTCGCCGGACTGGCCGCGGGGCTGGGCCTGGGCGACCCGGCCCCGACCGGCGCGGACGCCCCGGCGAGCCCGGTGCCGGGGCGGACGGCGGTGGTGAACACGCTGCTCAACGCCGCGCCGCCCGCGCTGCGGGAACGGCTGCTCGTGGAGTTCGTCGGCCTGCTGCAACGCCCGACCTGGTGACCGGCGGCGGCGCCCGTGCCGCCGCCGGTCACCTCCTCCCGGCACGGGTCACGCGGCGGGCAGCCTGAGGTCGGTCGGAGCGGTGTTGTCGGCGGGGGTGCGGTCGGCGGGGAAGGCGCCCCGCACGTTCGCCCGGACGGTCAGCGCGAAGCCGGTGAGTGTGCGGGCCGGCCCGCCCGGCGCGACGTCCACCCGCACCCGGAACCGGTACGACCGGGAGCCCCCCGCCGGGATCTGGCTGTCACCGGTGCAGAACATCGTCTTCGTGTCGTCGTTCTGGCCCTGGTGGAAGCAGCCGCCGATGCCGGTGCCGTCGAGGTTGATCGTCGCCTCCACCGGCAGCACCACGATCAGGTCCCCGCTGTCGTACGCGCGGGTGCCGGCGTTGGCCATGGTGACGTCGAGCCAGCCGGTGTAGGCGCCGCCGGACGGTTGCAGGGTGAGGGCGCGCGGGGCGTCGATCGACAGGTCGACGTACCGGGCCGAGGTCGCCGACGGCGTGCCGCTGGGGCGGGGCCCGGACGGGGCCGGCGCGCCGGTGGGCGGTGCCGGCGTCGCCGTGCGGCTCGGCGTCGCCGAGGGGGTGCCGCCGCTCGGGGCCGCGGACGGGCTGGACGGTGACGGGTCGGGTGGGGGCGATCCGGTCGAGGGCCAGGCGGAGGGAAGGTCGGTGGGGTCGGTCGCCGTCGCCGGCGCGGGCGGCAGGCGGACTGCGCTCCCGGCCAGCCCCACCGCGCCGGCCAGCAGGACGACCGCCGTCGCCACCGCCGGGACGGCGGTCCGGTTGCGCAGCCGGCGGTACGCCCGACGGCGCGGCTCGTCCGGATCAGGGTCGGTGACCTGACGCAGACCGGCGGAGCGCAGTTCGGCGAAGGCGCCCGCCAGCCGGTCGGGACCCAGGTCCCGCTGGTCCATCTCAGTCCACCGTCCTTCGGGTCGGGGTTGCCGCCGGGCGGCTGCCGTCCGGATGCTCCGGGCCGTTGTCGGAGAGGCTGGCGGCGAGTGTCGTGCGGGCGCGGTGCAGCCAGGACTTGACCGTTCCGGGGGCCACCGCGCATTCCTCGGCGATCTCGCCGACAGTCAGTTCGGCCAGGTAGTACAGCACCACCGCGCGTCGCTGCCGGGCCGGCAGCGTACGGAGTGCGGTGGCGAGCGCGACCCGGTCCGGGCCCGGTCCGTCCACCACCTCCAGCCGCTGGCGCTGGTGGAACAGCCGGGCCGTTCGCAGCCGGCGCCACCGGCTGACGCCCGCGTTCCAGGCCACCCGGCGGACCCAGGCCACCGGGTCGTCGTACCGGGCGATCCGGTGCCAGCGCGGCCACGCCCGGCTGAACGCCTCCTGCACCAGGTCCTGGGCCTCGCCCATGTCGCCGACGAACGCGTACAACTGCACCACCAGCGGCTGGAAGTGGTGGCGGTAGACGTCGTCGAAGCCGGGACCGGCATCCTCCACCACCGCGGCCCTCACCTCGATCGTCGGTCGCTCCGTCCCGCGTGGCGGAGGGGTGGTGCGCGGCCGTGGGGTCACCCACGGCCGCGCATCGGTCTGCGTCATTGTCGTCAGTCGACGGCGGTGACGGTGAACGCGGCGGTGTTGTCGGCCGGGTCGACGTCGAGCCGCTCGCCGTCCCAGCCGAATACGGCGTACAGCCGTACCGAGCCCGTGCCCAGGTCGCCTGGGGCGACCTCCGCGGGCGCGCGGAGCAGCAGCGACACGGTGCGCTCCTCACCCGGCAGGAACCGCCCGCCGGGCACGGTGCAGGCGCCGGCGCAGGTCTCCTCCGGCTCGATGCCGGCGAGGCTGACCCCGGCCGGCAGCGTCGGCTCCAGCCAGTACGCGTCGTGCGCGGCGTCGCCCGCGACCCGCACGGTCACCGGCAGCCGGCCCCGCCAGCTCCCGTCCTCCTGCCGGGTCAGGGTCGCCGCCCCCACCGCCAGCGACGCGTCCGTCAGGGTGTCCCAGACGTACGGCTGCGGGTCGCGCAGCGAGCCGGTGGTCGAGCGGAACAACGTGCTGAACTCGCTGGTGTCGTTGGTCGGGTTGGCGTCCCCGGTCTCCACCGCCACCCGACCCGCCGGGGCGGACATGGCGTGGTCGCGCGGGGTGGTCGACACCCGGAAGTCGACGGTGAACCGTCGGCGCTCACCCGGCTGGAGGGCCCCGCCGGGAACCATGCAGTAGATCGTGCGCACCGGGTTCGGGCTGCCGGAGAAGCACGGATCTGCCGGGGTGAGCCCGGCGAAGGCACCCGGCACCGGCTCGGTGACGGTCAGGTTGAGGGTGCCGGCCTGCACGCCCCGGTAGGTGACGGTCACCGGCAGGCTGCCGGCGTACCCACGATCGGTCGGTTCGAGCACCAGCTGGCCGACCGACACCGACGTGTCGGCGGGCACGGCTGCGGCCTGCGCGGCGGGCGCCGCCGCGCCGAGCAGGGCGAGCCCCGCGCCCAGGATGCCGGCGGCGAGCCTACGGGCGATGGTACGTGCCATGTTCGTGTCCTCCAGTTCCCCGTGTTCCGCCCGCGGCCCTCGCCGTCGGGCGGTGTTACGGGCAAGACACCTGCCACCCCCGGGAACGGTTGCGACCGGACGAACACGAACTGACGTCGCCTACCCGACAGTGGTGCGGTCGGGGCGCCGGCGGCCGGCGGCGCGGAGCGACCGGTCGGTGCCGCCGGCGGCTGTGGTTGACTTGGGACGGGCTCGGGGAAGGGGGCGGTCGTGCAGGTGCCGGGAGTGCTCGGCGAGCCGATCCGGTTCGTGCTGAACTGGGGCCGCCGCTACTCGCTCTGGGTCTTCAACTTCGGCCTGGCCTGCTGCGCGATCGAGTTCATCGCCACCAGCATGGGCCGGCACGACTTCATGCGGCTGGGCGTGATCCCCTTCGCGCACGGCCCCCGGCAGGCCGACCTGATGGTGGTCTCCGGGACGGTCACCGACAAGATGGCCCCCGCCATCAAGCGGCTCTACGACCAGATGCCCGAGCCGAAGTACGTCATCTCGTTCGGCGCGTGCTCCAACTGCGGCGGCCCCTACTGGGACTCCTACTCGGTGACCAAGGGCGTCGACCAGCTCATCCCGGTCGACGTCTACGTGCCCGGCTGCCCACCCCGGCCGGAGGCGCTGCTGCACGGCATCCTGCGCCTCCAGGAGAAGATCGCCGCCGAGCAGTCCGGGATCGGCGGGGTGCCCCGGCCGGACGCGCTCGCCGCGCCGGTCGACGCCCCGCCCGCCGACGCCGGCTCCACCGGCGCGGTCCCGCGCTCGGCGGAGTCGCTGACCGCCCCGCCGGTCCGCCCGCCCACCCGCTGAGGCGCGTCCCCGCCCGCGCCGACCCCGGCCGTCGGGTCGGGAAGGGCCGGTCGGTCGGACGACACCCCCGGGTGGTCGGCGGGAGCTAGCCTGCGCACCATGAGCCAGTCCGCGGACCAGCGTTCCGCCCACATCGTCCACGTGCTCACCGAGGAGTTCGGCGAGTCGATGGCGCTCGACCCGGCCGCCTTCCGGCGCAAGTTCCGCAAGATGGCCGCGTCGCCGTTCGCCTTCTACCGGGGCAGCGCCTCGCTGTTCTACGCCGACCAGCTCGGCGCCTTCGCCGACGACCGGTTCCTCGACGAGCGGACCAGCCGGGTGTGGATCCACGGCGACCTGCACGCGGAGAACTTCGGCACGTACATGAACGCCTCCGGGCAGCTCGTGTTCAACGTCAACGACTTCGACGAGGCGTACGTCGGGCCGTTCAGCTGGGACCTGAAGCGCCTGGCGGCCAGCGTGGCCCTGCTCGGCTACGCCAAGGCGCTCTCCGACCGGGCGATCAGCGACCTGGTCGCCGGCTTCGCCGGGTCGTACCTGACGGAGCTGCGGGCCATCGCCGCCGGCGGCGACGACGCGATCGGCTCGATCACCCTGGACAACGCCGACGGGGTGCTGCGCCGGGTGCTCCAGCAGGCCCGGCTCAACACCCGGGTCGACCTGCTCGCCACGCAGACCACCATCGACAACTACGAGCGGCGGTTCTCCCTCGGCGACGGCGTCTTCGAGGTCGACGGCGAGACCCGGGCGAAGGTGTGCGCCGCGTTCGAGGCCTACCTCGGCACGCTGCCGGTCTCCTCGGCCCGGCTGCGCCCGGTGGCGGCACACATCAAGGACGTGGTGCTGCGCAAGGGGGTGGGCATCGGCTCGGCCGGGCTGCCGTCGTACAACCTGCTGCTGGAGGGGCACACCCAGGCGCTGGAGAACGACGTCGTCATCTACATGAAGCAGGCCCAGGTGCCGGCGGTCGCCCGGCACATCGCCGACGAGTCGATCGCGGGCTACTTCCAGCACCAGGGGCACCGCACTGCCGAGTCGCAGCGGGCGCTCCAGGCGCACGCCGACCCGTGGCTGGGCTTCACCGAGCTGGACGGGATCGGCCAGCTCGTCGCCGAGGTCTCCCCGTACGCGGCCGACCTCGACTGGGCCGACGTGAACGAGCCGGAGGAGCTGGCCGGGGTGCTGGCCGACCTGGGCCGGGCGGTCGCCCGGATGCACTCGGTCGCCGACGACGAGTCGAGCCACGACCTGGTGGACTACTCCACCGAGGAGGCCATCGTGGCGGCGGTGGACGCCGACGAGGCGGGTTTCGTCGCACACCTCGTCGACTTCGCCCACGTGTACGGGGTGCGGGCCCGGCAGGACCACCAGCTCTTCGTCGACCTGTTCCGCAACGGCCGGCTGCCCGGCCTCTGAGCGGCGTCAGGAGGCGAACTCCAGCACCACCTTGATGTCGTCCGGTTCGGAGGTGTACGCCTCGGCGTACGCCTCCACCGGCACGCGGCGGGTGATCAGCGAGCTGAGCCACGACTGGTCGGCGCGGGTCAACGCCTCGGCGGCCAGGTCCCAGTGCCGCCGGTTGGCGTTCACCGACCCGAACACCACGTTGTTCTCCAGCACCAGGGCGCGGTTGAGCGCCCCCGCGTCGAAGTCGATGGTCCGCCCGCCGCTGGACACCCCGGTCAGGCAGACGATGCCGGTCGGCCCGGCCTGGCACATCACGTCCAGGACGACGACCGGCGCCCCGGTGCACTCCAGCACCACGTCCGGTGCGAAGTCCAGCTCGCTGACCGGCACGGTGTGGTAGGTCGCCCCGAGCGCCCGGACCAGCTCCGGCTTCGGCCCGGTGGTGCTGCGGTCCAGCACGTGCACGGCGAGCCCGCGCTGCGTGGCCAGCAACGCGGCCAGCAGGCCGATCGGCCCGGCCCCGGTGACCAGCACGGTCTGCGGCTGCCACTCGGCGCGGGCGCCGATCCGCTCGATGTGGTCCCACGCCTTCGCCACCACGCTGGTCGGCTCCAGCAGCATGCCGACCGGGGCGAGCGCCCGGTCCAGCCCGACGGCGAACCGGGGTTGCACCCGCCATCGGTCCCGGGCGAAGCCGGGCAGCGCCTTGATGCCATGCTCGGTGAACTGCCCGTTGCGGCACATGTCCCACTCGCCGACCGCGCAGTTCGGGCAGGGCACCGGGTCGGGGTGCCGGACGATGCCGGCCACCAGGTCGCCGGGTTGCAGGGTGCCGGTCGGGTCCTCCAGCACCCGGCCCAGCGACTCGTGCCCCAGCACCAGCCGGTCCGTGCCGGGCGGCGCCTCGCCGTACTCGCCGGCGATGATCTCGTGGTCGGTGCCGCAGATCCCGACCGACAGCGCCTCGACCAGGATCGAGCCCTCCTCGGGCGACGGCTCGGGATGGTCCTCCACCAGCCGCAGGGAGTCGGCGACACCAGGGGCGACAGTCACAGCACGCACGGCCTCATCTTTCCCCGCCGGCCGGCTCGCCGCCGGGCAAAGCGGCCAGATCGCCCGCGAACCGGCGGGACCGGCCGGGGCCGTCCGCCGCCCGGGGCCTCGGCTCGCTCCGGCGGGCCCCTCGGGAGAGGCCCTAGGATCAGCGGCATGACTCCGGAAGAGGTCGGCCAGCGGATGGTCGCGCTGCTCGCGCCCGCCGAGGCCACCCCGTCGGTCTCCGGCGGTCAGGCGCACGCCCGCGCCACCGTCGACGTACCCCCGGCGGCCTGGCCGGACGCGCTCCGCGCCGCCCGCGACGACGCGGAGCTGGCCTGCGACTTCTTCGACTGGCTCTCCGCCGTCGACGAGCTGGCCGGCGGCTTCGACGTGGTGGCGCACCTCTGGTCCACCACCCACCGGCACGGCCTCCTGCTGCGCACCCGCGTGCCCCGCGAGGCGCCGGCTGTCGCCTCGGTGGTCGACGTCTACCCGGGAGCCGCCTGGCACGAGCGGGAGACGCACGAGATGTTCGGCATCGACTTCCCCGGCCACGCCGGGCTGGCGCCGCTGCTGCTGCCGCCCGAGTTCGAGGGGCACCCGCTGCGTAAGGAGTTCGTGCTCGCCTCGCGGGTGGCCAAGCCGTGGCCGGGCGCCAAGGAACCGGGCGAGTCCGAGGCCGGGGGCGGGCGCCGACCGGTCCGCCCGCCGGGCGTGCCCGCGCCGGGGGAGTGGGGGACGACGCCGACGCCGGCCGGCGCGGGCGGTGCCGGCGAGGGCCCGCGCGGCGGCGTCCCGGCCCGCCCGGCCCGGGAGCGGCCCGCCCGGCCGGCCCCGGGGGCCCGTCCGGCCCGTACCGCCCGGCCCGCCGGTGCCGCCGACGGCCCCGCGCCGGCCGACCCGACCGCGACCGACGGTCCGGGGGCAGCCGGCCCGACCGCTGCCGACGCCGGTCCGCTGCCGGGTGCGCCCGGTGGGCGTGGCGAGGGGACCGCCCGCTCCGGACCGCCGGCCGACCGGCCGTCCCGGCAGGGGCCGGCCGCGACCGAGCGGGCCGACGACGGAGGTACGCCCTGATGCCGCTGTGGTTGGAGTTGGTGATCCGGGTGGGCGGCGTGCTCGTCGCCTTCCTGACCCTGCCGCTGCTGGTCGGCCAGGCCGAGCACAAGGTGATGGCGCACATGCAGGGCCGGCTCGGCCCGATGTACGCGGGCGGCTTCCACGGCTGGGCCCAGCTGGTCGCCGACGGCGTGAAGTTCGTGCAGAAGGAGGACGTCACGCCCCGGGAGGCGGACCGGGCGGTCTTCCGGCTCGCCCCGGCGGTGGCGCTCGTGCCCTACCTGCTGGTCCTGCTGGTGATCCCGCTCGGCCCGGACGACCTGGTCGGGCAGCCGCTCGACATCGGCCTGTTCTTCGTGCTGGCCGTCGTCGGGGTGGGCGTGCTGGCGGTGCTGATGTCGGCGTGGGCGTCGGCCAACAAGTACAGCCTGCTCGGCGGCCTGCGCGGGGCGGCCCAGCTGCTCGGCTACGAACTGCCGCTGGTGCTGGCCGCCGCGTCGGTCGCGATGGCGGCCGGCACGCTCAGCCTCTCCGGGATCGTGGCGGCGTGGCAGCCGTGGTGGCTGCTCTGGCAGGCCCCCGCCATGGTCGTCTTCTTCCTCGCCGGGCTCGCCGAGATCCGCCGCCCGCCGTTCGACATGCCGGTCGCCGACTCGGAGCTGGTCTTCGGCTACATGACCGAGTACACGGGCCTGCGGTTCGCCTTCTTCCTGCTCGCCGAGTACGTCGGCATCGTGGTGATCGCGGCGCTCACCACCGTGCTCTTCCTCGGCGGCTGGCAGGGGCCGTTCGCCGACGCGCAGCTCGGCTGGCTGTGGACCCTGCTGAAGGTCTTCGCCGTCTCCTTCGTGATCATCTGGCTCCGGGTGTCCTACCCCCGCCTGCGCGAGGACCAGCTCCAGCGCCTCTGCTGGCTCGTCCTGGTCCCCGTCTCCCTGGGCCAGCTCGTCCTGACGGCCGCCGTCCGCATAGCCCTCTGACCGGGCCCCTCCGTCTTCTCGTCGATCTTGCACCTTGGCCCGGTCGTTTCGGGACAGAGGTGCATCTGGTGGGCGCAAGGTGCAAGACCGGCGGTTAGGACAGGGGAGTGTGGGTGGGGTCGACCCGCTCCTCGGGCGGGGGCGGCGGGGGCGGGGTGCCGTTGCCGAAGGGGCGACCGCCGAGGGCCTCCCGGCCGTGCGGGGTGAGCCAGTTCGCCAGGTCGGGGCCGAGCGGCACCACCCCGGTCGGGTTGATGTCGCGGTGCACCTCGTAGTAGTGCCGCTTGATGTGGTCGAAGTCCACCGTGTCGCCGAAGCCGGGGGTCTGGAACAGGTCTCGGGCGTACGCCCAGAGCACCGGCATCTCGGTCAGCTTGCTCCGGTTGCACTTGAAGTGGCCGTGGTAGACCGGGTCGAAGCGGACCAGCGTGGTGAACAGCCGCACGTCGGCCTCGGTGACGGTGTCGCCGACCAGGTAGCGCTGCCCGGCCAGCCGGTCGCTCAGCCAGTCCAGCCGGTCGAAGAGCCGGTGGTACGCCTTCTCGTACGCCCCCTGGTCGCCGGCGAAGCCGCACCGGTAGACGCCGTTGTTGACGTCCCGGAACAGGATCGCGCTCATCTCGTCGATCTCGTCGCGCAGCCGCTCCGGGTAGAGCTCGGGCGCGCCCGCCCGGTGGTACGCCGTCCACTCGGTGGACAGGTCGAGGCTCATCTGCCCGAAGTCGTTGGTGACCACCTGCCCGGTCGGCACGTCCACGACCGCCGGCACGGTGATGCCCCGCTCGTAGCCGGGGAACCGCGCGAAGTACGCCTCCGCCAGCCGCTCGATGCCGAGCACCGGGTCGCGCCCGCCCGGGTCCAGGTCGAACGTCCAGCTCCGCTTGTCGTGGGTCGGGCCGGCCACCGCCATCGAGATCGCGTCCTCCAGCCCGAGCAGCCGCCGGACGATGATCAGTCGGTTCGCCCACGGGCAGGCGCGGCTGACGGCCAGCCGGTACCGGCCGGGCTGCACCGGCCAGCCGTCCCGGCCGTCGGCGGTGATCCGGGTGGCGATGTAACGCTGGTCCCGGGTGAACTCGCCGCCCGGCTCGACGTACCTGCCGCCGGTCCGCATCAGCACCTCGTCGCCGCTGGCCGTGCCGCCGCCGCGGCCCTCGGTGGTGTCGCCCACGCCCGCCCCCTCCGCCGTCGCCTGTCGCTCGTTCCATCATGGCGGGTTCCGCCGCCCGCCGGTGTACCGAGCGCCAACCCTCCGCCGGCGCACCGAGCGCCAACCCTCCGCCGGCGCACCGCGCGCCAGCCCGCCGCGCCCGCGGGCTCCTCCCCGGCGCGGCCGGCGTTCGGGTCGGGCGGCCCGGCCGGCGGTTACGCTGCCGCGATGACCGATGTGGAGGCGACGGCCCGGCGCTTCATCGCCGACGTGTGGAACGCCGCGCGGGAGGAGTCGGCGTACGAGCTGGTCGCGCCGGAGTGCCCGGGGCTGGGCGGCGCCGGCCCGGAGGCGACGCTGGCGTGGCACCGGGAACGCCGTGCCGCCTTCCCCGACCTGCGCTACAAGATCGTGGACGTGGTGGCCGCCGGGAACCGGGTGGCGGTGCACTGGCGGGCAGCCGGCACCCAGGTCGGCCGGTTCGGGCCGGTGCCGCCGACCGGACAGGTGGTCAGCTACTCGGGGGCGAGTTTCCTGCGCTTCGACGACGCAGGCCGGATCGTCGACGTGTGGAGCTGCAACGAGCTGTTCCAGCTTCTCCAGCAGCTCGGCGTCGAGATGCTGCCGCCCGCGCCCGGCGGCCTCGGTGGAGCCGGGGAGTGATCCGGCTGAGCGGCAGGTTCACCGGAAACGGCTCGCCGGTGTCCACATGCCGGCCTGCGCGTAGAGCGCAGGCTTGAGCACCCGGTCGATCGACTGCGTGCTCGGGGAGACGATCTCCGCGGTGAGCACCACCTCGTGCGGCTCGTACCGCGAGGGCTGGCGTCGCGCGGCGGCCGAGGTGGTCACCAGCACGTCGGGGAGGAAGGAACGGGGGCGGCTGATCCGCACCTCGACGCCCTGAGTGACGTCGTGGTCGTCCGGGCAGTCCTCTTCGAGGGCGACCATCAGTCGTCCCTTTCGGGTGCGTCGTTCTCCCCACGCCCACGGTACGCCGGTCAACCCCGGGTGGTGGTCGCGCGCACGGGGGCCACAGGGCAGGATGGTCGGCATGACCGACCGCAGCGACCGCAGCGAGCCGGGCGGCGCCGGCCCAGAACGTGGCCTGCCGGGCGCGGGCCTGGTCAAGGGGCTCGCGGTCACGCTGAAGACGATGACCCGCCGCTCGACCACCCAGCAGTACCCCGATGTCGCCCCCGAGCTGCCGCCCCGCTCGCGCGGGGTGATCGCGCTGCTGGAGGAGAACTGCACGGTCTGCATGCTCTGCGCGCGGGAGTGCCCGGACTGGTGCATCTACATCGACTCGCACAAGGAGGAGGTGGCGGTGCCCGGCGCCGCCCGCCCCCGCCAGCGCAACGTGCTCGACCGGTTCGACATCGACTTCTCGCTCTGCATGTACTGCGGCATCTGCGTGGAGGTCTGCCCCTTCGACGCGCTCTACTGGTCCCCTGAGTTCGAGTACGCCGAGTACGACATCAAGGACCTGCTCCACGACAAGGACCACCTGGGGCAGTGGATGGGCACCGTGCCGCCGCCGCCCGCGCATGACCCGAACGGCGAGCCGGCCAAGGAGGAGACCACCGCCGCGCGCAAGGCCGCGGTCCCGGCGGCCCCCGCCGCCCGCCCCGCCGCCCCGCCCGTACGCCCCGAGCCCGAGGCCGGCGCATGACCGGTGCGGACGTGCTGCTGCTCGCCCTCGGCGCGGTGGCGGTCGGTTCGGGGGCGCTGGTGGTGGCCACCCGGCACCTGGTGCGGGCCGGTCTCTACCTCGTGGTCTGCCTCGGCGCGCTGGCCGGGATGTACCTGGTGCTCACCGCCGAGCTGGTGGCCTGGGTGCAGGTGCTCATCTACGTCGGCGCGGTGGTGGTGCTGCTGCTGTTCGCGGTGATGCTCACCCGCGCCCCGATCGGCGCCTCCGACGACCTGGACCGGCCCGGCTGGCCCGCGGCGCTGATCGGCGGGGGCACCGGGTCGGGCCTGGCGGCCCTGCTGGTCGACGCCTACCGCTGGACGGCCGTGGACCTGCCCGACGCGGGCACCGCGGAACGCCTGGGCGACCAGATCTTCCGGAGCTGGGTGCTCCCGTTCGAGGTGCTCTCGGTGCTGCTGCTGGCCGCCCTGGTCGGCGCGATCGTGCTCTCCCGCCCCGACATCGGCCGGCCCGGCACCGACCGCCCCGACACCGACCGGTCAGGCGGGCGGCCGGGGACGGCGACCACCGGGAGCGGTCCGGGCGGCGACGGCGGGCGGTCGCGGTGAGGCCGGTCATCCCGTACGTCACCGCCGCGCTGCTGTTCGGCCTCGGCGTCTACGGCGTGCTGCGTCGGCGCAACGCGGTGCTGGTGCTGATGGCCGTCGAGCTGATGCTCAACGCGGTCAACCTGATCCTGGTCACCGCCGACACCACCGTGCGGGCGCAGTTGCCGCACGGCGGGCAGGTCTTCGCGCTCTTCGTGATCGTGCTGGCCGCCGCCGAGATCGGGGTCGGCCTGGCGATCGTGCTCCAGCTCTACCGGCTGCGGGCCAGCGTCGCCGTCGACGAGGTCCCGCTGACCGAGCGCCCGCCGACCGCACGTCCGGCCGGGCCGGCCGTGGCCGGGGTCGCCGCCGGGACCGACACCAGGCCGGGGTCCGCCGCCGGGACCGATGCCCGGTCCGGATCCGCCGCCGGGACCGGCGGCCCATCCGGATCCGCCGACCGTCCGGAGGGGGAGCGGTGAGCACGACCACGACGCTCGGCGCGCTGCTGCCGGCCGTACCGCTGGTCGCGGGCCTGCTCGGCCTGCTGCTGCCGCCCTCGCCGCGCGGCGCCGGGACGGGCGGGGACCGGGCGCGCCGGACGGCGATCGCGCTCGGCGTGGCCGGGGCGGCCGGCGCGCTGACGCTCGCCGTCGCCCTGCTGGTCACCCTCGACCGGCCGGTGGAGGCGTCCACCACCTGGGTCGACCTGGGCGGGCTGACCGTGACCCTCGGGGTCCGGCTCGACTCGGCCGCCGCGCTGGTGGCCGTCGCGGTCGCCGCGGTGGCCCTGGCCGTGCAGGTCTACTCGATCGGCTACCTGCGCCGGGGTCCGCACGACGACGTCGACGCCGACCACCGCTACCCGCCGTACGCGGCGCAGATCAGCCTCTTCACCGCCGCCATGCTGCTGGTGGTGGTCGCCGGTGACCTGATCCTGCTGCTGGTCGGCTGGGAGGTGATGGGCATCTGCTCCTACCTGCTCATCGCCCACGACCGTCGGCTGCCCGAGGCGCCGGCCGCCGCGATGAAGGCGTTCCTGGTGACCCGCTTCGGCGACGTCGGCTTCCTCCTCGGCATCGCGCTGCTGGGCGTCTCGGCCGGCAGCTTCCGGATCGCCGACGTGCTCGCGCACGACCACGGCACCGGCACGCTGACCGCGGCCTGCCTGCTGCTGCTCGCCGGGGTGGCCGGCAAGAGCGCCCAGTTCCCGCTGCACACCTGGCTGCCGGACGCGATGGCCGGCCCGACGCCGATCTCGGCGCTGATCCACGCCGCCACCATGGTCGCCGCCGGCGTGTACGCGGTGACCCGCCTCTACCCGCTGTTCGAGGTCACCCCGGTCGCGCTGGCCGTGCTGGGGGTCATGGCCTCGGTCACCCTGCTGCTCGGCGCGTTCGCCGCCACCGCGCAGGACGACCTCAAGCGGGTGCTGGCCTGGTCGACGGTCTCCCAGATCGGCTACATGACCGGCGCGCTCGCGGTCGGCTCGACTCCCGCCGCGCTGTTCCACCTGCTCACCCACGCCGCGTTCAAGGCGCTGCTCTTCCTCGCCGCCGGCGCGGTGATCCACGCGGTCGGCACCACGCTGATGTCCCGGATGGGTGGGCTGCGCCGCGCCATGCCGGTCACCTTCTGGTGCACGGTGGTCGGCCTGGGCGCCCTGGCCGGGCTGCCCCCGCTGTCGGGCTTCTGGAGCAAGGACGGCGTGCTCGCCGCCGCGGGGGACGCCGCGCTGCACGGCACCGGGCCGGCTCCGTCCTGGGTGGGCTGGCTGGTCTGGCTGGCCGGGCTGGTCGGCGTCGCGGTAACCGCCTGGTACGCCACCCGACTGCTGCTGCGCACCTTCTTCGGCGAGACGCGGATCCCGCTGGCCCACCCGCACGACCCGCCCGCCGTGATGCGCTGGCCGGTGCTGCTGCTCGCCGTGCCGGCCGCCCTGCTCGGCCTCGCCGGCTTCGACTGGGCCTTCGCCCGCCGGTTGCTGCTCGCGCCCACCGCGGGCGAGCCGGGCGAGCACCTCCTGGTCCACGTCAATCCGGAACTGCTGCTGCCGCTGGCGCTGCTGGCCGTCGGGGCGGGGCTGGCCTGGCTCCGCTGGCGGCGGGACCCGGCCGCCGACCCGGCGACCGCGCTGGGCCCGCTGCGGCCGGTCTTCGCCGCCGCGTTCCGGCTCGACGACGTCCAGCGTGCCCTGGTCGTACGCCCGACGGCGGCGGTGGCCCGGGCGACGCGTACGGCCGACGAGGTGGTGGTGGACGGCGCGGTCGAGGGCAGCGGCCGGGCCGCGCTCGGCCTCGGCGGCGGGCTGGCGGCCCTGCACCGGGCCGCGCTGCCACGCGCGGCAGCCGGGGTGCTCGCCGGCGCGCTGCTGATCGGGCTGGCCGCCGTGCTGATCGGAGTTTCGGCATGAGCCTCGGAGAGTTCCTGCTGGTCGCGGTGTTGGCGCTGCCGGCGCTGGGCGCGCTCGCGGTGGCCGCGACGCCCCGGGAGCGGGCGGCCCGGGCGCTCGGTACGGCCGTCGCCGCGCTGACCCTGGTGGCCGCCGCGCTGCTCGTCCTCGGCGAGCGCGGCTGGACCACCTACGCGGCCGGCGTCCCCGCCGTGCGCCCGTGGCACCGGCTCGACCTGCCCTGGGTGCCCGGTCTGGACCTGCGCTTCCACCTCGGGGTGGACGGCATCTCCTGGCCGCTGGTCGTGCTGACGGCCCTGCTCACCCTGCTCTGCTGCGCCTACACCATGTGGCGGGTGCCCGAGGGCGGCAGCGGGCGGGCGCTGGTGGCGCTGCTGCTGGTCGTCGAGGTCGGCATCCTCGGCACCTTCCTCGCCCTCGACCTCGTGCTGTTCTTCGTGTTCTTCGAGGTCGTCCTCCTGCCGATGTACGCGGTCATCGCCGGCTGGGGCGGCGCGGACCGGCGGCGGGCGGCCCGCAAGTTCGCCCTCTACACGCTGTTCGGCTCGGTGCTGCTGCTGGTCGGCATCTACACGGTGGTGGCCGCCGCGGGCACCGCCGACATCGTGGCGCTCACCGGCGGGGCCGGGTTGTCCCGGGGCACCCAGCTCGCCGCGTTCACCCTGCTCGCGCTGGCGTTCGCGGTGAAGAGCCCGCTCTGGCCGCTGCACTCCTGGCTGCCCGACGCGCACACCCAGGCGCCCACCGTCGGCAGCGTCGTCCTCGCCGGGGTGCTGCTCAAGATGGGCACGTACGGGCTGATCCGGATCGCGGTCGGAGTGGCGCCGGAGGGCGCCCGCTGGGCCGCCCCGGTGCTCGGCGTGCTCGCGGTCGCGGCGATCCTGGTCGGGTCGCTGGTCTGCCTCGCGCAGCGCGAGCTGAAACGGCTGATCGCGTACTCCAGCGTGGGGCACATGGGCTTCGTGCTGCTCGGGGTCGCCACGCTCACCACCACCGGCATCCAGGCGGCCCTGATCGGCAACGTCGCGCACGGGGTGATCACCGGCCTGCTGTTCTTCCTCGCCGGCGCGGTCAAGGACCGTACGCACACCGGGGCGCTCGACGACCTCTCCGGGCTGCGGGAGACCGCGCCCCGGCTCGCCGGGCTGCTCGGCTTCGCCGCCGTCGCCTCGCTCGGCCTGCCCGGGCTCGCCGGCTTCTGGGGCGAGGCGTTCGCGGTGGTGGCCGCCGTCGAGGTCGGCGGGCCGCTCTGGACCACCCTGGGCGTGCTGGCCGCGCTCGGCGGGGCGCTCACCGCGGCGTACTTCCTGCGGCTGCTGCGGCAGGTGACGCACGGGCGGCCCAGCCCGGCGGTCGGGCGGCTGACCCCCGGCCTGGCCGGCGCGGAACTGGCCGCGTGGGCGCCGCTGGTGCTGCTGGCCCTCGCGGTCGGTCTGGCCCCGACCCTGGTGCTCGGCGTCGCCGAGGCCCCCGTGGACGCCCTGGTGGAGGTGCTGCGATGAGCGAGCCGGGCCGGCGGAACGGACGCGGCGAGGTGTCGGCATGAGCGAGCGGAGCAAGCGAATCATCAGGCTCAGCGTTCTGGTGCCTCATGACGGCACGCAGCGAAGCGGAGTGCCGGCATGAGCGAGCGGAGCGAGCGAATCATCAGGCTCAGCGTTCTGGTGCCTCATGACGGCACGCAGCGAAGCGGAGTGCCGGCATGAGCGTGGTGCAGAGCGTCGACAACGTGGCGCTGCTCCCGGCGTACCTGGCCGCCGGGACGGCCGTGCTGGTGCTGCTCGCCGACCTCCTGGTCGCCCGCTCCCGGGTCACGCTGGCGACGGCCGCCGTCGGCGCGGTCGCCACGGCGCTCGGCGCGGCCCTGGTCGGCGGCGGGGACGAGCGGCGGACGTTCTGCGTCGGCCCCGACTGCTCGTACGTCTTCGGCGGCCGGGCCGCCCTGGTCGCCGCGGTCGTCGCCCTGCTCACGCTCGGGGTGCTCGCACTGTCGGGGCCGCTGCTGCGGGCGGGGCAGTCGCCGACGGGGGAGTACTGCTTCCTGCTCGCCTGCTCGATGACGGGCGGCGTGGTGCTCGGCGCGGCCGGCGACCTGATCACCCTGGTCGTGGCGCTGGAGACGCTCACCCTGCCGCTCTACGTGCTCGTCGGGCTGCGCCGGGGCAGCCTGGCCAGCGCCGAGGCGGCCGTCACCTTCTTCGTGGTCAGCGTGGTCGCCACCACGCTGACCCTGCTGGGGGCGGCGCTGCTCTACGCGGCCACGGGCGGGCTGCACCTGGGCCGGCTCGGCGCGATCCTGACCGACCGGCCGGATCTGCTCGACCTGCCGTTGACCACCGCCGCCGTGGCGCTGATCGTGCTGGGGCTGGCGTTCAAGGTGGCGGCGGTGCCCTTCCACGCGTGGGCGCCGGCGACCTACGACGGCGCGCCGCTGCCGGTGGCGGCATACCTCTCCACCGCCTCGAAGCTGGGTGGCGTGGTGGCCCTGCTCGCCGTCGTGCAGCACGCGCTGCCGGCCGACGTGACGGGGCCGGTGCTCGCCCTGCTCGCGGTGCTGACGATGACCGTGGGCAACCTGGTGGCACTGCGCCAGCGGCGTACGGTCCGGCTGCTCGCCTGGTCCTCGGTGGCCCAGGCCGGCTACATCCTCGCCCCGCTCGGCGCGTTGGCGCTGGCCGCCGGACGCACCGCCGACGCCCGCACCGCCGCGTACGCGGCCGCCGTCGCGTACGCCGTCTTCTTCGTGGTGCTGGAGTTGGCGGCCTTCGCGGCCGTGGTGGCGTTGCGCCCGGCGGGCGCGGACGGCGGCACGGTCGACGACCTGCGCGGTGCGGGCCGGCGGCACCCGTGGCGGGCGGCGGCGCTGGGGTTGGCGCTGGTCGGGCTCGCCGGTCTGCCGCCGGGGCTGGCCGGCCTCTTCGCCAAGGTGACCGTGGTCCGTTCGCTGCTGGACGGCGGCGCGGGTTGGCTGGCCCTGGTGGTGGCTGTGAACGCGGTGCTCGGCCTCGCCTACTACCTGCGCCTCACCGCCGCCCTCTGGGCCGCCCCGCCCGTGGCTCCGACGGTCCCGGTCGCCGGGCCCACCGCCCCCGCCGGTGGGGACGCCACGCCGGCCGGCGCCCCGGCTCCCGCCGCCGTGCGGGCCGGGACGGTGGGCGCGGCGCTGGTCGTGGCGACCGTGGTGGCCGTGGTGATCGGTTTCGCTCCGCAACTCGTGCTCGACCTCGCCGCCCGCTGACGGACCCGTCAGGCGGCGGCTCCAGGCGGCGGCTCCCGCGCCCGGATTCCCGCTGATCGCGGCGGTAATCCGGGCGGGCACTCCGGACATCCCAGGCAACTCACAGCCATGAGGCGGATGGTTGACGGGTACCGGGTTGTTGAACCGGTCAGCGGGTCCCGCGTGATCCGCGCACCGAAGGAGTGATCGTGCACCACAACCGTCTGAAGACCGCCGCGTTGCTCGGCCTGCTCACCTCGCTGATCCTGGCGGTGGGCTACTGGTTCGGCGGCAGTGGCGGACTGGTCATCGCCGTCGTCGTCTCGCTGCTGATGAACGGCGTCACCTACTTCTACTCCGACAAGCTCGCGCTGCGCTCGATGCGGGCGCAACCGGTCAGCGAGGCACAGTTCCCCGAGCTGTACCGGATGGTCCGCGAGCTGGCCACCGAGGCCGGGCAGCCGATGCCGCGCCTCTACGTGAGCCCGACGTCCCAGCCCAACGCGTTCGCCACCGGGCGGAACCCGCAGCATGCGGCCGTCTGCGTGACCCAGGGGATCACCGAGATCCTCGACTACCGGGAGCTGCGCGGGGTGATCGGCCACGAGCTGTCGCACGTCTACAACCGGGACATCCTCATCTCCAGCGTGGCGGCCGGTCTGGCCGGCATCATCACCATGCTGGCGAACATCGCCTGGTTCATCCCGCTGGGCGGTGGCGACGACGAGGACTCCCCGAACCCGATCGTGCTGCTGCTCACCATCGTCCTGGGCCCGATCGCGGCCACCGTCATCCAGCTCGCGATCAGCCGCAGCCGGGAGTTCCAGGCGGACGCCTCCGGCGCCCGGCTGACCCGGGACCCGCTGGCCCTGGCCAGCGCCCTGCGGAAGATCCACATGGGCACCCAGCGCCGGCCGCTGCCGGCCCAGGGGCAGCTCACCAGCACCGCCCACCTGATGATCGACAACCCGTTCCGGGGCGGCGGCGTGGCCGCGCTCTTCTCCACCCACCCGCGGATGGAGGAGCGGGTCGCGCGCCTGGAGCAGATGGCCGCGAGCAGCGGCCCGGTGCAGTTCCAGCGCTGAGGCGTTGATCACCTATCCGCCCGTGCCCGGCGCCGCCGGGCACGGGCGGACCGATGTGTGAGCGTGTTAACCGTTTCGTCCCAAGGCCGGCCGGCGTTAGGGTCGGAAGGGCTTTCCGCTCATTACACTCCCTTGGAGGTCGACCGTGGCCGCACTGCGCCAGTACCTGGGCGTCTGGCGGATCCCCGGGGCGCCGATGCTGCTGATCACCGGCATCATCGGTCGACTCGGGATCGGGATGACGCCGCTGGCGCTGCTGCTGGTCGTCGAGCAGGTCACCGGGCGATACTCGCTGGCCGCCGTCGCCGGGGGCATCTACGCCCTGGCCGGTGCCGCGCTCAGCCCCGTGGCCGGCCGGATCGCCGACCGGATCGGCCCCAGCCCCGTGCTGCTCGGCACGGCGGTCGCCCACCCGCTCGCCCTGATCGGCCTGCTCTGGTCCGCCCGCGCCGACGCCGGCAGCCTGGCGCTGGTCTTCGTGGCCTCCGGCGTGGCCGGGGCGACGTACCCGCCGCTGACCGCCGCGATCCGGGGCGCCTGGAACGACCTGACCTCGCCCGCGTCGGGCCGGCGGCAGCTGCGCAACACCGCGCTCGCCGCCGAGACCACCCTCTTCGAGATCGTCTTCGTGCTCGGCCCCCTGCTGGTCGCCGGCTTCATCCTGGTCGCCGACGCCGGGGCCGCCCTGGTCGGTTCGGCCGTGGTGACCCTCGTCGGCACCACCGCGGTGGCGCTGGGGCGGGTGATGCGGGGCTGGCAGCCGCACCCGCGCGAGCACCACACCAGAGGGCTCGGGCCGCTGCGCGTCCCCGGCTTCCCGGCGCTGCTGCTCTGCGTGGCCAGCCTCGGCATCGCCTTCGGCGCGGCCGGCGTGACCGTGCCCGCGTTCGCGACCGACTACACCTCCGACGACCCGGACAGCCTCGCCGGCGTACTGCTGGCCGTCTGGGGTGTCGGCAGCGCGGTGGGTGGGTTCTGGTTCGGCGTCCGCAAGCCGGCCCGGAACATGACCCGGCAGTTCGCGCTGCTACTCGCCGCGGTGGCCGGCAGCTTCGCCGTCTTCGCGGTGATGCCCACCCCGGCGGCGCTGGGCACCGCCCTGGTGATCGGCGGCGCCACGATCGCGCCCGCGCTCACCCTGGAGAACACCCTGGTCGGCCGGATCTCGCCGACCAGCATGCTCAACGAGGCGTACACCTGGGTGGTGACCATGTCGGTGGGTGCCAGCGCCGCCGGCGGCGCGGTGGCCGGCCTCATCGTCGACCACGCCGGCGGGGTGCCGTGGGCGTTCCTCTTCGCCGGGGCGGCGGTCGCCGTCGGAGCCGGGATCGCGGCCCTGCCCACCGGCCCCATCGCCCGCGCGGAGGCCACCGCGGTACGCGCCGAGGACCTCGTGCCCGCCTGACCCGCACCGCCGGCCGCCGGCTGGTCCCGGCCATCGAGCTGTTCCGGCACCGGCTGTCTCGGCCACCGGCGGGGGTCAGCGTTGCTGCGTCATCCGGTCGGCGAGGCGACGCAGCGCCGGCGCGGCGGCGAGCAGCGCCTCCCGGTCGGCGTCGTCCAGGCCCGCCAGCGCGGCGCCGAGCAGGTCCCGTCGGTGCCGCCCGTACGCGGTGATCCGCTCCCGCGCCGCGTCGGTCAGTTCCAGGCGGACGGTCCGCCGGTTGACCGGGTCCCGGTCCCGGCGCAGCAGCCCGGCGGAGGTCAGCTCGCCGACCAGCGTGCTGACCGTGTTGGGCGCGGTGCCCAGCCGCTCCGCGGCCTCGCGGACGCCGACGCCCGGCTGCCGCTGCACCAGCCGCAGCACCTCCACCTGCGCGTCCGGCAGGGCGACGCGGCCGGCCCGCTGGCTGGCCGCCCGGCGCAGCACCCGGTGCAGGTCGCCGAGGGCTCCGCTGAGCAGGTCCACCGTCTCGTCCGTCACAGGACACTCTCCCCGCTGCAACAACTCTGTAGGCAGAGCTATCGTATGCGGGCCGCCGCCACGGAGGGACCGCCATGCCGCACGCCACCGCGCCGCCCGTACGCCCGGACGAGCGCGTCGCCGTGCCGACGGGACGGGCCGCCGCGGTGCTGCTGGTGCTGCTCGGCACGATCACCGCGTTCGGGCCGCTCTCCCTGGACACCTACCTCCCGGCGTTCCCGGAGATGACCCGCGACCTGGCCGCCAGCCAGGCACAGATCCAGCTCTCCCTGACCACCTGCCTGATCGGCATGGCGGTCGGCCAACTCGTCACCGGCCCGCTCAGCGACCGCTGGGGCCGGCGCCGGCCGGTGCTCGTGGGCGTCGGCGCGTACACCCTGCTGTCGCTGCTCTGCGCGGCCGTGCCGTCGGCCGAGGCCCTGGCCGCGGCGCGGTTCGCGCAGGGCTTCGCCGGCGGCATGGGCGTGGTCGTCGCGCGCGCCGTCGTCCGCGACCTCTACGCCGGCCGGGACGCCGCGAAGTACTTCTCCCGGCTCACCCTGGTATTCGGCATCGCCCCGATGGCCGCACCGGCCTTCGGCAGCCTGGTGCTGCGCTTCGGCTCCTGGCGTACCGTCTTCGTCGCCCTCGCGGCGATCGGCGCGCTGCTCGCCGCCGCCGTCGCGTGGCGGCTGCCGGAGACGCTGCCCGCATCCCGACGCAGCACCGGCGGCCTCGCCGCCACGGCCGCCGCCGGCCGCTCGCTCTTCACCGACCGGATCTTCCTGGGGTACGCGCTGGCGCAGGGCCTCGCCTTCGCCGGACTGTTCGCCTACATCTCCGGATCGTCCTTCGTCTTCCAGGACGTCTTCGGCGTCTCGGCCGGCACGTTCAGCCTGATCTTCGGCGTCAACGCGCTCGCCCTGGTCGCCGTCGGTCAGGCCAACGCCCGCCTGCTGGACCGCTTCGAACCCCGCAGGCTGCTGATCGGGCCGCTCGGGGTGGGGGTGCTGGCCGCCGCCGCGGTGCTCGCGGGCGCGCTGCTCGACGTCCTGCCGCTGGTGGCGGTGGCCCTGTTCGTCTTCGTCGGATCACTCGGCATGGTGACGCCGAACGGCACCGCGCTCGCCCTGGACCGGCACGCCGCCCACGCCGGCACCGCCGCCGCCCTGCTGGGCGCCATCCAGTCGGTGGTGGGGGCGGCAGCGGCGCCGCTGGTCGGGCTGGGTGGGGAGGGCACCGCCGTCCCGATGGCAGTGGTGATCACCGGTGCGGCGATCGCCTCCCTCGCCGTCGTCCTCACCCTGGCCCGCCCGCGCCGGTCCATCACGGCGGCCTCCGCCGAGGGCAGACTGTGAGCATGGCGGGGCCGGTTCCCGTCGATGGCAGGTGGCGGCGTCAGATGTTGAAGTCCCGGATCGCGGCGCCGCCCGACGCGGCCGTCGCCACGGTTGAAGCGGTCAGCGGACGCGGTACTCGTCGTCGGCCGGATTGCCCCGGTCCTTGCCAGCTGGGCAGCGACACTCGTCCGGGCCGCTGCCTCCGACCCGGCGCGCACCACGGAGCCCGACCGCAGGGGGCCAGGCCGTCGCCGGGCCGCCGGCCGTCAGACGGAAATACCGAACGACGACCGACGGCAACGACGTCTGCCCAGGCTGCAGCAGGTCGACGACCTGATGATCAGCCAAGGCGGCTGAGGCTTACCGGTAGTTCGTGAACTGGAGGGCGACGCCGAAGTCATCGCCCTTGAGCAGCGCGATGACGGCCTGGAGGTCATCCTTCTTCTTGCCGGTGACCCGGAGCTGGTCGCCCTGGATCTGCGCCTGGACGCCCTTCGGGCCCTCGTCGCGGATCTTCTTGCTGATCGCCTTGGCCTTGTCCGAGTCGATGCCCTGGATGACCTTGCAGTCGATCTTGAAGGTCTTGCCCGACGAGCGGGGGTCCCCGGCGTCCAGCGACTTCAGCGAGATGTTCCGCTTGACCAGCTTCTCCTTGAAGACCTCCAGCGCGGCCCGTACCCGCTCCTCGGTCTCCGCCTGGAGGCTGATCGCCTCCTCGCCCGACCAGGAGATCTCGGCGCCGGTGCCCCGGAAGTCGAACCGCGTCGCGAGCTCCTTCTCCGCCTGGCGGAGGGCGTTGTCGACCTCCTGGCGGTCGACCTTGCTCACGATGTCGAACGACGGGTTCGCTGCCATGCTCATGCTCCTGCTGTCCGGCGGTTTGTGGTCCTGTGTCCCCCGCTGACCAGCGGTACGACCCCCTGACGGTACCCGGTTGCGCTCCTGCCGGGGGGAGCCGCTATCCTTGCTACCGCTGCCGCGTTACGACGCGGTGGGGTGCCCTGGCGGGTTGCCCGAGCGGCCAATGGGAGCGGACTGTAAATCCGTCGCGAAAGCTACAGAGGTTCGAATCCTCTACCCGCCACCAGGAGCACCAACGGCCCCTGACCAGCAGGAATGCTGATCGGGGGCCGTTGTCGTATGTCCGGCCGAGTCCGGCTGCGTCCAGCCGTTGACCCGACTGGTTGTGGACAGGTCGATCTTGTCCCTGAGGGCTCTCTGAGGCTGCGAACGCGGGTGCGGGCGGACGTGCACCGGCTGGCACGGGCCCTGCGTGTGGTGATTGGCTGAGGCCCGCGTGGCTGAACGCTGGCGTTTCGCAGACCGAGGCCGCCGGCGCCTGGGCCACGGCGTCGCCGTCCTGCTCTGGGTCTACGCGAAACGGCGTCGACGGCGGAGACGACACCATGAACGAAAAAGATCGGCGACGCACTCGGATGAGAGTTCTTGGTTCATCTGCTCTCGACTTTGGCGTCGCTGCCTGGATTACGTCGGCCGCTGTATTCGATCCGACGCTCCAGAGGATGGCGGCGTCCTGGAGGCTGGTGAGGGCATCCTCGCTGTGCATCGGTACATGGTCCGCTGCCATGCCGGCGCTGTCGCCGAGATGTCCACCGCCGAGTGGATGTGCCCAGCGTCCCGCCGACCGAGGTCGCCCGGCGCCTGGGCCACGGTGTCGCCGTCCTGCTCCGGGTCTACGCCAACCGCATCGACGGGGAGACGACACCATGAACGACAGGATCGGCTCCGCGCTCGGATGACACTCGTCTCGCTTCCGTCTGACGTCCGATCGGCGCATTCTGGCCCCTGTGAACATCTTCACCGTCCTGGCCGCCGTCTTCCTCTACCTGTGGCTTCCGTTGTCGATCATTGCCGCCGTGATCGCAGTAGGGGTTTTGCTGGCCTGGTCTGCCGTCCGTTCGCCGAGGGACACGCAGTCGGAGCAGTTGCGGTCAGCAAAGCGGGCCACTGTGGCGGTGTCGGCGCTGGGCCTGGCGGCCGCGCTCGCAGTAGTACGCCTGGCGACTGGGTTCTGGCGGGCGATAAGACGGGGTATTGCCTCCCTGCCGGTGGCGCTGAGGTCACTGACGGTCGAGCCGCCGCCGGGAGGCGCCTTCAACGACTCCCGGGACGTGTGGCCGATGCCTCGGGACGACTGAGGAACGGCGGCCCCAGCGGACGTGGGCACATGGTGGGCGGTCGAGCCGCCACCAGGTGTAGAAAGAGGCCCTTGACCAGTGTGAACGCCGGTCAAGGGCCTCTTTCGTGAGTCTCGCTGAGTCCTGCTCTAGCCCGCTCGATCTCGCTGGCTGTGTCACCTACGTGGCACCGGGATCAACACCCTCGGCCTCGTGAACCGGGTGTGTCTGCTCCGGTTCGTCCGGCCTAGGCTTCGTCTCGCGGATCTTGCAAGCGGCAGCATGATCCGTACCACCGGCTACGTCAGGACCATCGACATGATTAGCGACATCATCCGGGCGCAGATTGTTAGGAACGTCGATGCCGAGCGTGACGACACCATCGAGGAACTGCGGGAGATTTTCAGCTACCCGTATCACGCCGATACCGGCGCGCTGATCTTCAGGCTGGAGGTCGACCGTGGAGCCTTCGGCATCAATCTCGTTGCCGCCGACCGCGACGGCGGCTATATCCGTGTCAACAGCCTCGGTGAATCGCTCTATGCAACCAGGTTCAACCGCTTCGGGTTCGGCTGGTCCGCCTTCGCGAACTGCGGCATCAAGGTCGACGAGATCGGACGGCTGCAGCAGGCCGGCCGGTTCGCCACACGGCACCTGTACGAGTGGCTCACCGACCGCTTCGCCGAGGCAGGGGGCCTGGACTTCCCCATCGCCTGTGTCCTAATCAAGCACGAGGCGTCACGCGGGTGGCACCTCCAGCAGCGGACGTGGACTACGCGCTACAGCGCATGAGCGCGTTGCGGTGCCTTCAACCAGGGGTTGGGCTGGCGCGGCAGTCGGAAGCCCTGAGGCGCTCCCGCGCGGAAGATCAAGATCTCGGACCTGCATCAGCCGGCGGTTGCGATCAGATCGTCTACTTCACCGTACGCATCGGCTGGCCGGTCAAGATGTTGTAGCCGACAGTGATCAAGATCATGGCGCCGCCGACTGCGAAAACTACGCCGACCACCCGTTCCAACAGGATGAAGCGCGCCAGGCGCTCCTCGTGCGGGACGTCTGGTAGCCAGCGCCATGGCGGAACTCGCCGCAGCACCCCCGCCGTGGACATCGACCGCCGCACGTGCCACTCCGTCACGCCGCGAAAGTTGGTGGCCAGGGCGACGCCTACGAGGCTCACAGCCGGGCCGACGATGACAGCCGCCAGGACACGCCATGTCTCCATCTGACCCCCTCCGGTGTGGTTACCGGATCCTAATTGGCGGCCCCTGTGTCGCCGTACCCCTGTTTGTCGACGTTCATGCTGGTCGGAGGCTTCGGGTGCATCGTGGTCGGCGTCGCGGACCTGGATCGTCGCGCCCTGCGTCGAATTGCTGAGGCCTTTGGACTACTGCTACTGGCCCTACCGTGCTGGGGTCATGCACTGGTTCTGCGAGCCAATGCCCCCGGCCATCGGACCCGTCACCTGCACCTGGTCCCGACCGGCCGGCAAGACTGACCTGATCGGGAGGCAGGCCGAGGCGGCTCGGGCCGGGGCCGCAGCCAGAGACGCGACGAACGGCAAACCCGACAGCACGACGTAACCGCCCGGCCCCTGTCCCACTTTGTAGATCACCACGTCGTCCGGACCGAGCGTCAAGCACCAGGTGGGACCGGACCTGGCGTCTGGGAGCGAGCCCAAGATTTCGTACGACATCCTGGCCGGGCCAGGAGCCGTTGCCGGTCACCGGTGTGCGGCTTCCCTCCGGGTGTACGACGTCCAACCCCCGGTGAGCCGGGCGGGTGGCGGTGAGTATGAGCGGTATGGGACATCCGGAAGGCGGTGGACAGGGTCAGGACCTGTTGCAACGTCGCGAGAACGTGCGGCAGGCCAACTTCCTGGAACTGTTCGTCGACCTGGTGTTGGTGTTCGCCCTGGCCGGGGTGGTCAGCCGCGTCACCCGGGACATCGTCAGCGATGACGCTGTCGTCCGGTGGCGGTCGATGGCCTTCCTGCTGGTGCTGTCGCTGCCGCTGATCTGGTTGTGGATCACGACCGCACACATCACCAGCTGGTTCGACCCCCGCCGCCGCAAGATCCAGTGGATTGTGCTGGCCAGTGCCTTCGGTCTGCTGGTCATGTCGACCTCGTTGCCGTACGCGTTCGTGGGCCGCGGGTGGGCGTTCGCGCTGCCGTACGTGATCCTGCAGTGCGGCCGGCCGCTCATCCTGATGCCCGCGCTGCGCGGGCACCCCCTCCGGCAGCTCTACCTCCGGTCAGTGCTGTGGTACGCGGCCACGGCGGTGATCTGGCTCGCCGGCGCGGTCGTCACCGGCGGCACCCGGGCCGCCCTGTGGGGGGTCGCCGTGACCATTGACATCGTCGCCGGGCAGCTGCGCTGGCCGGTGCCGGGGATGGCCCGGCCGGCGCAGATCAGTGCGTGGGCCATGGACAGCCGCCACCACCTGCCCGAGCGCTACCAGCAGTTCCTGATGATCGCCCTCGGGGAAACCGTGCTCGCCGTCGGCCTCACGCTGACCTACCAGCCGGTCACCGCAGCGACCGCCGCGGGGCTCGTGGTGGCGTTCCTGTCGACGGTGCTGTTGTGGCGCATCTACTTCTACCGCTCCGGCCAGGTCCTCGCCGAAGCCGTCGCCGCGGCGGGGGACCGGTACGCCGCCGGCCGCGCCACCGGCACTGCCCACGTCGTCATGGTGACGGGCATCGTCGCCGCCGCCGTCGGCTTCGAGATCGTGCTGAAACACCCGGGCGGCCGGCCCGAGCCGGTGTGGCTCGTCGCGATCCTCGGCGGTCCAGCGCTGTTCCTCTACGGCCGCATCCGTCTGGAACGCATCGTGTTCGACCGACTTTCCCTCCGCCGCGTCGTCGCCATCGTCGCCCTGGCTGTTGCCGCCGTTCCCCTGTATTTCGCCCCACCGCTGGCCGCTGCGGTCGTGGCCGCGCTCGTGCTGCTCGCCGTCGCCCTCGCCGACGCCCGTCACGCCGCCGGCCGTCCCCCCGAGGCGCCCTCCCCGGCGCACTAGGTCGACCTACGTCATACGGCGGCCTCGCTCTGGCCGGATGCCGGCGTCCCGCCGACGGAGGTTGCCCGGCGTCCGGGCCACGGCGTCGCCGTGCTGCTTCGGGTCTACGTCAACCGCATCGACGGGGAGCCGACGCACATCCGGACGGCCGGCGAGGCCCGTGCGGCGCCGGACGGGAGGCGTCCGCTCCCGCAGCCCCGATCGTGACCGGATTATCCGGATCCGCCGCTCCGGCCGCATTGCCCTCCACCGATCGGACGCATGGTGTCTCGACACTGGTGCGATGGCGCAGACCGGGTATGGTGGTCGATGCCCGGGCGCGTGTCCGGATGGGTGGTGCGGCTTCCCGGGCGACTGATGGGTGGTAGCCGTACGATCGGCCGACCCCTGCCAGCCCGGTCGCCGAGCGGTATGCGTCGAAGGTCGTATTCGGCACTGTACGAAGTGGGTGGTGGCCGTCGCAGGCTCGTGATCTGGTCTGCTGCGACGAGGGTGGTGGTCCGAACGGCGGAACGTCACCGACGCTCGGGCCGCCAGCAGGCGCACGGCTTTTCTGGGTACCTGCCTTGTGGCACGATCGTGGAACCTCCACCATCCCCGTGACACTTCCCTGACAGGAGCAAACATGTCTGGTCGAAGGCTGGGCCGGCTGCTTGGCTCGTTTTTCGTACTCGCCGCCGTGGCTGGTGGCGTCTTCGTCGGTGACGCCTCGAACGTCGGCGACGCCCAGTTGTTGGATTTCGTCTGGAACATGCCCAAGCTCTGACGAAACACGACGTCGATGATGTGAGCCGGCGCGGCCGGTGAGGGGAGCGGCATGGCGGGTCGAGGCCGCACCGGTCCCCGCTCGACGGAGTACGCCTGGCTGATCACCGGGCCGCTGGCGATGCTCGCCGTCGTCTGCGCCACGGTCGTCGGCCTGGTCGCCCCGGAGCCGTTCGGCGAATGGCCACTGGCAGTGCTGCTGCTGGTGGCCATGGTGGCTGCCGGCATGCCGGTGCTGAACTTCACGGTCCGGCGGCAGTCCATCGGGATGACGCTCAACGAGATCCCGCTCGTCCTGGCGTTCTTCCTCGTCCGGCCGCTCACGGTCGTCGCCATCTACACACTCTCGGCGATCATCACCCACCTGCGGCACCCCTCCACCGCCACGAAGTTCTGGTTCAACGTGGCCCGGGCCGCCGCCGGCTCCTCGCTGGCGGTCCTGGTGCTCCAGGCGTTCCCACCGGTGCAGGGCGTGGGTCCGGCCACCTGGCTGACCCTGTTCGTCGCGGCGAGCATGGTGAACCTGGTGAGCCTCACCGCGATCGCCGGGGTGCACACGCTGCTCCAGGGCTGGCAGGCCGGGCGCGAGGTCTTCCGGAAGTCCCCGCCGGGCCTGCTGGCCGCGGCGATCAACATCGCCTGCGGGATGATCGTCCTGATCCTCATCGCCGCCACCTGGTGGTCGTTGCTGCTGCTGGCGGTCCTGGTCGCCGCGCTGGCGCTCGTCTACCGGGCGTACGCCCAGTTCTTCCGGCAGCACCGCACGCTCGCCGACATGTACGAACTGAGTCGCGCGGTGAGCGAGAGCGGTCAGTACGGGACCCTGCCCGACGCCCTCCTCGGGCGGGTACGGGCCCTGATGCAGGCCGAGTACGCCACCCTCTGGTTGCCCGCCCAGGGGCGGCACCCGGAGGTGCTGCTCACCGCGCGCAACGACGACCCGGGCCTGCTCGACTTCGCCAAGACGCCGGCCGCGCTGCGCGAACGCGCCCGCGACGAGGGCCGTACGGTGGCCGTCGGGCGGGGCCTGATGACCGACGCAGACCTGCGCGCGGCGCTGTCGGCGGAGCGCGTCAAGGACGTGATCGTCATCCCGTTGCGGTCCGGCCAGGCGGTCATCGGGACGCTGGAGGTCGCCAACCGCCTCGGTGACAGTAATCACTTCGTCCGCACCGACGTGCCCCTGTTCGAGACGGTGGCGGCGCACGCGGCGGTGGCGTTGGAGAATTCCCGGCTGGTCGACCGGCTACGGCACGACGCGTACCACGACGCGTTGACCAAGCTGCCCAACCGGCGGCGGATCACCGGCGCCCTGGACGAGGCGGTCAAGATCCGGGCACCCGGCGAGGTGGTGGCGCTGCTGCTGTTCGACGTCGACCGGCTGAGACAGGTCAACGAGTCCCTGGGGCACGCGGCCGGCGACAAGGTCCTCGCCGAGGTCGCCGACCGGCTGCGCGCCTGCGCCCCGTCGTCGGCCCTGGTCGGCCGGGCCGGCGGGGACGAGTTCCTGGTCACGCTGCGGCTGGAGAGCGCCGAGGCGGCGGTGGAGCTGGCCGCGCAGTTGCGCGAGCAGATCCGCGACGAGATGGTCTTCGACGCGCTCACCCTGGACGTGGACACGGCGGTCGGCGTCGCCGTACACCCGGATCACGGCAGCGACGCGGCCTCCCTGCTGCAACGGGTGGACCTGGCGGCGACGGCGGCCAAGTCCGTGCCGGGCAGCGTGCAGCTGTTCAGTCCGGCGCTGGAGTCCCGGTCGCTGCGGCGGCTGGGGCTCGCCGGCGACCTGCGGCGGGCGCTGGACGACGGCGAGCTGAAGGTCTACTTCCAGCCGAAGGTGACGCTGCGGGACCGCCGGCTGGTCGGCGTGGAGTGCCTGGCGCGGTGGGAGCACCCGGCCCACGGGTCGGTCGCCCCGGAGGACTTCGTCGCGGTGGCCGAGCACACCGGCCAGCTCGGCCGGTTCACCGAGTTCGTGCTCCGCGAGGGGCTGCGGCGCAGCCGGGACTGGTCGCACGCCGGCCAGCCGCTCTCCGTCGCGGTCAACCTCTCCGCCCGTACGCTCACCGACCAGCACTTCCCGGCCCGCGTGCAGGAGTTGCTCGACGAGTACGACGTACCGCCGCAACGGCTCACGCTGGAGATCAAGGAGGCCGGGGTGCTGGACGGCACCGACCGTCCCATCCCGACCCTGCGGCGGCTGCGGGACCTCGGCGTACGGCTGTCGGTGGACGACTTCGGCACGGGGGATTCGTCCCTGGCGCACCTGCGCCGGCTGCCCGTGCACGAGGTGAAGGTTGACCGCTCCTTCGTGCAGGGCATGGCGACGGACCCGGGCGACCTGGCGATCGTGAACGCCGTGGTCACCCTCTCCCAGCAGTTCGGCCTGGCCGTGGTCGCCGAGGGGGTGGAGAGCGAGCTGACCCTGGAACTGCTCCAGGACATCGGCTGCGAGATCGGCCAGGGCTTCCTGTTCAGCCGGCCGCTGCCGTACGAGCGGCTGGAGGCCTGGTTCGGCGCCCAGGTGGATCCGGAGACGATCTCCGCCGGGGAGCTGCCCCGGCTGCGCGTCGTGCCCTGAGCTGTGGAAACGCGGCTCTGGGGGATCCGATTTCATCTCCGCCGCACGGCCGTGTAATGTATCCCCTGCGCGTCACCCCCCGGGGAGATCGCGCAGGCCCCCTTAGCTCAGTCGGCAGAGCGTCTCCATGGTAAGGAGAAGGTCTACGGTTCGATTCCGTAAGGGGGCTCAGAGGGTCCGGCTGGACCCGCCACGGCGGTGTAGCTCAGATGGCAGAGCAAGCGGCTCATAATCGCTGTGTCGCCGGTTCAAGTCCGGCCACCGCTACTCTCGTTCACCGGGCTAGCTCCCGGTGGCCGGTGGGATGGGCGCCACAGGCGCCCACTTTGCATGTCCGCGTGGTCAGCGCGTAGGCTGATGCGCCGTAGTTGTTACCCGTAGCGAGGAAGGCACTCCGCCGTGGCGAAGGCGACCGATGTCCGGCCGAAGATCACTTTGGCGTGTGTGGAGTGCAAGGAGCGCAACTACATCACGCGCAAGAACCGTCGTAACGACCCGGACCGCATCGAGCTGAAGAAGTTCTGCCCGCGGGACGGCAAGCACACGGTCCACCGCGAGACCCGCTGACCCGCGGCCGGCTCCGCCGGCCTGGTCCCCGCACTTCCCGATCGCCGGTCCGTCAGGACGGCGCGGCTCCGGCCGCCGTCGCCCCGTACGGATCGGCGATCTTGTTTTGCGTGTAGGTTCGCGGCATGTCCCTGGACCCGTCCTTCGTCGGCCGGACGTACCCGCCGACCGCCCCCTACCAGGTGGGCCGAGAAAAGATCCGTGAGTTCGCGACGGCGATCGGCGCCGCCGACCCGGCCCACCACGACCCGGAGGCCGCCCGCGCGCTCGGCCACCCGGACGTGGTCGCCCCGCCGACCTTCCCCGTGGTGGTCAGCATGGCCGCCAGCCAGCAGATCATCGACGACCCGGCCCTCGGCGTGGACTACAGCCGGGTCGTCCACGGCGACCAGCGCTTCGCCTACACCCGTCCGGTGGTGGCGGGGGACGAGCTGGTCTGCGTCTGCGTCGTCGAGGACGTCAGCAGCCGCGGCGGGCACGACTTCCTGACCACCCGCACCGAGGTCGGCACGTCGACCGGGGAGCCGGTGGTGACCGTCTGGTCGAAGCTCGTCGTACGCGGGGAGGGCTGAGATGGAGCTGCCAGCCAAGACGTTCCGGGTGACGCGCGCGGACCTGGTCCGCTACGCCGGCGCCTCGGGGGACTTCAACCCGATCCACTGGAGCGACCGGTTCGCCACCAAGGTGGGTCTGCCCGGCGTGATCGCCCACGGCATGTTCACCATGGCGCTGGTCGGCCGCGCGTTGACGGAGTGGGCCGGCAGGCCGGACGCGGTGGTCGACTACAACGTCCGCTTCACCCGGCCGGTGGTCGTCCCCGACGACGACGAGGGCACCGAGATCGAGGTCACGGCGGTCGTCCGGGAGGTCACCGAGGAGGGCCTGACCAGGCTCGACGTGACCGCGACCTGCCGGGGGGAGAAGGTGCTCTCGCAGGCCCGGGCGACCGTCCGGACGGCCCGCTGACCAGGCGCGCGACGCGCGATGGGCAGACCGGTTGGGAAAGTCGTGCGACTACCCGTACACTGGTCCGCCGTGGGGCAAGTGACCCCTGCACGGTCCTTTGACCGGGCGGGGTGAGCGTTGCCGCACAGGGGTGTAGCTCAATTGGCAGAGCAGCGGTCTCCAAAACCGCAGGCTGCAGGTTCAAGTCCTGTCACCCCTGCGCCTCAGGCCTGACCGTTCCCGTGGGTCGCGCCGCCGCAGGGCGGCGTCCGGCCCGTGGTGGTGGCATCGGCGGGGTGGTTCCGAGGCATTCGGGTCCGTCCGGCCGGTCCACCGGCCGCGGCCCGTCGCGGGACGGTTGGTCCGGCCGGCGTGACCAAGCGCTGCGCACGCCCACCGCGTGCGACCCGACATCCCGCGACGGAGGGCGAAGTGGCCGACAAGAAGCGGCGCGGCGAGGACGCCGGCGACGACCGTCTGCACGACGAGGTCGTCGACGACGTGGCCGACGACGACGCCACCGACGCCGAGGAGCCGGTCTCCCGGGGCGGCACCGCGACGCGGTCGCGGGCGAAGGCCGAGTCGGCCGACAGCCGGCCCAAGACCAAGACGGACACCGATCGCGTCGGTCTGTTCGGCCGCATCGCCCGATTCATCCGCGAGGTCGTGGCCGAGCTGCGTAAGGTCATCTGGCCGACCCGCAAGGAGCTGCTGACCTACACGGCCGTGGTGGTCGCCTTCGTCACGGTGATGCTGACGATCGTGGCCGGCCTGGACTTCGCCTTCGCGAAGGGCGTGCTGTGGGTCTTCGGCAACCCCAGCTGACCGGCCGACTGAGCCGATAGTGACGGAAGTGAGCGAGCGTGCCTGAGTACGACGAGACCGCCGAGACCACGGACGAGCAGTCCACGGTGGCGACGGCGGCTGGTGACGAGTCGGTCGAGGCCGCCAGCGAGCCGGAGTTCCCCACCACCGAGCCCGCCCCGGACGAGAACTACGACCCGGTCGCCGAGCTGCGGCAGAAGCTGCGTTACGCGCCGGGCGACTGGTACGTGGTGCACTCGTACGCCGGCTACGAGAACAAGGTCAAGACCAACCTCGAGACCCGGATCACGAGCCTCGACATGGAGGACTACATCTACCAGGTCGAGGTGCCGACCCGGGAAGAGGTCGAGGTCAAGAACGGGAAGCGGTCGCAGGTGCAGGCCAAGGTCTTCCCGGGCTACATCCTGGTCCGGATGGAGCTGACCGCGGAGTCCTACTCCTGCGTGCGCAACACGCCGGGCGTGACCGGCTTCGTGGGCGCCACGGACCGGGCCGACCGCCCGGCCCCGCTCTCCCTCGACGAGGTGCTGAAGTGGCTGGCGCCGGCCGTCGAGACCGAGCAGAAGAAGGCCAAGCCCGAGATCAAGGTCCTCGACTTCGAGGTCGGCGACTCGGTCACCGTCACCGACGGCGCCTTCGCCTCGCTGCCGGCGACGATCAGCGAGATCAACGCCGACCAGCAGAAGCTCAAGGTGCTCGTGTCGATCTTCGGCCGCGAGACGCCGGTGGAGCTCAACTTCAACCAGGTCGCCAAGATCTGAGGTCCCGGTCGCCGGCGGTGGGCAGCAGCCCGCCGCCGGCGTACTCGTTCCACCCGCCCGTGCGACCTCGGCGGGAGGGGCGGCGGGACGCTGCGCTACCCTAGAACGTCGCCGCTGTCGCATCGCGCTGACCGTGCGCGCCCGCGGCCGGCACCTTTCCCAGTTTCAAGCCCCAGGAAGAGACATGCCTCCGAAGAAGAAGCTCGTCAAGACTTTCACGCTTCAGCTGCCGGCGGGCCAGGCCACCCCGGCGCCGCCGGTCGGCCCCGCGCTCGGCCAGCACGGCGTGAACATCATGGAGTTCTGCAAGTCCTACAACGCGCAGACCGAGTCCCAGCGGGGCGACATCGTCCCCGCCGAGATCAGCGTCTACGAGGACCGCAGCTTCACGTTCGTGCTGAAGACCCCGCCCGCCGCCCGGCTGCTGATCAAGGCCGCCGGCGTGCAGAAGGGCTCGGGCGTCCCGCACAAGGAGAAGGTCGGCTCGGTCACCCGCGCCCAGGTACGCGAGATCGCCGAGAAGAAGATGGCCGACCTCAACGCCAACGACGTCGACCAGGCTGAGAAGATCATCGCCGGCACCGCCCGGTCGATGGGCCTCAACGTCACCGACTGACGCCGGTCACCGCCAGATCCAGTTCGTGGGAGGGCGTGCGGACGCCGCGGCCCGCCATAGACCACAGGAGTTACCAGAACATGCAGCGCAGCAAGAGCTACCGCAAGGCCGCCGAGGTCGTCGACCGGTCCAAGCTCTACACCCCCGCCGAGGCCGTGAAGCTGGCCAAGGAGACCACCAACGTCAAGTTCGACGCCACGGTCGAGGTCGCGATGCGCCTCGGCGTCGACCCCCGCAAGGCGGACCAGATGGTCCGCGGCACGGTCAACCTGCCGCACGGCACCGGTAAGACCGCCCGCGTGATCGTCTTCGCCGCCGGCGCGAAGGCCGAGGAGGCCGCCGCCGCCGGTGCGGACGAGGTGGGCACCGACGAGCTGGTCGCCCGGATCCAGGGTGGTTGGCTCGACTTCGACGCGGCGATCGCCACGCCGGACCAGATGGCCAAGATCGGCCGGATCGCGCGGATCCTGGGCCCGCGCGGTCTCATGCCGAACCCGAAGACCGGCACGGTGACCATGGACGTCACCAAGGCCGTCGCGGACATCAAGGGCGGCAAGATCACCTTCCGGGTGGACAAGCACTCCAACCTGCACCTGATCATCGGCAAGGCCTCGTTCTCGGAGACCCAGCTGATCGACAACTACGCGGCGGTCCTCGACGAGGTCCTGCGGGCCAAGCCGTCCGCCGCGAAGGGCAAGTACCTCAAGAAGGTCACCCTCACCACCACCATGGGCCCGGGCGTCCCGGTCGACCCGAACCTGGTGAAGAACCTGCAGGAGGCCCCGGCCGAGGGCTGAGCACCCGCAGCACCCGTGACGGGGCGTCGCCACATCGTGGCGGCGCCCCGTTCCCTTTCCGCTGTGGCATGCTCGGCTGGGTGCGACTGGAGAACGTCTGGCTGCGGTACCGGCGGCGCGGGCCGTGGGTGCTGCGGGAGACGGATGTGCGGGTCGGTTCCGGTGAGGTCGTGGTCGTGCTCGGCCGCAACGGCGTGGGCAAGTCGACCCTGCTCCAGGTGGCGGCCGGGGTGCTGCGGCCGAGCCGGGGGCGCGTGGTCGACCGGCCCCGACACGTCGGGTGGGTCCCGGAGCGTTTCCCGGCCGACCAGCCCTTCACCGTCGAGCGCTACCTGACCGCCATGGGTCGGGTCGCCGGCCTCGGTCCGGCGGCGACGGGCCGGGCGGTCGACCACTGGACCGACCGGCTGGGCCTGGCCCGGTTCCGCCGAATCCGGCTGCCGGAGCTGTCCAAGGGCACCGCCCAGAAGGTCGGCCTGGCCCAGGCGATGCTGCGTACCCCCGGCCTGCTGGTGCTCGACGAGCCGTGGGAGGGCCTCGACGCCGCCACCCGGGAACTGGTGCCCGCGGTGATCGCCGAGGTGTTGGCAACGGGCGGGTCGGTGCTGGTCAGCGACCACCGCGGCGAGATCGCCCGACTGCCCGGCGCCCGCCGCTGGACGGTGGCCGACGGCACGGTCACCGAGGGTGCGCCGCCGGCCGACGCGGCGATGGCGGTGGTCGAGGTCGCGGTGCCGGCCGCGCGGGTCGCCGGCACCGTCGCCCGGTTGCGCGCCGAGGGCCATCACGTCCTGCGCGTACGCCCCGGGGCGCCGACCCCCTCCGGCACGCCGGACGGGGTCGCGATCGCCGAGGGGGCGGCGGAGGCCGGCGTGGCGGAGCCGACCGGTCCGGCCACCGGGGGAGCGGGGTGACCGCCCTGCTCCGGCTGCGGCTGGCCGGCTTCCTGCGGACGGGGCGGGCGTTGGCGCCGCTGCTCGCGGGCCTGGTGGCCCTCGGCGTCCTCTACGGCGGCGGCCGAGCCCAGCCGGGGGAGGCGTACGGCGTCTCGGCGGTGGTGCTCTTCCCGGTGCTGGCCTGGCAGACCAAGGTGCTGCTGGACGTGGAGCCCGACGTGCAGCGCCGGTTGGCCCAGGCGCTGGTCGGGGTGCGCCGGGAGCGGCTGGCCGGCCTGCTCGCCGCCGGCGTGGCCGGGCTCGGCACGGTGGTCGTCGCGCTGGTCTTCCCCTGGCTGGTCGGCGGAGTCGCCGGCCCCGTGGGGCCGGACGACCGCTCGGTGCCCCTCGGCCTCGCCGTCGGCCTGTGGGCGCACCTGCTGGCCGTACCCGCGGCGGTGGCGCTCGGGGCGCTGGCCAGCCGCGCCTGCGCGGGCAGCGCCGGCTACGGCGTCGCCGTGCTCGCGCTCGGCGGGGTCGGCGCGGTGGCCCTCGGCCTGAGCGGCTCGGTGGCGCCGTGGCTGGCGCCGCCGGTGATGGCGACCGCGCGGGCCGCCGCCGGCGACCTGGCCGCGTCGACCGTGGCTCTGCTGACCGGCTGGGCCGTGGCGTGGAGCGCGGTCGCCGGGGCGGCCTACCTGTGGCGGCGTCGCACCCGGCCCTGACCGGCGGCCCGCTCCCGGGGCCCACCGGAGGGGTGACGTGGTGCACCCCGGGGGCGATTTGGTGGTCAGGGCACTCTTCGCGTAACCTTGGCGCGAAGTTCCACCCAGAGACCGCTGGTCACCGTGCCCCGGCACGGTCGAAGGTCCCGCGACGACGGGCGACCCGCGCAGGGCGGTAAGCGAAAATCGGTGCTGAGCACGGTCCGCCGACTGTGCCCGTGGCCCGGCCCTCGCCCCGTGCGCCCTGCGCCGGGGCTTTCTCGTTCTCGTGATGCCTCCGCTCCCGTCGAACGCTCCGGCCGACGACGGTGACCAGCCTCGAGCAACGAGAGAGGAGGGACATGGCGGACAAGCCGATCCGGGCCGACAAGGCCACGGCCGTCGCTGAGCTGACCGAGAGCTTCCGTAACGCGGGTGCCACGGTGCTGACCGAGTACCGCGGTCTGACGGTTTCCCAGCTCACCCAGCTGCGGCGCTCGCTCGGCAAGGAGACCAGCTACACGGTCGCGAAGAACACGCTCGCGAAGCGTGCCGCGTCCGACGCTGGCATCTCCGGCCTCGACGAGCTGTTCACCGGTCCTACCGCGCTGACTTTCGTTTCGGGCGACGTCGTCGAGGCGGCGAAGGGCCTTCGCGACTTCGCGAAGGCCAACCCGAAGCTCGTCATCAAGGGCGGTGTCTTCGAGGGCAAGGCCATTTCCGCGGCCGAGGTCACGAAGCTCGCCGACCTGGAGTCCCGTGAGGTGCTGCTGGCCAAGCTGGCCGGCGCGATGAAGGGCAACCTGAGCAAGGCCGCGGCCCTGTTCCAGGCCCCGCTCTCCAAGGCCGCCCGTGCGGCGGCCGCCCTGGCGGACAAGCGCGAGAAGGAGGGCGCCGAGGCGGCCTGAGGCCCCGCGGCGCACCCAGTTCTTACCTAACAGATTCAGGAAAGGACGCCAGACATGGCGAAGCTCAGCACCGACGAGCTGCTCGACGCGTTCAAGGAGATGACGCTGATCGAGCTCTCCGAGTTCGTGAAGCAGTTCGAGGAGACCTTCGAGGTCACCGCCGCGGCTCCGGTCGCCGTCGCCGGCGTGGCCGGCCCGGCCGGCCCGGCCGCCCCGGTCGAGGAGGAGAAGGACGAGTTCGACGTCATCCTCGAGGCTGACGGTGGCAAGAAGATCCAGGTCATCAAGGTCGTGCGCGAGCTGACCGGCCTGGGCCTCAAGGAGGCCAAGGACCTGGTCGAGGCCGCTCCGAAGGCCGTCCTGGAGAAGGCCAACAAGGAGACCGCCGACAAGGCCAAGGCCAAGCTCGAGGGCGAGGGCGCCAAGGTCACCCTCAAGTGACCTGAGGTCGACCAGGCGCGCGTCCGGCTCACGTGAGCCGGGGCACACGCGTCACGGCGGGCGGTGATCCGACAGTGGATCGCCGCCCGCCGTCTTGGTGGCCGGGTCGCAGCGCGGTGAGCAGGGCGTTCACGCCTGGCGTCGCCGCGTACGCGGTGTGTGGCGGTAGCCCCTGGGTGGGAAAGACGGGGCGACCCGGATGCCGGCCCTTGACGCGGCCCCGGGCTGACAGGCACGCTGACACCAGCAAGACCTTCCGCGCTTGCAACGGCCACCACTTGGGTAATGGCAGCGGCAGCACCATCGGCCGCGACACCCGAGCGGCCCGGCAGGAACGTCGCGTTCCGAGCGGCCCGGTGAGACCCGGTTCCAGGGGTCCCGAGGCGCGTTCCGCGACGACCTGCGGGGTGGGCTGGACAGCGGTTAGCCTCTCGGCTACACTGCTAGTTTGCGCTGCCTTCCGACTTGACCCCTGCTCGGAAATGTCCGTTTACGGATAATTCTGGCGGGGTCATTGGAGTGCACGCGTACCAGCCGTTCTGCAGCACCGGTCCTCGGAAGGACGCATCTTGGCAGCTTCCCGCCCTGCGAAGACCAGTCGTACGTCGAGCGCATTCGCTCCCCGCCGAGTCTCATTCGGCAGGATCACCGAACACCTCGAGGTCCCCAACCTCCTCGCCATCCAGAACGAGTCCTTCGACTGGCTCGTCGGCAACGAGGCTTGGCAGGGCCGGTCGGCGGACGACCCGCACGCACGCTCGGGTCTCGCGGAGATCCTCGACGAGATCAGTCCCATTGAGGACTTCTCCGGCACCATGTCGCTCTCCTTCTCGGCTCCGCGCTTCGACGAGGTCAAGGCCTCGATCGAGGAGTGCAAGGAGAAGGACCTGACCTACTGCGCCCCGCTGTTCGTGACCGCGGAGTTCACCAACAACACCACCGGCGAGATCAAGAGCCAGACGGTGTTCATGGGTGACTTCCCGATGATGACGCCGAAGGGCACCTTCATCATCAACGGCACCGAGCGCGTCGTGGTCAGCCAGCTCGTCCGGTCCCCGGGCGTCTACTTCGACAAGCAGCCGGACAAGACCTCCGACCGCGACCTCTCCAGCGTCAAGGTCATCCCCAGCCGGGGTGCCTGGCTGGAGTTCGACATCGACAAGCGCGAGACGGTCGGCGTTCGCATCGACCGCAAGCGCCGGCAGGCCGTCACGGTGCTGCTCAAGGCCATCGGTTGGTCGGCCGAGCGGATCCGTGAGCGGTTCGGCTGGTCCGAGCTGATGATGACCACGCTCGAGAAGGACCACATCGCCGGCCAGGACGAGGCGCTCCTCGACATCTACCGGAAGCTCCGCCCTGGCGAGCCGCCGACCCGCGAGAACGCCCAGACCCTGCTCGACAACCTCTTCTTCAACCCGAAGCGGTACGACGTCGCCAAGGTCGGTCGTTACAAGTTCAACAAGAAGCTCGAGCTGGACGTGCCGATCACCACCGGCACGCTGACCGAGGACGACATCGTCGCCACCGTGGAGTACCTCTGCCGGCTGCACGCCGGTGAGGAGGGCTACGAGGCCGACGACATCGACCACTTCGGCAACCGGCGCCTGCGTACGGTGGGCGAGCTGATCCAGAACCAGGTCCGGGTCGGGCTGTCCCGGATGGAGCGGGTCGTCCGCGAGCGGATGACCACCCAGGACGTCGAGGCGATCACGCCGCAGACCCTGATCAACATCCGCCCGGTCGTGGCGGCGATCAAGGAGTTCTTCGGCACCTCGCAGCTGTCCCAGTTCATGGACCAGACGAACCCGCTGGCGGGCCTGACCCACCGGCGCCGGCTGAGCGCGCTCGGCCCGGGTGGTCTGTCCCGGGAGCGGGCCGGCTTCGAGGTCCGCGACGTGCACCCGTCCCACTACGGCCGGATGTGCCCGATCGAGACGCCGGAAGGCCCGAACATCGGCCTCATCGGCGCGCTGTCCACCTTCGCCCGGGTCAACCCGTTCGGCTTCATCGAGACGCCGTACCGGAAGGTCGTCGACGGTCGGGTCACCGACCAGATCGACTACCTGACCGCGGACGAGGAGGACCGGTTCGTCAAGGCGCAGGCCAACGCGCCGCTGACGGCCGACGGGGCGTTCGCCGAGGACCGCGTCCTGGTCCGCCGTAAGGGCGGCGAGACCGAGGACGTCCCGCCGGCGGCCGTGGACTACATGGACGTGTCGCCGCGGCAGATGACCTCGGTCGCGACCGCGATGATCCCGTTCCTCGAGCACGACGACGCCAACCGGGCGCTCATGGGCGCGAACATGCAGCGCCAGGCGGTGCCGCTGGTCAAGGCCGAGTCGCCGCTGGTCGGCACCGGCATGGAATACCGTGCCGCGGTCGACGCCGGTGACGTGGTGGTCGCCGAGGTCGGTGGCGTCATCGAGGACCTCTGCGCCGACTACATCACCATCCACCAGGACGACGGCCACCGCCGCACGTACCTGCTGCACAAGTTCCGCCGCTCCAACGCCGGCTCCTGCGTCAACCAGAAGCCGGTGGTCTTCGAGGGCGACCGCGTCGAGGCCGGCCAGGTCATCGCCGACGGTCCGTGCACCGACGAGGGCGAGATGGCGCTCGGGCGCAACCTGCTCGTGGCGTTCATGACCTGGGAGGGGCACAACTACGAGGACGCGATCATCCTGTCGCAGCGCCTCGTGCAGCAGGACGTGCTCACCTCGATCCACATCGAGGAGCACGAGGTCGACGCCCGGGACACCAAGCTGGGCCCGGAGGAGATCACCCGCGACATCCCGAACGTCAGCGAGGAGATGCTCGCCGACCTCGACGAGCGCGGCATCATCCGGATCGGCGCCGAGGTCGTCCCCGGCGACATCCTGGTCGGCAAGGTCACGCCCAAGGGTGAGACCGAGCTGACCCCGGAGGAGCGGCTGCTCCGCGCGATCTTCGGTGAGAAGGCGCGCGAGGTCCGCGACACCTCGCTGAAGGTGCCGCACGGCGAGACCGGCACGGTCATCGGCGTGCGGACCTTCTCCCGCGAGGACGGCGACGAGCTGCCGCCGGGCGTCAACGAGCTGGTCCGGGTCTACGTCGCCCAGAAGCGGAAGATCCAGGACGGTGACAAGCTCGCCGGCCGCCACGGCAACAAGGGCGTCATCTCCAAGATCCTGCCGATCGAGGACATGCCGTTCCTGGAGGACGGCACGCCGGTCGACATCGTGCTCAACCCGCTGGGTGTGCCGAGCCGGATGAACATCGGCCAGGTGCTGGAGACCCACCTCGGCTGGGTGGCCAAGACCGGTTGGAAGGTCGAGGGCGACGACGCCGAGTGGAAGCGCCAGCTCCGCTCGATCGAGGCCCACGAGTCCGAGGCGGACACGAACGTGGCCACCCCGGTCTTCGACGGCGCCCGCGAGGAGGAGATCTCCGGTCTGCTCGCGTCGACCCTGCCCAACCGGGACGGCAAGCAGCTGATCGGCTCCAGCGGCAAGGCACGGCTGTTCGACGGCCGCTCCGGCGAGCCGCTGCCGGACCCGATCGCGGTCGGCTACATCTACATCCTGAAGCTCAACCACCTGGTCGACGACAAGATCCACGCCCGGTCGACCGGCCCGTACTCGATGATCACGCAGCAGCCGCTGGGTGGTAAGGCGCAGTTCGGTGGTCAGCGCTTCGGTGAGATGGAGTGCTGGGCGATGCAGGCGTACGGCGCCGCGTACGCCCTGCAGGAGCTGCTGACGATCAAGTCCGACGACGTCCTCGGCCGGGTCAAGGTCTACGAGGCGATCGTCAAGGGCGAGAACATCCCCGAGCCGGGCATCCCCGAGTCGTTCAAGGTGCTGCTCAAGGAGCTGCAGTCGCTGTGCCTCAACGTCGAGGTGCTCTCCAGCGACGGTGTGGCCCTCGAGATGCGCGAGACCGACGACGAGGTGTTCCGGGCCGCGGAGGAGCTGGGCATCGACCTGTCCCGGCGCGAGCCGAGCTCGGTCGAAGAGGTCTGAGGTGAGCGGTCGGGGGCCGGCTCGCCGGCTCCCGACCCCACCCACTAGCTAGCAGTACAGACGACGACATAGGGGACATAGTGCTCGACGTCAACTTCTTCGACGAGCTGCGCATTGGCCTCGCCACCGCCGACGACATCCGTCAGTGGTCACACGGCGAGGTCAAGAAGCCTGAAACGATCAACTACCGCACCCTGAAGCCGGAAAAGGACGGGCTCTTCTGCGAGAAGATCTTCGGTCCGCAGCGGGACTGGGAGTGCTACTGCGGTAAGTACAAGCGGGTCCGCTTCAAGGGCATCATCTGCGAGCGCTGCGGCGTCGAGGTGACCCGGTCGAAGGTCCGCCGTGAGCGCATGGGCCACATCGAGCTCGCCGCTCCGGTGACCCACATCTGGTACTTCAAGGGCGTGCCGAGCCGGCTGGGCTACCTGCTGGACCTCGCCCCCAAGGACCTCGAGAAGATCATCTACTTCGCCTCGTACGTCGTGACGAGCGTGGACGCCGAGGCGCGTCACCGCGACCTCTCGACGATCGAGAACGAGATCCTGGCCGAGAAGCGGCAGGCCGAGAACAGCCGCGACTCGGAGATCGAGAAGCGGGCCGCCAAGCTCGAGGCCGACCTGGCCGAGCTGGAGGCCGAGGGTGCCAAGGCGGACGTCCGGCGCAAGGTCAAGGAGGGCGGAGAGCGCGAGATGCGCCAGATCCGCGACCGGGCCCAGCGCGAGATCGACCGACTGGACGAGGTGCTCGACACCTTCCGCAAGCTGGAGCCGAAGCAGCTGGTCACCGACGAGCTGCTCTACCGCGAGCTGCGGGACCGGTTCGGCGAGTACTTCACCGGCGGCATGGGCGCCGAGGCCATCAAGGCGCTGGTCCAGAACATGGACCTCGACGCGGAGGCCGAGAGCCTGCGCGAGACCATCCGCTCCGGCAAGGGCCAGCGGAAGATCCGGGCGCTCAAGCGGCTCAAGGTCGTCGCGGCGTTCCTGAACACCCGCAACTCGCCGCTCGGCATGGTGCTGGACTGCGTTCCGGTCATCCCGCCGGACCTGCGCCCGATGGTGCAGCTCGACGGTGGCCGCTTCGCGACCTCCGACCTGAACGACCTGTACCGCCGCGTGATCAACCGGAACAACCGCCTCAAGCGGCTGATCGACCTCGGCGCGCCCGAGATCATCGTCAACAACGAGAAGCGGATGCTCCAGGAGGCCGTCGACGCGCTGTTCGACAACGGCCGTCGCGGCCGGCCGGTCACCGGCCCGGGCAACCGCCCGCTCAAGTCGCTGTCCGACATGCTCAAGGGCAAGCAGGGCCGGTTCCGCCAGAACCTGCTGGGCAAGCGCGTCGACTACTCCGGCCGTTCGGTCATCGTGGTCGGCCCGAAGCTCAAGCTGCACCAGTGCGGCCTGCCCAAGCAGATGGCGCTGGAGCTGTTCAAGCCGTTCGTGATGAAGCGGCTGGTGGACCTCAACCACGCGCAGAACATCAAGTCCGCCAAGCGGATGGTCGAGCGGCAGCGGCCGGTCGTGTGGGACGTGCTGGAAGAGGTCATCGGCGAGCACCCCGTCCTGCTGAACCGGGCGCCGACCCTGCACCGGCTGGGCATCCAGGCCTTCGAGCCGCAGCTGGTCGAGGGCAAGGCCATCCAGATCCACCCGCTGGTCTGCACCGCGTTCAACGCCGACTTCGACGGTGACCAGATGGCGGTGCACGTGCCGCTGTCCGCCGAGGCCCAGGCCGAGGCGCGGATCCTGATGCTGTCGTCGAACAACATCCTCAAGCCGGCCGACGGCAAGCCGGTCACGATGCCCACCCAGGACATGGTCATCGGCCTCTACCACCTCACCCACCTCACCGCCGGTGAGCGGGGCGAGGGCCGGGCGTTCAGCTCGGACGCCGAGGCCCGGATGGCCTTCGACAACGGCGAGCTGCACCTGCAGGCTCCGGTGAAGATCCGGCTGCGCGGCGTGGTCGGGGTCGACAACGGCGCCGGCGCCGAGCCGTGGACCGCCCCGGAGGGCTGGGTCGAGGGCGACCCGCTGACCGTGGAGACCACCCTCGGCCGGGTGCTGTTCAACGAGACGCTGCCGCAGGGCTACCGCTTCGTGAACTACGAGATCCGCAAGGGTCAGCTCTCCGCGATCGTCAACGACCTCGCCGAGCGCTTCCCCAAGGTGGCGCTGGCCGCCACCCTGGACGGGCTCAAGGAGGCCGGTTTCCACTGGGCCACCTGGTCCGGCGTGACGATCGGCATGGAGGACGTCATCGCTCCGCCGCGCAAGCGGGAGATCCTGGAGCGGTACGAGAAGGAAGCCGACCGGATCGACAAGCAGTACCAGCGTGGTCTGATGACCGCCGAGGAGCGCCGCGGCGAGCTCATCGAGATCTGGACCAAGGCGACCAACGAGGTCGCCAAGGAGATGGACACCGCGCTGCCGCAGGAGAACCCGCTGTGGAAGATGATCAACTCGGGTGCCCGCGGTAACCTCCTCCAGCTCCGGCAGATCGCGGCGATCCGTGGTCTGGTGGCCAACCCGAAGGGTGAGATCATCCCGCGGCCCATCAAGGCCAGCTACCGGGAGGGTCTCTCCGTGCTGGAGTACTTCATCTCCACGCACGGTGCCCGGAAGGGTCTCGCGGACACCGCCCTGCGTACCGCCGACTCGGGTTACCTGACCCGTCGTCTGGTGGACGTCTCGCAGGACGTGATCATCCGCGAGGAGGACTGCGGCACCGACCGCGCCATCCCGATGCAGATCGGCGAGCGGATCGACGGCAAGCTGGTCGTGCACGAGCACGCCGAGACCAGCGTGCACGCCCGGACGCTGGCCGACGACATCAAGGGGCCGGACGGCACCGTCGTCGCCGAGCGGGGCCAGGACATCAACTCGATCCTGGTCGACAAGATCGTCGCCGCCGGGGTGGAGACGGTCCGGGTGCGCAGCGTGCTCACCTGCGAGTCGAAGCTGGGCGTCTGCGGTGCGTGCTACGGCCGCTCGCTGCCGACCGGCAAGACCGTGGACGTCGGCGAGGCGGTCGGCATCATCGCCGCCCAGTCGATCGGTGAGCCGGGTACGCAGCTGACGATGCGTACCTTCCACACCGGTGGTGTCGCGGGTGAGGACATCACCCAGGGTCTGCCCCGTGTCCAGGAGATCTTCGAGGCCCGGGTCCCGAAGGGCAAGGCGCCCATCGCCGACACCCCGGGTCGGATCCGGATCGAGGACGGCGAGCGGTCGCGGAAGATCATCGTGGTGCCGGACGACGGCAGCGACGAGATCGTCTACGACAAGATCTCCAAGCGGGTCCGGCTGCGGACCCACGACGGCGACCACGTCGAGGTCGGCGAGAAGCTCACCGAGGGCACCATCGACCCGCACGAGCTGCTGCGCATCCTCGGCCCGCGCGCGGTCCAGGTCCACCTGACCCAGGAGGTCCAGGAGGTCTACCGCTCGCAGGGTGTGCTCATCCACGACAAGCACATCGAGATCATCATCCGCCAGATGCTCAAGCGGGTGACGGTCATCGACTCCGGCTCGACCGAGTTCCTGCCGGGCGTGCTGGTCGACCGGGCGCTGTTCGAGTCGGAGAACCGCCGACTCGTCTCCGAGGGCGGCGAGCCCGCCGCCGGTCGCCCGGTGCTGATGGGTATCACCAAGGCCTCGCTGGCCACCGACTCCTGGCTCTCGGCGGCCTCCTTCCAGGAGACCACCCGGGTGCTGACCGACGCGGCGATCAACTCGCGCAGCGACTCGCTCGTCGGCCTCAAGGAGAACGTGATCATCGGTAAGCTCATCCCGGCCGGTACGGGCATCAGCAAGTACCGCAACGTCCGGGTCGAGCCGACCGAGGAGGCGAAGGCCAAGGTCTACTCGATGACCGGCTACCCCGAGACCGACTACGGCTTCGGGCCGGCCAGCGGCCAGGCGGTTCCGCTGGACGACTTCGACTTCGGGTCGTACCGCTAAACAGCACGGACGACGAGGCCCCCGGCAGCCGCCGGGGGCCTCGTCGCGTCCCGGGGATCGGCCGGCCCGATCCTGCGGGTCCGGGGCATGATGGAGGGCATGACGACCGCACCCGGGCAGGCGCCCGTCGCCCCGCCGGTGCCGCCGCGCCACCCGCTCGATCCGGACCCGGCCCGGGCCACCAAGGCGAAGGCGGTCTTCGCGCTGGGCCTGATCGGCGCGCTGACCGGCCTGTTCGTCGGCGGCGTGGTGCCCGCCACGGTGGCGCTCCAGCTCGCCCGGCAGGCGCGTCGCGAGGCGTACGCGTCGGGGGGCTTCCTGACCGGCGCGGCCTGGCTGCGCCAGGGGGAGCGGCTGGCCTGGACGGGCCTGATCCTGGTCGCGGTCACCGTGGTGGCCGCGGTGGTGGTCGGGGTGGTCCGTCTCGCCGACGCGCCCTACGGGCAGGATTTCGCGCCGAACGTGGACTGACCGCCCGGGGGAACGGGTCCCGCCGGGAGTGGGCGGTCCGCCCGTCGGCGGTAGCCTGGCCCGGTGTCCGTCGCGCGGGCGGTGGACGCCGAGACGTCGACAGGAGGACCCGTGACGGAACCGGCGCGATTCCCGGGCAGCGACCCCGCGGCGCCCCCCGCCACGCACCCGGACGCCGCCCCGTCCGACGTGGGGCAGTGGGCGCGGCCCGACGCGGCTGCCCCGCCCGCCCCGACGGGATACCCGCCACCGCCCGCGGCCGGCGGCTGGGGCACGCCTCCGGCCCCGGGTCCTGGCACGCCTCCGGCCCCGGGTCCTGGCACGCCTCCGGCCCCGGGTCCTGGCACGCCTCCGGGCTCGGGTCCCGGCACGGGCCCCGGCTGGGGTGGCGGCTCCGCCTTCCCGGCCCGGACGCCTCCGCCGCCGCGGGAGCCGGGCCGGCCGCCGAAGCGGGTCGAGGCGGTCGCCGGCACGCCGTTCGGCGTGGTGCACCTGGACGTGCCCCCGGTCACCTCCGGCCTCGCCGTCGGTTCGCTGGTGGCCGGGATCGTCTCGATCCTCGTCGCGCTGCTGGTGGTCTGCCTCGGCGCGGTCGCCGGCATGGGTGGCGCCTGGGCAGCCGGGGCCTTCACCGTGCTGGGCGTGCTGGCGGGGGCGGGCGCGGTCGTCGCCGGCCTGATCGGGCTGCGGCAGATCCGCCGTGCGGCGCCGCCGCCGGCGGTCCGGTTCACCGGGCGGGGGCTGGCGGTGGCCGGCGTGAGCTGCGGCGGGGCGGGCCTGCTGCTCAGCCTGCTCGGGCTGGGGCTGGCGTTGCTGGTGGCGCTGGCGTGACACGGAACCGCGACGGCCGGGCGTGAGCGGGGCCGCCCCGGGGTCGACGGGTCGGTTCCTGGGGAAGCCGGTACACTTGTGACCGTAGGTGCCCATCACGGGCGGGCAGGCGCGACGGGTTCGATCGGCGGGCGGTGAGACGCTACGCCGGCCACTCCGTTTTGACCTGTGCGGTCGTGGTAGGTACTCTTTCCCCTTGTGCCCGGGCAAGCCCGGGCGACTCGTGCGTGCGCTGGATCCGGCGATCCGGAGATCGCGTGGGAGCACGACAAAGCCAAAGATCCGACGCGCGGCCTGCCGTGTGCCGGTGAAAGACCCCGGTCGACACGCGCGAGCGCCGACGCCGGGACCGTGAGCTGGGCGACACGCCCGACCGCGGGTGCCGGGACCTCCGCGAGGTGGCCCTGGTCGGAATGTAGGAGAGCCGGTCATCAGGTCGGCTACGGCAGAAGGCGCGGCCGCCACACAGCGGCCGAAGGGAGCGGAGAAGCCCGGTGCCCACCATTCAGCAGCTGGTCCGAAAGGGCCGTCAGGCCAAGACGACCAAGACCAAGACCCCGGCGCTCAAGGGGTCTCCCCAGCGTCGCGGCGTGTGCACCCGCGTGTACACCACCACCCCGAAGAAGCCGAACTCGGCGCTCCGCAAGGTCGCTCGTGTCAAGCTCAGCAGCCAGATCGAGGTGACCGCCTACATCCCGGGCGTCGGCCACAACCTGCAGGAGCACTCGATCGTGCTCGTCCGCGGCGGCCGTGTGAAGGACCTCCCGGGCGTGCGGTACAAGATCGTTCGCGGCTCGCTGGACACCCAGGGTGTCCGCAACCGCAAGCAGGCTCGCAGCCGTTACGGCGCGAAGAAGGAGAAGAGCTGAGATGCCGCGTAAGGGACCCGCTCCGCGGAAGCCGCTGGTCGCTGACCCGGTGTACAACTCGCCGCTGGTCACCCAGCTGGTGAACAAGATCCTGCTGCGCGGTAAGCGCCAGCTCGCCGAGCGCATCGTCTACGCGGCCCTCGAGGGCTGCCGCGAGAAGTCCGGCACCGACCCGGTCGTCACCCTCAAGCGGGCGATGGACAACGTCAAGCCGACCCTCGAGGTGCGCAGCCGCCGGGTCGGTGGCGCCACCTACCAGGTCCCGGTCGAGGTCCGCCCGGCCCGGGCGACCACCCTGGGCCTGCGCTGGCTGGTCACCTACTCCCGCGCCCGTCGCGAGAAGACCATGGTCGAGCGGCTGATGAACGAGCTGCTGGACGCGAGCAACGGCCTCGGTGCCGCCGTCAAGCGGCGCGAGGACACGCACAAGATGGCTGAGTCCAACAAGGCCTTCGCGCACTACCGCTGGTAACACCCTGGTTCCGGCGTCCGCGTGACGCCGGAACCGCCACCAGTTGTGTCGAGACGACGATAAGTAGGGATTGAAGTGGCCGCCGCAGACGCGCTCGCCAACGTACGCAACATCGGCATCATGGCCCACATCGATGCTGGTAAGACCACCACCACCGAGCGGATCCTGTTCTACACCGGTATCACGTACAAGATCGGCGAAACCCACGAGGGTGGCGCCGTGATGGACTGGATGGAACAGGAGCAGGAGCGCGGTATCACCATCACCTCCGCCGCCACCAAGTGCGAGTGGAAGGGCCACACGATCCAGATCATCGACACGCCCGGCCACGTCGACTTCACGGTCGAGGTCGAGCGGTCGCTGCGGGTGCTGGACGGTGCGGTCGCGGTCTACGACGGTGTCGCCGGCGTGGAGCCACAGACGGAGAACGTCTGGCGGCAGGCGGACAAGTACAACGTCCCCCGGATGTGCTTCGTCAACAAGCTCGACCGGACCGGCGCCGACTTCTTCCGCTGCGTGCAGATGATGATCGACCGGCTCAACGCCACCCCGCTCGTGCTCCAGATCCCGATCGGCGCCGAGTCCGACTTCATCGGCGTGGTCGACCTTATCGAGATGCGGGCGCTCACCTGGCGCGGCGAGACCCAGAAGGGTGAGGACTACACGGTCGAGGACATCCCGGCCGACCTCGCCGACTCGGCCGCCGAGTGGCGCGAGAAGCTGATGGAGACCCTGGCCGACGTCGACGACGCGGTGATGGAGAAGTACCTGGAGGGCGAGGAGATCTCCGTCGAGGAGATCAAGGCCGCCATCCGTCGGGCCACCATCGGCGGCAAGGCCAACCCGGTCCTCACCGGCACCGCCTTCAAGAACAAGGGCATCCAGCCGATGCTCGACGCCGTCGTCGCGTACCTGCCGTCGCCGCTGGACATCCCGGCGATCGAGGGCACGGCCACCGACGGCGAGACGCCGATGCAGCGCAAGCCGTCCAAGTCGGAGCCGTTCTCGGGCCTCGCCTTCAAGATCCAGACGGACAAGCACCTCGGCAAGCTCACCTACGTCCGGCTCTACTCCGGCACGCTCGAGTCCGGCTCCCAGGTGGTCAACTCCACCAAGGACCGCAAGGAGCGGATCGGCAAGATCTACCAGATGCACGCCAACAAGCGGGAAGAGCGCAGCTCGGCCCAGGCCGGCGACATCATCGCGGTGCAGGGTCTCAAGCAGACCACCACCGGTGACACCCTGTGCGACCCGGCGAACCCGGTCATCCTGGAGTCGATGACCTTCCCGGAGCCGGTCATCGAGGTCGCCATCGAGCCGAAGACCAAGGCCGACCAGGAGAAGCTCAGCACCGCCATCCAGCGGCTGGCCGAGGAGGACCCGACCTTCCGCGTCAAGCTGGACGACCAGACCGGCCAGACGGTCATCTCCGGCATGGGCGAGCTGCACCTGGACATCCTGGTCGACCGGATGCGCCGCGAGTTCAACGTCGAGGCGAACATCGGTAAGCCGCAGGTGGCGTACCGCGAGACCATCCGCCGCAAGGTGGAGAAGGTCGAGTACACCCACAAGAAGCAGACCGGTGGTTCCGGCCAGTACGCCCGGGTGATCATCAGCCTGGAGCCGCTGCCGCTGGGCAACGACGCCCCGACCTACGAGTTCGCCAACGCCGTGACCGGTGGCCGCATCCCCCGGGAGTTCATCCCGTCGGTGGACGCGGGCGCGCAGGACGCCATGCAGTACGGCATCCTCGCCGGCTTCCCCCTGGTGGGCGTCAAGCTCACCCTGGTGGACGGCCAGTACCACGAGGTCGACTCGTCGGAAATGGCATTCAAGATCGCCGGCTCGATGGCGATGAAGGAGGCGGCCCGCAAGGCCGACCCCGCGCTGCTCGAGCCGATGATGGCCGTTGAGGTCACCACTCCCGAGGAGAACATGGGTGACGTCATCGGCGACCTCAACTCCCGCCGTGGCATCATCCAGGCGATGGAGGAGCGCAGCGGCGCCCGCGTCGTCCGGGCCCTGGTGCCGTTGTCGGAGATGTTCGGCTACGTCGGCGACCTGCGGTCGAAGACCCAGGGCCGGGCTAGCTACAGCATGCAGTTCGACTCCTACGCCGAGGTTCCGGCCTCGGTCGCGAAGGAGATCATCGCCAAGGCGACGGGTGAGTGACCTCACCTGACGTGCTCCGATGATCCGGGGCGGTCGCGGGAGGGTGCTCCCCGCCCGCGGCCACCTCGGTCGGGATGCGTGAGACCGGGCCTGTAGGCTTCATCGCCGCAGAACCCACCAAAGCTCTCCGGCCGCCAGGCCGGAAAGGCTGTCGACAGAGTCCTAAGCGCCGACCGGCGCGCCGGGGCGAACGAACCAAGAAGTCCACAGGAGGACACCAGTGGCGAAGGCGAAGTTCGAGCGGACTAAGCCGCACGTCAACATCGGCACCATTGGTCACATCGACCACGGTAAGACGACGCTGACGGCGGCCATCACCAAGGTCCTGCACGACCAGTTCCCGGACCTCAACCCGTACACGCCGTTCGACGCGATCGACAAGGCGCCGGAGGAGAAGGCCCGCGGCATCACGATCTCCATCTCGCACGTCGAGTACCAGACCGAGGCGCGGCACTACGCACACGTCGACTGCCCCGGTCACGCCGACTACATCAAGAACATGATCACCGGTGCCGCGCAGATGGACGGCGCGATCCTGGTGGTCGCGGCGACCGACGGCCCGATGCCGCAGACCCGTGAGCACGTGCTGCTGGCCCGCCAGGTCGGCGTGCCGTACATCGTCGTGGCGCTCAACAAGAGCGACATGGTCGACGACGAGGAGCTCCTGGAGCTCGTCGAGCTCGAGGTCCGCGAGCTGCTCTCGTCGCAGGAGTACCCGGGTGACGACCTGCCGGTCGTCCGGGTCTCGGCGCTGAAGGCCCTCGAGGGTGACCCCGAGTGGACCGGCAAGCTGCTGGACCTGATGACCGCTGTCGACAACGCGATCCCGCAGCCGCAGCGCGAGACCGAGAAGCCGTTCCTGATGCCGATCGAGGACGTCTTCACGATCACCGGTCGTGGCACCGTCGTCACCGGTCGCGCGGAGCGCGGCGTGCTCAAGCCGAACGAGGAGGTGGAGATCGTCGGCATCCGCGAGAAGTCGATGAAGACCACCTGCACCGGCATCGAGATGTTCCGCAAGCTGCTCGACGAGGCCCGCGCGGGCGAGAACGTCGGTCTGCTGCTGCGTGGCATCAAGCGCGAGGACGTCGAGCGCGGCATGGTCGTCATCAAGCCGGGCACCACGACCCCGCACACGGAGTTCGAGGCGACGGTCTACATCCTCTCCAAGGAGGAGGGCGGCCGGCACACCCCGTTCTTCCAGAACTACCGTCCGCAGTTCTACTTCCGGACCACGGACGTCACCGGTGTCGTCACGCTCCCCGAGGGCACCGAGATGGTCATGCCGGGTGACAACACCACCATGACGGTGAAGCTGATCCAGCCCATCGCCATGGAGGAGAACCTCAAGTTCGCGATCCGCGAGGGTGGCCGCACCGTCGGCGCCGGGTTCGTCACCAAGATCATCAAGTGAGCTAGGTAACCCCGATTAGACCCGCCGCCGGTCGTGCGGCATACTAGTCAGGTTGCGTAACGACAGTTCGCTGCCCGTGTTCGGCTTTCGTCGAACCTCCGGGCTGCAGGACAGTCGGGCGTAGGGTGGTTGGCGGCCCGTCCGCCAACCACCCTCGCACGGCGTTCAGGTCGCGGTAGTGCGATCGACGCCTTGACCCACCGCGCGGTCAGAATCGCTCCGGAGTCCCGGGGCGGAGCCTGGCCCGAGGGCGCGACACGCCCGACCGCGGGGGTCGGCGAAGTGGGCCTGTACCAGCCGGTACAGGCGCCCGCAACACAGCGGCATCGAGAGAAGGAACAGAAGCCACCATGGCGGGACAGAAGATCCGCATCCGGCTCAAGGCCTATGACCACGAGGTCGTCGACTCCTCGGCTCGGAAGATCGTCGAGACGGTGACGCGTACCGGGGCGCAGGTCGCAGGCCCGGTGCCGCTGCCCACGGAGATCAACCGTTTCTGCGTTATCCGCTCGCCGCACAAGTACAAGGACTCGCGCGAGCACTTCGAGATGCGCACGCACAAGCGGCTGATCGACATCATCGACCCGACCCCGAAGACGGTCGACTCGCTCATGCGCCTCGACCTGCCGGCTGGCGTCGACATCGAGATCAAGCTGTAGGGACCGGACAAATGGACAGGCAAGTCAAGGGGATCCTGGGCGCAAAGCTCGGCATGACCCAGGTCTGGGACAACAACCGTGTTGTCCCGGTGACCGTGGTTCAGGCCGGCCCGTGCGTCATCAGCCAGGTTCGTAGCGCCGAGAAGGACGGTTACTCCGCGGTCCAGCTGGCGTACGGCACGATCGACCCGCGCAAGGTCAAGAAGCCGATCAGCGGGCACTACGCGAAGGCCGACGTCGCGCCGCGCCGGCACATCGTCGAGCTGCGCACCGCCGACGCGGCGGAGTACTCGCTCGGCCAGGAGATCACGGTCGAGGAGTTCCCGGCCGGTGTCTCGATCGACGTGACCGGCAAGACCAAGGGCAAGGGCTACGCCGGCCCGATGAAGCGTCACGGCTTCCACGGTCTGCGCGCCAGCCACGGTGTCGAGCGCAAGCACCGCTCGCCGGGCTCCATCGGCGCCTGCGCCACCCCGGGTCGTGTCTTCAAGGGCACCCGGATGGCCGGCCGGATGGGTGGCGTGCGCTACACCGTCCAGAACCTGACCGTCCAGGCGGTCGACACCGAGAACAACCTCCTGCTCGTCCGCGGCGCCATTCCCGGCCCCAAGGGCGCGCTGGTCCTGGTCCGCACCGCGGCCAAGACCAAGGTGAAGAAGGGCGGTGTGGCCAAGTGACCACCGTTGACGTCCTCTCCGTCGAAGGCAACAAGAGCGGCTCCGTCGAGCTGCCCGCCGACATCTTCGACGTCCAGGCCAACGTCGCGCTGATGCACCAGGTCGTGGTGGCCCAGCTCGCGGCGGCCCGGCAGGGCACGCACAAGGCCAAGACCCGCGGCGAGGTCGCCGGTGGCGGCAAGAAGCCGTACAAGCAGAAGGGCACCGGTCGTGCCCGGCAGGGCTCGATCCGCGCGCCGCAGTTCGCCGGCGGTGGCGTGGTGCACGGTCCCGTGCCGCGCGACTACAGCCAGCGCACCCCGAAGAAGATGAAGGCCGCCGCCCTGCGTGGCGCCCTGTCGGACCGGGCCCGCGCCGGGCAGGTGCACGTCGTCGAGGCGTTCGTCTCGGGCGAGAAGCCGTCGACCAAGGCCGCCCTGGCCACGCTGGCCAAGCTGACCGACGCCCGCCGGGTGCTGGTCGTGCTGAGCAGCACCGACGAGCTGAACTGGGTGTCGCTGCGCAACGAGCCGCGGGTGCACCTGATCGAAGCCGGCCAGCTCAACACGTACGACGTGCTGGTGGCCGACGACGTGGTCTTCACGAAGGACGCCCTGGACGAGTTCCTCGGTGTTCCCGCCGAGACCACCGAGGAGGGTGGCAAGTGAGCACGATCGCCGACCCGCGCGACATCATCGTGGCGCCGGTCGTCTCGGAGAAGAGCTACAGCGAGCTGAACCGCAACTGGTACACCTTCCTGGTGCACCCGGACGCGAACAAGACCGAGATCAAGATCGCTATCCAGCAGATCTTCAACGTCCGCGTCCTGACGGTCAACACGCTCAACCGCGAGGGCAAGCGCAAGCGGACCCGCACCGGGTTCGGCAAGCGCAAGGACACCAAGCGGGCGATGGTGAAGCTGGCTGACGGTGACCGTATCGAGGCCTTCGGCGGCCCGGTCAGCTGAGGGGTGTAGACAATGGCTATCCGTAAGTACAAGCCGACGACGCCGGGCCGGCGTGGCTCGAGCGTCGCCGACTTCGCCGAGATCACCCGGTCGACGCCCGAGAAGTCGCTGCTGGCTCCGCTGCCGAAGAAGGGCGGACGCAACGCCCACGGCCGGATCACCACGCGGCACCACGGTGGCGGTCACAAGCGCCAGTACCGTCTGATCGACTTCAAGCGGGTCGACAAGGACGGCGTGCCGGCGAAGGTCGCCCACATCGAGTACGACCCGAACCGCACCGCGCGCATCGCGCTGCTGCACTACGCCGACGGCGAGAAGCGCTACATCCTCGCGCCGAAGGACCTGAAGCAGGGCGACGCGGTCGAGTCCGGTCCGGGCGCCGACATCAAGCCGGGCAACAACCTGCCGCTGCGCAACATCCCGGTCGGTACCACCATCCACAACGTGGAGCTGCGCCCGGGCGGCGGCGCCAAGCTGGCCCGCTCGGCCGGCGTCGGCATCCAGCTGCTCGGCCGCGAGGGCGCGTACGCGACCCTGCGCATGCCGTCCGGTGAGATCCGGCGGGTCGACGTCCGCTGCCGCGCCAGCATCGGCGAGATCGGCAACGCCGACCAGTCGAACATCAACTGGGGCAAGGCCGGCCGTATGCGGTGGAAGGGCAAGCGCCCGACCGTCCGTGGTGTCGCGATGAACCCGGTCGACCACCCGCACGGTGGTGGTGAGGGTAAGACCTCCGGCGGTCGCCACCCGGTCAACCCGCAGGGTAAGCCCGAGGGCCGCACCCGTCGTAAGGGCCAGCCGAGTGACCGGCTGATCGTCCGCCGCCGCTACGCCACGCGTAAGCGCGGCTGAGGGAGATAAGACATGCCTCGCAGCCTGAAGAAGGGCCCGTTCGTCGACGACCACCTGCTCAAGAAGGTGGAGACGCAGAACGACAAGGGCTCGAAGAACGTCATCAAGACCTGGTCGCGGCGCTCGACGATCATCCCGGAGATGCTGGGTCACACGATCGCCGTGCACGACGGACGCAAGCACGTCCCGGTGTTCGTGACCGAGGCGATGGTCGGGCACAAGCTCGGCGAGTTCGCGCTGACCCGCACGTTCAAGGGTCACGAGAAGGACGACCGGAAGAGCCGTCGGCGCTGACGCCGCGGGCATACGGATAGAGGAACAAGGGGTTACAGCGATGCCAGGAAAGGGCGACGCTCCGGTGCTTCCGGGCGCGCGGGCGGTTGCGCGGCACGTGCGCATCTCGCCGATGAAGGCGCGCCGGGTGGTCAACCTCGTCCGCGGCCTGCCCGCGAAGGAGGCGCTCACGGTGCTGCAGTTCGCGCCGCAGGCTGCGAGCGAGCAGGTGTACAAGGTGCTCGCGAGCGCGATCGCCAACGCGGAGAACAACGAGCGGCTGGACCCCGACGCGCTGCTCGTCAGCGAGGCGTACGTGGACGAGGGCCCGACCATGAAGCGGTTCCAGCCGCGGGCGCAGGGCCGGGCGTACCGGATCCGCAAGCGCACCTGCCACATCACCGTCGCGGTCGAGGCCGTGGCGCCGGCCGCGGCGAAGAAGGCGGCCCCGGCGAAGCAGGCGGAGCCGGCTGAGACGCAGAGCAAGACGGAGGGCGCCGAGTAATGGGTCAGAAGGTTCACCCGCACGGGTTCCGGCTCGGCATCTCGACCGACTGGAAGTCCCGCTGGTTCGCGGACAAGCTCTACAAGGACTACATCGGCGAGGACGTCAAGATCCGCCGCATGATGTCCAAGGGCCTCGAGCGTGCCGGCATCTCCAAGGTCGACATCGAGCGCACCCGGGACCGGGTCCGCGTCGACATCCACACCGCCCGGCCGGGCATCGTCATCGGCCGCAAGGGTGCGGAGGCCGACCGGATCCGTGGCGAGCTCGAGAAGCTGACCGGCAAGCAGGTCCAGCTGAACATCATCGAGGTGAAGAGCCCCGAGTCGGACGCGCAGCTCGTCGCCCAGGGCGTCGCCGAGCAGCTGTCCAGCCGGGTCAGCTTCCGTCGGGCGATGCGCAAGGCCATGCAGTCCGCGATGAAGAACCCGGTCTGCAAGGGCATCCGGGTCCAGGTCTCGGGCCGTCTCGGCGGCGCCGAGATGAGCCGGACCGAGTTCTACCGCGAGGGCCGGGTCCCGCTGCACACGCTGCGGGCCAACATCGAGTACGGCTTCTTCGAGGCCCGTACCACCTTCGGCCGGATCGGCGTGAAGGTCTGGATCTACAAGGGCGACGCGGTGCCGGGTCGGGAGACCCCGGCCGAGGCTCCGTCGCGCCCGCGCCGTGAGCGCGGCGACCGCCCCGAGCGGCCGCGCCGTGGTCGGTCCGGCTCGTCCGGCACGACCGCCGGCGGCACCGAGACCGGCCGGGCCGCCGCGACCACCATCGCGCAGCAGGCCGAGACGCCGAGTGGTGACGCGGTGGATCCCGCCGCCGTCTCCGCCGCGGCAGAAACGCAGCAGGAGGGCTGACAGATGCTGATGCCGCGCAAGCCCCCGAAGGGCTTCCGCAAGCCGCACCACCCGGACCGCCACGGCGCGTCCAAGGGTGGTAACCGGGTGGTGTTCGGCGAGTTCGGGATCCAGGCTCTCGAGCCGGCGTACGTGACCAACCGCCAGATCGAGTCGGCCCGTATCGCGATGACCCGCCACATCAAGCGTGGTGGCAAGGTCTGGATCACGATCTTCCCGGACCAGGCCCTCACCAAGAAGCCGGCCGAGACCCGGATGGGTTCCGGTAAGGGTTCGCCCGAGTGGTGGGTCGCCAACGTGAAGCCGGGGCGGGTCCTCTTCGAGATGTCCTTCCCCAACGAGCAGATCGCGCGAGAGGCGATGCGTCGCGCGATCCACAAGCTCCCGATGAAGTGCCGCATTGTTACGCGCGAAGTGGGTGAATCCTGATGGCAGCGGGCGTTAAGGCCTCCGAGCTGCGTGAGCTCTCCGAGGAGGAGCTGGTCACGAAGCTGCGCGAGGCCAAGGCGGAGCTGTTCAACCTCCGCGTGCAGGCCGCAACCGGGCAGCTGGACAACAACCGGCGGCTGCAGGTCATCCGTCGGGAGATCGCCCGGATCTACACGATCATGCGTGAGCGCGAGCTGGGTCTCTCGGCCGCGCCGACTGAGGTGACTGCATCATGAGCGAGAACACCACCGCCGCCGCGCGGGCCCGCCGCAAGGTGCGTGAGGGCCTCGTGGTCAGCGACAAGATGGAAAAGACCGTCGTCGTCGAGGTCGAGGACCGGGTCAAGCACGCGCTGTACGGCAAGATCATGCGCCGTACCAGCAAGCTGAAGGTGCACGACGAGCAGAACACCGCCGGCATCGGTGACCGGGTCCTGATCATGGAGACCCGGCCGCTGTCCGCCACCAAGCGGTGGCGGCTCGTGGAGATCCTGGAAAAGGCCAAGTAGCGAAGGCTCAAGCTCGCCCGGCGTCAGTCGGGCGCGGGTTCCGCCAGGCTCCGGCCGCCTCGCGCGGCCGGAGAACCGGCAGACATAGGAGATAGACGTGATTCAGCAGGAGTCGCGACTGCGCGTCGCCGACAACACGGGTGCTCGGGAGATCCTGTGCATCCGGGTTCTCGGTGGCTCCGGTCGGCGCTACGCGAGCATCGGCGACGTCATCGTGGCCACCGTCAAGGACGCGATCCCGGGTGCCGGTGTGAAGAAGGGCGATGTCGTCAAGGCTGTCGTCGTTCGCACCGCCAAGGAGAAGCGGCGGCCGGACGGTTCGTACATCCGCTTCGACGAGAACGCCGCCGTCATCATCAAGGACGGCGGGGACCCGCGCGGCACCCGTATCTTCGGCCCGGTGGGTCGGGAGCTGCGGGACAAGCGGTTCATGAAGATCATCTCTCTCGCGCCGGAGGTGTTGTGACCGTGAAGGTCAAGAAGGGCGACACGGTCGTCGTCATCGCCGGCAAGGACAAGGGTGCCAAGGGCAAGGTCATCGCGGCCTACCCGCGGCAGGACAAGGTCCTGGTCGAGGGCGTGAACCGGGTCAAGAAGCACACCCGCATCAGCACCACCCAGCGTGGCGCCAAGACCGGTGGCATCGTCACCCAGGAGGCCCCGATCCACGTCTCGAACGTGCAGGTCCTGGACTCCGACGGCAAGCCGACCCGCGTCGGTTACCGGATCGACGAAAACGGCCAGAAGGTCCGCATCGCGCGTAGCACCGGTAAGGACCTGTGATGACCACGGCTACCGAAACCAAGACCATGCCGCGCCTCAAGGAGCGGTACCGCAACGAGATCGTGGCCCAGCTGCAGGAGCAGCACAAGTACGGCAACCCGATGCAGGTGCCGCGGCTGGTCAAGATCGTCGTCAACATGGGTGTCGGCGAGGCCGCCCGGGACGCCAAGCTGATCGACGGCGCCGTCCGGGACCTGGCCACCATCACCGGCCAGAAGCCGCAGGTGCGGCGGGCGACCAAGTCCATCGCGCAGTTCAAGCTCCGCGAGGGCATGCCGATCGGCGCGAAGGTGACCCTCCGCGGCGACCGGATGTGGGAGTTCCTGGACCGGCTGCTGTCGATCGCGCTGCCGCGTATCCGCGACTTCCGCGGTCTCGACGGGCGCAAGCTCGACGGGCACGGCAACTACACGTTCGGTCTGACCGAGCAGTCGGTGTTCCACGAGATCGACCAGGACAAGATCGATCGGCAGCGGGGCATGGACATCACGGTGGTCACCACCGCCACGACCGACGACGAGGGCCGGGCGCTGCTCAAGCTCCTGGGCTTCCCGTTCAAGGAGAACTGAGATGGCCAAGAAGGCGCTGATCCTCAAGGCGGCCGCGAAGCCGAAGTTCTCGGTTCGCGCGTACACCCGCTGCCAGCGGTGCGGGCGTCCCAAGGCGGTCTACCGCAAGTTCGGTCTCTGCCGGGTGTGCATCCGGGAGATGGCCCACCGCGGTGAGCTGCCCGGCGTGTCCAAGGCTTCCTGGTAATAGCTATTGCTCTTCGCCGTAGGCCCGGGGCTCACCGCCCCGGGAACCCCGGCGAGAAAGGCTGACGAATTCCATGACGATGACCGACCCGATCGCAGACATGCTCACGCGTCTGCGTAACGCCAACCAGGCGTACCACGACCGGGTGACGATGCCCTACTCGAAGATCAAGGCGAACATCGCCGAGGTCCTCAAGGCCGAGGGTTACATCGCCACCTGGTCGGTCGAGGAGCCCGAGGAGGGCGCCGTCGGCAAGCGACTGGTCGTCGAGCTGAAGTACGGCCAGAACCGGGAGCGGAGCCTGGCCGGCATCAAGCGCGTGTCCAAGCCCGGTCTGCGGGTTTACGCCAAGTCGGACGGGCTCCCGCGGGTGCTCGGCGGGCTGGGCGTGGCGATCATTTCGACGTCCCAGGGGCTGCTCACCGACCGGCAGGCCCGCAAGCGGAGCGTTGGCGGGGAAGTCCTCGCCTTCGTCTGGTAACGGGAGACAGGTAGAAATGTCGCGTATTGGACGTAAGTCGATCCCGGTGCCAGCCGGCGTCGACATCACGATCGACGGGCAGACCGTCAAGGTCAAGGGCCCGAAGGGCGAGCTCTCGCACACCCTGGCCGAGCCGATCACGATCGACCGGGCCGAGGACGGGCAGCTGAACGTCAACCGCCCGAACGACGAGCGCAAGGCCAAGGAACTGCACGGCCTCAGCCGTACCCTGGTCGCCAACATGATCGTCGGCGTCACCGAGGGGTACCGCAAGAGCCTGGAGATCGCCGGCACCGGTTACCGCGTGACCGCCAAGGGCAAGGACCTGGAGTTCGCGCTCGGGTTCTCGCACCCCGTGCTGGTTCCGGCGCCGGACGGCATCACCTTCACGGTGGAGAAGCCGACGCTGTTCCACGTGGCCGGCATCGACAAGCAGCTCGTCGGTGAGGTTGCCGCCAACATCCGGAAGATCCGCCCGCCGGAGCCCTACAAGGGCAAGGGCGTGAAGTACCAGGGCGAGGTCATCCGCCGCAAGGCTGGAAAGGCAGGTAAGAAGTGAGCGCCACGCTGCTCAAGCGCCGCCGCGGCGTCGCCGCCAAGCGTGCCGTCGGGCGTGCGCGCCGGCACTTCCGGGTCCGCAAGAACATCAGCGGCACCGCCGAGCGTCCCCGCCTCGTGGTCACCCGCTCCCTGCGGCACATCGTCGCCCAGATCGTGGACGACACCAAGGGTCACACCCTGGCGTCGGCCTCGACCCTGGACGCCTCGCTGCGCGGCTCGGAGGGCGACAAGAGCGCCCTGGCCGGCAAGGTCGGCGCCCTGCTCGCCGAGCGGGCCAAGGCCGCCGGCATCTCCAAGGTCGTCTTCGACCGCGGTGGCAACCGGTACGCGGGGCGGGTCGCCGCGCTTGCCGACGCCGCCCGCGAAGCCGGGCTCGAGTTCTAGAAACCCCGTCACGAGAGAGAAGGAAGGCTGCTGATGCCAGGTCAACAGCGCCGTGGCGGCGGGTCCGGTGGCAACGAGGGTGGTCGCCGCGACAACCGCCGTGAGGGCGGCCGCGGAAACGCGCCCGTCGAGAAGACCCCGCACCTCGAGCGGGTCGTCGCGATCAACCGCGTCGCCAAGGTCGTGAAGGGTGGTCGTCGCTTCAGCTTCACCGCCCTGGTGATCGTGGGCGACGGCGACGGCACCGTCGGTGTGGGCTACGGAAAGGCCAAGGAGGTGCCCGCGGCGATCGCCAAGGGTGTCGAGGAGGCCAAGAAGCACTTCTTCAAGGTGCCGCGGATCGGCGCCTCGATCCCGCACCCGGTGCAGGGCGAGGACGCCGCCGGCGTGGTGCTGCTCAAGCCGGCCTCGGCCGGTACGGGTGTCATCGCCGGTGGTCCGGTGCGTGCCGTGCTGGAGTGCGCGGGTATCCACGACGTGCTCTCCAAGAGCCTCGGCTCGTCGAACCCGATCAACATCGTGCACGCCACGGTGGCGGCGCTGAAGGGGCTCGAGTCCCCCGAGGCCGTCGCCGCCCGTCGTGGCCTGCCGGTCGAGGACGTCGCGCCGGCCGCCATGCTGGCGTCGCGGGCGGGGGTGGCTTCCTGATGGCTCGCCTGAAGGTCACCCAGGTCCGGTCCGAGATCGGGACCAAGCAGAACCAGCGTGATTCGCTGCGCTCGCTCGGTCTCAAGCGGATCAACGACGTGGTGGTCAAGGAGGACCGTCCGGAGATCCGCGGCATGATCTTCGCGGTCAACCACCTCGTGAAGGTCGAGGAGGTCGAGTAATGACGATCAAGGTCCACCACCTGCGCCCGGCGCCCGGTGCCAAGACCGCGAAGACCCGCGTGGGTCGCGGTGAGGGCTCGAAGGGCAAGACCGCCGGTCGCGGTACCAAGGGTTCCAAGGCCCGCAAGAACATCTCGGCGGCGTTCGAGGGTGGGCAGATGCCCATCCACATGCGCCTGCCGAAGATGAAGGGCTTCAAGAACAAGTTCAAGGTGGTCTTCCAGGTGGTCAACCTGGACCGGCTCGCCGAGCTGTTCCCGAACGGCGGCCAGGTCGGCCCGCTGGAGCTCGTCGAGGCCGGCGCGGTCCGCAAGGGCCAGCCGGTCAAGGTCCTCGGCACCGGGGACCTCGGCGGGGTCGCCCTCCAGGTGTCGGCGCACGCGTTCAGCGCGTCGGCCAAGGAGAAGATCGCCGCCGCCGGTGGCACCGTCACCGAGCTGTAAGAGCTGTACGACACATGGCGCCCGCTCAGTTGTCCCAACTGGGCGGGCGCCATGGTCTCCCCGGCACGTGTGCGCCGGGTAACATCGGATTCGGTTTATGTAGCCGGGCACATCTGCCCGGACGGGGATCGGGCTGTTAGAGTCCCTTCCCAGCTATGGATATCGGGCACTCGCCCGGCACCCACCCCGACCCGCCCGGGTTCACCGGCGGCCCGCCGCGCGCAGGAGGAAGAAGTTGCTGTCCGCCTTTCTCAGTGCGTTCCGTACGCCTGACCTGCGCAAGAAGCTGCTGTTCACAGTAGGCATCATCGCGGTCTACCGGCTCGGGGCTACGCTGCCCAGCCCGGGTGTCTCGTACGGCAACGTGCAGAAGTGCCTCGACACCCTGGAGAACGGCTCCACCGGGGTCCTCAACCTGCTCAACCTCTTCTCCGGCGGCGCGCTGCTGCAGCTCTCGGTCTTCGCGCTGGGCATCATGCCCTACATCACCGCGTCGATCATCCTGCAGCTGCTGACCGTGGTCATCCCGCGGCTCGAGCAGCTCCGCAAGGAGGGCCAGGCCGGCCAGGCGAAGATCACCCAGTACACCCGCTACCTGACGCTGGGCCTGGGCGTCCTCCAGGCGTCGGCGTTCGTGGCGCTGGCCCGCTCCGGGCAGCTGTTCCAGAACCAGTGCGACCAGTTCCCGATCATCCCCGAGGGCACCGGGATCCCGGACTGGCTGACGCTGTCCCTCCTCGTCATGACGATGACCGCCGGCACCGGCGTGGTGATGTGGCTCGGTGAGCTGATCACCGACCGGGGCGTCGGCAACGGCATGTCCGTCCTGATCTTCACCTCGATCGCGGCTCGGCTCCCCAGCGAGGGCTGGCAGATCAAGCAGACCGGCGGCTGGGGCAAGTTCATCCTCGTCATCGCGCTGGTCCTGGTGGTCATCACCGCGGTCACCTTCATCGAGCAGGCGCAGCGCCGGATCCCGGTGCAGTACGCCAAGCGGATGATCGGCCGGCGCATGTACGGCGGCACCTCGACCTACATCCCGCTGAAGGTCAACCAGGCGGGTGTCATCCCGGTCATCTTCGGCTCGTCGCTGCTTTACCTGCCCCAGCTGGCGCTGCAGTTCTTCGACCAGACCAACCCGGGCAAGACCCAGGCGTGGATCCAGAACAACCTGGTCGACCCGACCAGCCCGATCTACATCTCGGTCTACTTCCTGCTGATCATCTTCTTCACGTACTTCTACGTCTCGATCACGTTCAACCCGACCGAGGTCGCGGACAACATGAAGAAGTACGGCGGCTTCGTGCCGGGCATCCGCCCCGGCAAGCCGACCGCCGACTACCTCGACTTCATCCTCAGCCGGATCACCCTGCCGGGCGCCCTCTACCTGGGCATCATCTCGATCCTGCCGAACTTCTTCTTCATCTGGCTGGACAAGCAGCAGTACCTGAACTTCCCGTTCGGCGGCACCGCTGTCCTGATCATGGTCGGCGTCGGTCTGGAGACCACCAAGCAGATCGAGAGCCAACTCATGCAGCGGAACTACGAAGGGTTCCTGCGGTAGATGAGACTCGTTCTGGTTGGCCCGCCGGGTGCGGGCAAGGGTACGCAGGCCGAGTTCATCGCCGCGCACCTCTCGGTCCCGAAGATCTCGACCGGTGACATCTTCCGGTCGAACGTCTCCCAGGGCACGCCCCTGGGGATCGAGGCGAAGCGCTACATGGACGCCGGCGAGCTGGTGCCCGACGAGGTCACGATCAACATGGTGCGGGACCGGCTCGCCGAGCCGGACGCCGCCGAGGGCTTCCTGCTCGACGGCTTCCCGCGCACCACGCCGCAGGCCGCCGCGCTGGACAAGCTCCTCGCCGACCTGGGCACCGCGCTCGACCTGGTGCTGGAACTCGTCGTCGACGACGACGAGGTGATCCGGCGGCTCTCCGGCCGGCGTACGTGCCGGGGCTGCGGCAAGATCTGGCACGTCGAGTTCGACGCGACCACCCGCGAGGGCATCTGCGACCGGTGCGGCGCCGAGCTGTTCCAGCGCGACGACGACAAGCCGGAGACCATCGCCACCCGCCTGCGGGAGTACGCGGACAAGACCGCGCCGCTGGTCGACTACTACGGCGCCCAGGGCAAGCTGGTGGGCATCGACGCCACCGGCCCGGTGGAGGACGTCACGCTCCGCGCCATCGACGCCCTGCGGTCGTACGGCGGCTGACGTCCCGCCGGGCTCCGGCGGATAGAGTGCGAGGAGCGGGGTACGTCCGACGTGCCCCGCTCTTCGGCTTCGGCAACGAAAGGTAACGGCTCCATGCGTCGTCCCCAGCTGGACATCCAGCTGAAGACCCCTGACCAGATCGAGAAGATGCGGGCCGCCGGGCTGGTGGTCGCCGAGGCGCTGCGTCGGATGCGGGAGGCGGTCGCCCCCGGGGTCAGCACCGCCGACCTGGACGCCATCGCCGAGTCGACCATCCGCGAGGCCGGTGCCGTCCCCTCGTTCAAGGGCTACCACGGCTTCCCGGCATCGATCTGCTCGTCGGTGAACGAGCAGGTCGTGCACGCCATCCCGGCGCCGCAGCAGGTGCTCCGCGACGGGGACCTGATCTCGATCGACTGCGGCGCGGTGCTCGACGGCTGGCACGGCGACGCCGCGATCACGGTCGGCGTGGGCGAGGTCGACCCGGCGCTGCTCAAGATGGCCGAGGTGGCCGAGGACGCCATGTGGGCGGGCATCGCCGCCGCCGCCCGCGGGGCGGCCAGCGGCAAGGGCCGGCTCACCGACATCTCGCACGCCGTCGAGAACGCCGTCCGCAAGGGCGGCCGGTACGGCATCGTCGACGGTTACGGCGGCCACGGCATCGGCACCGAGATGCACCAGGACCCGCACGTGCTCAACCACGGACGCCCGGGCAAGGGCCCCCGCCTGGTGCCGGGCATGGCGCTGGCGATCGAGCCGATGATCACGATGGGCTCGCCCCGGACGGTGGAGCTCTCCGACGGCTGGACCGTGGTCACCCGGGACCGGTCGATGGCGGTGCACGTCGAGCACACCATGGCGCTGCTCCCGGACGGCGTCTGGGTGCTGACCGCGCCGGACGGCGGTCGCGCCCGGCTCGGCGAACTCGTCACCTCCCGCCAGCCCGCCGACTCGCCGGCCGTCTGACCCGAGGAGGGTCGGCCGGAGCCGCCCGCGCGGACGAGTGGTCGCTGAGGGCGTACGGGAAGCGGACGGCCCTCGTCCACCGACCCGCCGGCGCCCGCCGTCCCCGCGGCGCGGGAGGTCGCGACGCCGGCGGGCCCTGTCCCGTTCCTGGTCGAGGCGCCCGCCCGACCGGAACGCCGGGCGGGTGACCTGGACGCCCGATTGTCGCCTTTCGGGTGGTCCGACGCTCCCGAGGGTGGCCGGTTTGGCGACGGCCCGCAGGCGGGCGTACACTTTCTGATCGGCGCACAGCGTCCACTCCGGCATGCCCACCCCGCGCTTCGGTGGGAGTCGGAGCCGCGGCTGGCGCGGGCACCCTGATCTTGATCAGTCGCCCGTGTAAGACGTTGTGGGCCGTCCGGAGCAACCGACGTCAGGACAGCGGAGGACATGCCGAAAAAAGACGGAGCCATCGAGATCGAGGGTCGGGTCATCGAGCCCCTGCCGAACGCAATGTTCCGCGTGGAGCTCGCGAACGGCCACAAGGTGCTGGCTCACATCAGCGGCAAGATGCGGCAGCACTACATCCGCATCCTGCCGGAGGACCGGGTCGTCGTCGAACTCTCGCCGTACGACCTGACCCGCGGGCGCATCGTCTACCGCTACAAGTAAGCCTGACGACGGCCGGGACGTCCCCGTGTCCGTCTTCGACGTCCGGTGTCGCGCCTCGGCGCGTCGTCGGGCCAGATGGGAAGTAAGGCAACCGTGAAGGTCAAGCCGAGCGTCAAGAGGATCTGCAACAAGTGCCGGGTCATCCGCCGGCACGGCCGGGTCATGGTCATCTGCACCGACCCGCGCCACAAGCAGCGCCAGGGCTGAACCAGTTCCGACCGGCCGTGTGACAACGGTCGGTCGTAATCGGTCCGGGCCGCGGATCCAGACAACGAATCAATTGCTCGTCCCAGCCGCGGGCGGTGCGCGTCGCGTACCTCTTCGTGGTTGACCCCCGGTCGGAGGCCGGGGCCCGCTCGGGCAGCGACCGTTTCCGGTCGCCGGCGCACGACGCCGGAGGAGGAACGGTCGGTAGCGGGATGGGACGGGTCCACACCTCCGCCAGAACACCACGAGGAGCACGCCCGCACATGGCACGTCTAGTCGGCGTCGACCTCCCCCGCGAGAAGCGGATGGAGATCGCGCTCACCTACATCTTCGGCGTGGGTCGGACCCGCGCCCTGGAGACGCTCGCCGCCACCGGCATCTCGCCGGACAAGCGCGCCCGGGACCTCACGGACGAGGAGCTGGTCCAGCTCCGCGACCACATCGAGGCCAACTACAAGGTTGAAGGCGACCTGCGCCGCGAGGTCGCCGCTGACATCCGCCGCAAGGTCGAGATCGGCTGCTACGCCGGCATCCGGCACCGCCGGGGTCTGCCCGTGCGTGGCCAGCGGACCCGGACCAACGCGCGGACCCGCAAGGGCCCGAAGCGGACCGTGGCCGGCAAGAAGAAGCCCGGCAAGAAGTAAATAGGAGCGCACAGACTTATGCCACCGAAGGCTCGTGCCGGAGCCGCTGTCAAGAAGGTCCGGCGCAAGGAACGCAAGAACGTCGCCCACGGGCAGGCGCACATCAAGAGCACCTTCAACAACACCATCGTGTCCATCACGGACCCGACCGGTGCGGTCATCTCCTGGGCCTCCGCGGGCCAGGTGGGCTTCAAGGGCTCCCGCAAGTCGACCCCGTTCGCCGCGCAGCTCGCCGCCGAGGCCGCCGCGCGCCGGGCGATGGAGCACGGCATGCGCAAGGTCGACGTGTTCGTCAAGGGCCCCGGCTCCGGCCGGGAGACCGCCATCCGTTCGCTGCAGGCCGTGGGCCTGGAGGTCGGTCAGATCTCCGACGTGACCCCGCAGCCGCACAACGGGTGCCGTCCGCCGAAGCGTCGCCGGGTCTGAGAGGTTAGAGAGAGATGGCTCGTTACACCGGTGCTGACTGCCGCCGTTGCCGGCGGGAGAAGATGAAGCTGTTCCTCAAGGGCAGCAAGTGCGATGGCCCGAAGTGCCCGTTCGAGTCCCGGCCGTTCCCGCCCGGGCAGCACGGCCGCGGCCGCACGAAGGAGACGGAGTACCTGCTCCAGCTCCGTGAGAAGCAGAAGGCCCGCCGTGTCTACGGCGTGCTGGAGAAGCAGTTCCGCGGTTACTACGAGGAGGCCGTGGCCAAGCAGGCCAAGACCGGTGAGGTTCTCCTGCAGATCCTCGAGTCGCGGCTGGACAACGTGGTCTACCGGGCCGGCTACGCCAAGTCCCGGGACATGGCCCGTCAGCTGGTCAAGCACGGTCACTTCACGGTGAACGGCAAGAAGGTCGACATCCCGTCGTACCGCGTCAAGGAGCACGACATCATCGAGGTCCGGGGCAAGAGCAAGGAGCTCACCCCGTTCATCGTGGCGCAGGCCGAGGCCGGCTCGCGGTCGGTTCCGGCGTGGCTCGAGGCGATCCCCAGCCAGATGAAGATCCTCGTGCACTCGCTCCCGGCCCGCCAGGTCATCGACACGCAGGTCCAGGAGCAGCTGATCGTCGAGCTCTACTCCAAGTAGTCGGAGCTCGTTGCGGTGGCCCGCCCGACACGGGCGGGCCACCGGAACAGTTTGTCGTGGGCGTCATATGGCGGGCGCCCCGGAAGAGAAGAGAAGACATGCTCATCAGCCAGCGACCGACCCTCTCCGAGGAGTCGATCAACGAGACCCGGTCCCGGTTCACCATCGAGCCGCTGGAGCCGGGCTTCGGCTACACCCTGGGCAACTCGCTGCGGCGTACGCTGCTGTCGTCGATCCCGGGTGCGGCGGTCACCTCGATCAAGATCGACGGTGTGCTGCACGAGTTCACCACGATCCCCGGTGTCAAGGAGGACGTGGTCGAGCTCGTCATGAACATCAAGGAGCTCTGCGTCAGCTCCGAGCACGACGAGCCGGTCAGCATGTACCTGCGCAAGCAGGGCCCCGGCGACGTGACCGCGGGTGACATCCAGCCGCCGGCCGGCGTTTCGGTGCACAACCCCGACCTGAAGCTCGCCACCCTCAACGGCAAGGGCCGGCTCGACATGGAGCTGACCGTCGAGCGGGGCCGCGGCTACGTCACGGCGGCGCAGAACAAGCAGGCCGGCGCCGAGATCGGCCGGATCCCGGTCGACTCGATCTACTCGCCCGTGCTCAAGGTGACCTACCGCGTCGAGGCGACCCGTGTCGAGCAGCGGACGGACTTCGACCGGCTGATCATCGACGTCGAGACCAAGCCGTCGATGGGCCCGCGTACCGCGCTGGCCTCGGCCGGCTCGACGCTGGTGGAGCTGTTCGGTCTGGCCCGGGAGCTGGACGAGACCGCCGAGGGCATCGACATCGGGCCGTCCCCGCAGGACGCCCAGCTCGCGGCGGACCTGGCGCTGCCGATCGAGGAGCTGGACCTGACCGTCCGCTCCTACAACTGCCTCAAGCGCGAGGGCATCAACTCCGTTGGTGAGCTCATCGGGCGTACCGAGGCCGACCTCCTCGACATCCGCAACTTCGGTCAGAAGTCGATCGACGAGGTCAAGATGAAGCTCGCCGGGATGGGTCTGGGGCTGAAGGACTCGGCCCCGAACTTCGACCCGGCGCACGTCGTGGACACCTTCGGCGAGGCCGACTACGACACCGACGACTACCGCGAGACCGAGCAGCTCTAGTCCGCGCTGCCGCCACACCTGAGGAGCACCAAGCATGCCCACGCCCACCAAGGGCCCCCGCCTCGGCGGCAGCCCCGCGCACGAACGGCTGATGCTGGCCAACCTGGCCACCGCGCTGTTCCAGCACGGCAAGATCCAGACCACCGAGACGAAGGCCCGGCGGCTGCGTCCGCTGGCCGAGCAGCTCATCACCAAGGCCAAGCGCGGCGACCTGGCGTCCCGCCGGCGGGTGCTGGGCGTCGTCAAGGACAAGGACGTGGTCTACGCCCTGTTCGACCAGATCGCGCCCCGGTACGCCAACCGCAACGGCGGCTACACCCGGATCGTGAAGACCGGTCCGCGCAAGGGTGACGCCGCGCCGATGGCGATCATCGAGCTGGTCGAGGAGCTTCAGGTCGCCGAGCCGAAGGCGAACAAGAAGACCGCCGCCCGCAAGGCCGCGCAGCAGGACAAGGTCGAGGCGCTCGCCCCGGCCGAGGAGGCCCCGAAGTCGAACTCGGGCGACCAGGACGCCGAGGCGCCCGTGTCGGCGTCCGGCGACACCGCCGCCGCCCGCGAGGACAGCGACGAGGCCGGCGAGAACGACAAGGCCTGATCCAGGCCACCGTCGGGGGCGGGGCCCCCCCGGGGGGGGGGGGGGGGCGGGCGCGGGGGGGGGGGGGGGGGTGGGGGTGGCGGCCCCGCGGGGGTGGGTGGGGGGGGAGAGGGAGCCCGCGAGGGAGGCG